>NZ_CP045118.1:4508029-4808564 GCF_009189165.1 Pseudomonas sp. SCB32
GTGGTCCTGGAAGGCGACGTGGTGCTCATCCGTCACTGCTGGACCGAGCGCCGCATGACACCGCTGAACATCTACCTGGAGCACGCCACCCAGGCGCAGGTAGAGGAAGCGCTGAACGACTACGGCCTGGCGATCAAGCAACTGGCGGCGGCGAACATCTTCCCAGGCGACATGCTGCTGAAGAACTTCGGCGTCACCCGCCATGGCCGCGTGGTGTTCTACGACTACGACGAGATCAGCTACCTGACCGAGGTGAACTTCCGCCACATCCCGCCGCCGCGCTATGAGGAGGACGAGCTGTCCTCCGAGCCCTGGTATTCGGTGGGGCCGATGGATGTGTTCCCGGAGGAGTTCCCGCGCTTCCTGTTCGTCGACCTGAAGCAGCGCCGGCTGTTCGCCAAGCTGCACGGCAACCTGTTCGACGCCGATTACTGGAAAAGCCTGCAGGAGCAGATTCGCGCGGGCAAGGTGATCGACGTGTTCCCCTACCGCCGCCACGAATCGCCGGAGGAAGCGCTGGCGCGCTGATCCCCCACGTTCCCGCTGGCATCCCCATAGGGCGCATAGCCCGGAACGGGTTATGCGCCACATGCCCCGCGGCGGATAGCGCTGGCGCGTTATGCGCCCTACCAGGGCATGACCGGGTTTGGCAGAGGCACGACGCAGGATGGCGTGGAGCGCAGCGATACCCATCAACGCACGTGCACCGGACAGCATGGGTATCGCTGCGCTCCAGCCATGCTACAAAAGCGGCCCCGGGTCAGGCGTGCAGGTGGTTTTCCAGCAAACCCACCGCGTCGCGCCAGCGCACCCGAAGGCTGCCCTGCCAATCCATCACTGGCAGCGACTCGCCAAGCAGGTGCTGCATGCGCCGGCGCGGCAGGCGGGCATCGCGGTTGTACTGGTCGCGCAGCGCGGGCATGACTTCGTTGCTCAGCCATTGGCGCAGGCTGCGATTCTCCGGGTGGTAGCAGTACACCAACAGCAGCGCGTAGAGGCCGCTCTCGTTGACCAGCAGTTCCGGCTCAGGATTGCCGGTGAGTCGCTCGTGGCGGCGCTGGTCGTTGTCCAGGCGTTCGATGAAAGGCTCGTGGATCTTGCGGCTGAGCAGCTTGCTCAGGTCGCGCACGACGAACCACGCCTGCTGCTCGATCAGCAGCGCGCGCAGTTGCCGGTTGTAGCGGACGAAGAAGGTTGCGGTCAGGCCGTCGTCGGCCGGGGAAATCGAAAGGTTCATGCTGGAGCTCCTTGCTGAATCAAGAAGCCGCCGCCCGAAACTGCCGAAAAGAGGGAGGCGGACCGTGCAAGGGTAGAAATCCGGGTCAGAGACACAGAGAGACCGGCCGGGCCGAAGCCCGCCTCACACGGTCCGCCATAGATAGCCAGAGTCCGGCCGGCGCGGAACAACCGGCCGGATTTTCTCTGCTTTGGCAATATGTCTCTGGACTCAGGTTTCTACGCCTGGCCACGATGACGCTGTGGCAGGCGAAACGCTAAGCAGTGAACTCGTAGGACCGCAACGCCGCGGGAGTGTAGGGGCCTTCCCAAGCATCCCGCAGTGGCTTTACCGGATTGGTGCGATGGCTTTCAGGAACTGCGAGGCCGTCGGGCATTTCCGCATGAATGCCCGTGCGCCGGCGTCCACCTGTAGGAGCGCGCCATGCGCGCGATCGCGGGCATGGGTTAGGCGCCCCCACCTCTCCTACAGATCCATACCGCCTTCTACCTGTGCGTAGGAGCAACTGTCTTTTGGGCTCCCGCGTTCGCGGGAGTGACGATGTCGTGCACCGCGCTCTGCAATCGTCTTCCCCGCGAACGCAGGACGCGGGCGCTGGCCCGAAGGGGTATCACCCAGAAAACAATGTAGGAGCGGACTCCGTCCGCGATTGGCTGAAGCCCGCAGCAGAATCTCGACAGCGTGCCATTCGTAGAAGCGTCTGCGATCAGTTCCAGTGCCGGCGCGACGCGTGGCGCCTGTCACCCAGGCCGACCAGCGCCGCCAACGACGCCATCAGCACCTCGGCGATCCACGCCAGCACCAGGCCTCCGGCCAGGCCCCAGCCGATGGCCTCAGGCTCCAGGACCACTTGGTAGCGGTAGTTCTCGTAGGTTTCCCGCAGCAGCTCAGGGTTCGGTGCCGTTACCATGTGCCAGGCACGCTGGGCCCATCCGCCCTGCAGGGCCTGCCATTCATTCTCGAACAACTGGGCACGGCGCAGCAGGCGCTCGATGTTGTCGGCGTCACGCTGGAATACCGGGTCGGCGCTGCCACGATAGTGCGCCACCAGGGCATTCAGATCGCCCTTGAAGAACTGCCCGGAGGTGTCCTTGAAGCCTTGCAGCGACTGGGCGGCCTCGATGCGATGGGCGTCGATGCGCTGGGTGTAGTCCTTGATGAAGCCCGGCACCTGAACCGCCACCATCAGGCCCAGCGCGAACAGCACCATGCGAATGTAGCTGCGCAACATTTTCTCCCCCTTTCATTCTTCTCATTTTGGTATCGCCCACCAGGCGCCGCCGATTGTCGTCGAAGGCGCCCCCCGGGGCCGGGCCTGTGTCGCACGGATGCGCGCAGGCCGCGTCAGACGCGTCCCTGATCGACGATCTCGCCGCGCCACCAGAGCATCCATTCACCACCCTGCATCAGGGTCCAGTTCTCGTTATCGGTCAGCGGCTCGGTGGCGATCACCGTGACCACATCGTCAGGCGTGGTCTCGGACTGGAAGTCGACGGTCAGGTCGGCGTCCTTCAGCCGCGCCGGACCGAACGGCGCGCGACGGGTGATCCAGGCCAGCTTGCTGCTGCAGAAGGTGAACAGCCAGTCGCCGTCGCTGAGCAGGCAGTTGAACACACCCTGCTCGCGGTAGGTCGCACAGGCGCGAACCAGCGTAGGTAGCAGTACTTCCACCGGCACCGGCTCGGGGAAGGCGCGACGCACACGGTTGAGCAGGTCGCAGAAGGCCGCCTCGCTGTCGGTATCACCCACCGGACGGTACAGCCCCGGCTCGGGATGGAAGTCGGCCAGTTGACCATTGTGGGCAAAGGTCCAGTAACGCCCACCCATCTCGCGCACGAAGGGGTGCGTATTGGCCAGGCAGACCTTGCCGACGTTGGCCTGGCGGATGTGGCCAATCACCGTTTCGCTCTTGATCGGGTAGCGCTGCACCAGACGCGCCACTTCCGAATCGATGCTCGCCGACGGGTCCTGGAACAGGCGCACCCCGAGACCCTCATAGAAAGCGATGCCCCAGCCGTCGCGGTGCGGGCCGGTACCGCCGCCTCGCTGCATCAGCCCGGTGAAGCTGAACACGATGTCCGTCGGGACGTTGGCGCTCATGCCGAGCAACTCGCACATGAATCAGTTCTCCTCCAACATTGCCTCGCGCAGCTGATGCAGCTCGCGCTCCAGGCGATTGTGCATCCTGCGCCGCCCCAGCGGCAGGAAACGCGTGAAAAAGCGCAGCGCCATGGCCGGCAGGTCGTTCAGCTCACGCGGAATCAGGTGCAGATGAAAATGCTCTACGTGCTGGTTGGCTGCGGGGCCGTCGTTGACCAGCAGGTTGATGCCGAGCCGGCCGTAGCCGGCACGGCGCAGTACGCGCTGCATTCGCTCGGCCAACGGCATCAGGCTCTGCTGTGCGCTTTCCGAAAGCTGGTGCAGGTAGGTTGCGTGCTCCCGCGCCACCACCAGCAGATGCGCGGGCCGCAGCGGGTAGAGGTCCAGCAGCACAACGAATTGATTGTCTTCGTAGAGCATATGGGTCGGCACGCGACCGGCCGCGATGGCGCAGAACACGCAGTCCATGGGAACTCCTCGAAAGGCCGTTCAGTTCATGCTGGACGCGTGTCGGTCAGGACGCAAGGCGCGACTCTACAGGCGCGGCTCGATGCGCATGCGACGGTCGCCGCGCTCGTCGGTGCGGGTATCCACGTCGGGCATCAGCTCCGGCTGCATCAGCTGGCGCAGGGTCGGCTCATCGTCCGGCTCCGGCACCTTGCGGCGCTTCTTCAGCGCCCGCTCGATGGGCCAGCGGATCAGCACGAACAGCAGGTACACGCCGAATGCCGCCAGCAGCACCAGCGCCAGGTCCGAGACCGCGCGCCAGGCGTTGTTGCCGACCTTGAACACGATGTCCAGCGCCGTGATGGCGATAGCCGGGGCGTACATGTTGTTCGCCGGGTCCACCGGGGTCGGCGTGAACAGCAGGACGATGACGATCACCCGCAGCGGTTCGCGTAACCAGCGCCACATCCAGCCGGTCATCAGGAACCAGACCAGAGTCAGGCCGAGGCCGGCGCCAAGATAGGCGCCCCAGGCGAGCAGGTAATCGTGTTCGTTCATACGCGTGCGTGCGATAGCGACAGAGGGGGGCTTATGATAGCCGCTTTTATCCATGGGTGCGCAGCCGGGCGTCATCCATGCCGTCGCCCAGGAGCCGCCATGTCCAACCGCCAGCCCCCCATCGCCCGCCGCGAAGCCGCCGCCGATCCCTATGCCTGGCTGGAAAACCGCGACGCCGAGGACGTCCTCGACTACCTGAAAGCGGAAAATGCCTACCTTGAGGATCAGCTTTTTCCTCAGACAGAACTGCGTGAACAGCTGTTCCAGGAGATCAAGGGACGTATCCGCGAGACCGATCTCTCCCTGCCCACGCCCTGGGGCCCCTGGTTGTACTACCAGCGCACCACCGCCGGCGACGAGTACCCGCGCCACTACCGAGCCCCGCGCCCGACCGACGGCTCGCTGACGGTCGATGAAAGCGCCGAGCAACTGCTGCTGGACCCGAACGCCCTCGCCGGCGACGGTTTCCTTTCGGTCGGCGCCTTCAGCATCAGCCCCGATCATTCGAAGCTGGCCTACAGCCTGGATACCAGCGGCGACGAGATCTACACCCTTTACGTGAAGGACCTGACCGACGGCAGCGTCACCACCCTGCCCTTCGAGGACTGCGACGGCAGCCTGACCTGGGCCAACGACAACCGTACCCTGTTCTTCGGCGAACTGGACGATACCCACCGCCCGCACAAGCTGTACCGCCACTGCCTGGGCCAGAGCGGCGCCGAGCTGGTCTTCGAGGAAAACGACGGCCGCTTCTTCCTGCATTGCTACCGCGCCAGCTCCGAGCGCCAGCTGGTGCTGCTGCTGGGCAGCAAGACCACCAGCGAAGCCTGGGTACTCGACGCCAACCACCCGGAAGGCGAATTCGTCTGCCTGGCGCCACGCGAGGAAGGCCACGAGTACTACCCCGACCACGGCCGCCTGAACGGTGACTGGGCCTGGCTGATCCGCAGCAACCAGACCGGCATCAATTACGCCCTCTACCGCGCCAGCGAAGCGCAGCCGACCCGCGAGCACTGGCATGAGCTGGTGGCGCACCGCGACGAGGTGATGCTCGAAGGCCTGACCCTGAGCGCCAGCGCCCTGACCCTGAGCCTGCGCGAAGGTGGCCTGCCGATCGTCGAAGTGCACCCCCACGACCAGCCGGCGCACCGCGTGCACCTACCGGACGCCGCCTACAACCTCTACGTGCAGGACAGCCTGGAATTCGACGGCCCGGTGATCCGCCTGCGCTACGAGGCACTCAACCGCCCGGCGCAGATCCGCCAGCTGGCGCTTTCCAGCGGCGAGCAGAAAGTGCTGAAGGAAACCCCGGTGGAAGGTCCGTTCGACGCCGACGCCTACGAGAGCCGCCGCCTCTGGGCTGCTGCCGCCGACGGCGTGCAGGTGCCGATCAGCCTGGTCGGTCGCCGTGAGGTGCTGGAAGCCATCGCCCGTGGCAAACCAGCGCCGCTCTATCTCTACGGTTATGGTGCCTACGGGGAGAGCCTCGACCCCTGGTTCTCCCACGCGCGCCTGAGCCTGCTCGAGCGCGGTTTCGTCTTCGCCATTGCCCACGTGCGCGGCGGCGGCGAGCTGGGCGAAGCCTGGTACCGCGCCGGCAAGCTGGAGCACAAGCAGAACACCTTCAGCGATTTCATCGCCTGCGCCGAGCACCTGCTGGCATTGGGTTACAGCAGCCCGGCGCAGCTCGCCATCAGCGGCGGCAGCGCCGGAGGCCTGCTGATCGGCGCGGTGCTCAACCAGCGCCCGCAACTGTTTGCCGCCGCCATCGCCGAGGTGCCCTTCGTCGACGTGCTCAACAGCATGCTCAACCCCGACCTGCCGCTGACCGTCACCGAGTACGACGAATGGGGCAATCCGGAGGAGCCGGAGGTCTACGCCCGCATCCGCGCCTATGCGCCCTACGAGAACGTCAGCGCCCAGGACTACCCGGCGCTGCTGGCGGTGGCCGGCTACAACGACAGCCGCGTGCAGTACTGGGAAGCCGCCAAGTGGGTGGCCAAGCTGCGGGTGAGCAAGACCGACGACAACCTGCTGCTGCTCAAGACCGACCTGGACGCCGGCCACGGCGGCATGAGCGGCCGCTACCAGGGCCTGAAGGACGTGGCGCTGGAGTACGCCTTCCTGCTCAAGGTGCTGGGCATCGAAGGCAACGCCTGATGCTCTATACCTGTCCCTGCTGCGGTTACTTCAGTTTCGGCGACCCTCCGGGGTCGTACGAAATCTGCGAGATCTGCTTCTGGGAAGACGATCACCTGCAGCTGTGCTTCCCCGACGCGCGCGGCGGCGCCAACGCCGTGAGCCTGATCGAGGCGCAGGTCAACTTCGTGCAATGGGGCGCCTGTGAACGGCGCTTCCGCACGCAGGTGCGCCCGCCGACCATCGACGACGAGAAGGACGAGCGCTGGTTTCCGCTGTGGGAGAAGCGCGTGCAGCTGCCGGATGACGAGGCGCCACTGACCGGCGAAGAGGCCTGCTACTGGCTGCGGACGCCGGGCTGAGCGCAGCTCAGCGCCGGCCGCTGAAGGCCAGGCCGACGCCCATGGCGACGATCAATCCACCCGACGCGCTCTGCTGCCAGCGGCGCCAGGTCGGGTTGCTGCCCACCCGGTTGCCGACGCGCCCGGCGACCACCGAAACCACGGCATTCACCAGGCAGCCGCCGAGGTTGAATAGCAGGCCGAGGCAGAGGATCTGCAGGACGAAGCTCGGGCTGCCGGCGGGAACGAACTGCGGCAGGAAGGCGAGGAAGAACAGCGCCACCTTGGGGTTGAACACGTTGACCATCATGCCCTGCAGGAACACCCGGCTCAGGCGCGCTGGCTCGAGTTCGGTACGTTTCTGCTCGCGCCACGCCCCCCGGATCAGTTGCACGCCGAGCCAGACCAGATAGAGCGCGCCCAGCCACTTGAGCACGCCGAAGGCCACGCTGGACATCATCAGCAGCGCCGACAGGCCAAACGCTGCCGCCAGCATGTGCACGATACAGCCCGCGCCGATGCCGAGGGTCGACATCAGGCCCGCCGCGGTACCTTGGGCAGCCGAGCGCGAGGCGACGTAGAGCATGTCCGGGCCGGGCGTGAGGTTGAGTGCCAGGGTGGCGATGAAGAACAGGCTGAGGCTTTCGAGGCTGGGCATGGCGCGGCTCCGGGGTGCGACACGGAAAGAATGCCACGCCGTACCCCGCCGACAATCCAGCCGGCGGAAGGATCAGCCGGCGCGGAAGATCAGGTGCTCTTCCCAATCATCCTCGGGCACCGAGCCCTCGGCGAGCATGCGACCGGACTGGGAAATGCGCTCGTGGTGTACGGCGTCGGGGTCGCCGCAGACCAGGTGGTGCCACAGCGGCAGGTCCTTGCGCTCGGCCACCAGGCGGTAGCCGCAGGTGGGCGGCAGCCACTGGAATTCGTCGGCCTGGGACGGAGTCAGCTGGATGCAGTCGGGCACACTGGCGCGGCGGTTGGCGTAGTCGGTGCAGCGGCAGGTCTTCATGTCCAGCAGCTTGCAGGCGATGCGTGTGTAGTAGACGGCGCCGTCGTCCTCGTCTTCCAGCTTCTGCAGGCAGCACAGGCCGCAACCGTCGCACAGCGACTCCCACTCGTCCTGATCGAGCTGGTCGAGGGTCTTGCGTTTCCAGAAGGGTTCGACTTTTGCGGCCATTTTTTGTACAGGGGCTGTTTCACGGGGCGCAAAGTCTAAGCCCGTAGCGCGCCCAGGCCAAGCGCAGGCGACCATTGACCGCGCGGTGCTTGCCAGAGCGTGCCGCGCTGGTTAGTTTGGGCGCCCCACGGGCCTGGTCCGCCACACGTGCCACCACGTGCCGCGCGACCCGCCAGCGGTCATCCGCCGCCGCGCCACCCGTCCCATCCGCGATGCCCGGCCGTCCACGGCACCATCGGCATGTCCCAAGCAGTCACAGGAGCCACCATGAGCGCCAACCCCCGCGTTGCCGAGCACCCGATCGACCCGCAATTCATCAATCGCTGGTCGCCCCGCGCCTTCAGCGGCGAAGCCATTCCCGAAACCACCCTGCTGAGCTTCATCGAGGCCGCGCGCTGGGCGCCCTCCTCGTTCAACTCGCAGCCCTGGCGCTTCCTCTATGCGCGCCGCGACACGCCGAACTGGCAGCGCTACCTGAACCTGCTGGGCGAGTTCAACCGTGGCTGGGCGCAGAACGCCTCGGCGCTGGTGGTCGTGTTGTCCAAGACCACCTTCGCCCCGCCCGGCTCCAGCGAAGAGAAACCGGCGCTGTGGCACAGCTTCGACACTGGCTCGGCCTGGGGCTTCATGGCACTGCAGGCGAGCCTGGCCGGCTGGCACACGCACGGCATGGCGGGCTTTGACCGCGAGCTGGCGCGTAGCGAACTGAAGGTGCCGGCGGACCACGAAATCCACGCGGTCATCGCCATCGGCAAACTGGGCGACAAGTCGATCCTCTCCGAAAGCCTGCAGGCCCGTGAAGTGCCCAATGCCCGCCGCCCACTGGCGGAAATCGTCGCCGAGGGCGATTTCTCGCTCTGACCGGCTCTCTTTATGTAGGAGCGAGCTTGCTCGCGAACCTGCAAGGCACGGTGCAATGCGGTTCGCGAGCAAGCTCGCTCCTACGAAGAGCCAATGAAAAAGGCCCCATCCGGGGCCTTTTTCATATCCACACCGGTCAGTAACCGCGCGCGAAATCCACTTCTCCACGCATTTCCTGGCCTGCCCAGAAGCGCGTGAGGTTGTCGCGGAACAGTTCGATCAGCGGCCCCGGCAGCGTCGGTGCGGCAGTGTGCCCGGTGAGCAGCAGGCGCGGCGTGTGCCAGAACGCATGCTGCGGCGGCAGCGGCTCTTCGCGGCAGACATCGATCACCGCGCCGGCGATCTGGTTGGCCTCCAGGGCCATCACCAGATCGTTATCGACCACCGAGTTGCCACGCCCGGCGTTGATGAACAAGGCGGTCGGCTTCATTCGGTTGAACAGCGGCAGGTTATAGATATCGCGGGTATGCGCGGTGTCCGGCAGCAGGTTCACCACGTAGTCGGCGGTCTGTACCAGGCGCGGCAGATCCTCCAATCCGCCGACCCGGCTGAACGGCAACAGCGGCCGTGGGTTCTTCGCCACGCCCACCAGCTCCACGCCGAACGGCGCCAGCATGTGCGCCACCGCCTGGCCGATCTCGCCGGTCCCGACTATCAGTACCTGGCGGCCGTAGAGCGTACCGGGCAGGCGATCATCCCACTGCACGCCGACCTGGCTGGCCAGGCGGCCGAGCATCTGCCGCTCGTGGGCGAGCAGGTACGTGAGCAGGTATTCGGTCATGACCTGGCCGAAGATACCCACGGCACGGGTCAGCGCGTAGTCCTTGGGCAGATCGTTCGCCAGCAATGGGGTAATGCCGGCCCAGCTGGACTGGATCCATACCGGGTGTACGCCCTGGCGCAGCAGTTGCGCGGCGAAATCGGGTTGGGCGAGCCAGACGGGGCATTCGGCGGCAGCTTCGAGGAGGCGGTCCGGCTTGTCGCCGGAAACCACCGAGATTCGCGGTTCCGCCGCCATGATCAGGGCGGCATAGAGGGCATGATCACGATCGAGAACGAGCAGGCGCATGATTCAGGACCTTCGCTTCGATCGGTGGGACGTTTCCGGCTGGCGCATCTGGACTCGCTTCAGGAGAACTTCCCGTTGATATCAGCATCAGTTGAGGGAAGACAGGCGGCTATAGACACAGCTAGAGACCAAGCGTTCCGCTCCATTGCATCCTTTCTCGACGCATAATGCGCTCAAGCCGCGAACTTGCACAGTGCCACCACTGCACCCGCTCGCGGCTCGAGGGGAGTTGCGCTACAGCAAGGCTTCAGAGCGGATCGTTCATCCGCAGCAGCTCCTCGGGCAGGTGCTCGATGTACTCCTCTTCACCCGGCGGCATCTGCAGGTGGTAACCCTGCTTCTCGATGTTTTCCAGGACCTTGTGGATGTCCTCGCGGGCCAGTTGGCGTTCCGGGCTGAGCACCAGGTCGAAGGTGTGCTGCGGCGGGCCGAACGCGGCGATCAGCCCTTCGGGCACGCGCGACAGCGCCTCGCGCTTGTCGACGTACAGGTACATCTCGTTCTTGCGCGGACTCTTGTAGATAGAGCAAATGCGTTTCATGGTGTGTCTTTCCGCGTTATTCGTGGGTCTGGACGGCAAGGCTGTCCAGCAAGGCCTGGCCCATCAGCGCGCGGCGCCAGCCCTGCAGCGACTCGGGCAGTTGGTAGGGGCCGTTCGGCCAGCCGGTCTTGAGCAGCGCCTCGAGTACCTTCTTGCGCAACATCAGCTCTGGAGCCATGTTCAGGCGCTCGGCCTCCTTCTGGCCAATTTCGCGCAGCTGCTTGAGCACTGGGGTGACCTCGCGCGGCAGCGGTTCAGGCAGCGTTTCGGGGCGATCGGCTTCCGGCAGCTTCGCCGCGTGGGCGATCAGTGCGATCAGGATATCGCCATCCTGGCGGACGGTGCGCGGGTGCATATCATCGATGCGCGCCAGGGCGACCTTGTCGGCGGGCTGGAAGCGCGCCAGCGGCCACAGGGTGTGTTCGCGCAGCACGCGGTTGCGCGGCTGGTTGCGCACGCGGGCCTGCTCTTCGCGCCAGGCGCACAGTTCACGCAGCACGGCCAGTTGCTGGCGATTGAGCTTCCACGCCAGCTTCACATCGAGGTAGGCCTCCTGCGGGTCGCTGACACGGGTCTGGTTGGCGGTCAGGTCCGCGCCGTCGGCCAGCAGCCACTGCAGCTTCTCGTCACTCAGGCGTGGCGCCAGCTTCACGTAGACCTCGGCCAGGTGCTGTACGTCCTCGGCGGCGTAGCGCACCTGCATCTCGGTCAACGGACGCTGCAGCCAGTCGGAACGGGTCTCGTCCTTGGGCAGGTCGATACCGAGGATCTCCAGCACCAGCTTCGAGTAGCCCATCGAGTGCGGCATGCCCAGGTAGGCGGCGGCCAGCTGGGTGTCGAACAGCGGCTGCGGCAGGCTGCCGGTCAGGCGCAGGAAGACCTCCAGGTCCTCGCCACAGGCGTGGAACACCTTGACCACCACCGGCGACTCCAGCACGGCGGCGAATGGCGACCAGTCGCGGATCAGCAGCGGGTCGATCAGCCACACGCCACTGCCGTCGCCCACCTGCACCAGGCCAGCTCCGGGGTAGAAGGTATCGACACGCATGAACTCGGTATCGAGCGCGAGGTACGGCAGTTCTTTCCAGTCCTGGCATTTGCGCGCCAGGCTGGCATCGTCGCGAATCCACTGAATATCGAGAGCGGTCACGAACATCTCCTTCGTTTCGGTGCGCGCATTATATAGAGATGCATGATGTGCGAGCATTCCGCTCGGCCATCAGTCTGTGTCGAGCCCGGAGCAAGGACTAGGCTGGGCCCGCCCCATAACAACAATAAGGCAACTCCCCATGAAGAAGCTTTTCGGGCTGATCGTCCTGCTGGTCGCCGCCCTGGCCATCTACCTGGCAGTCACCCCCAGTCCCATCGACCCGCTGGCGTGGACACCGCCGAAGGCCCCGCCGATGACCGGCGTGATGGAGCCCAACGACACCCTGATGAGGGCCGAGCTGATTGCCCAGGGGCAGATCGTCGGGCCGGAGGATACCGCCGTAGACAGCCAGGGGCGCGTCTTCGCCGGCCTGGAGGACGGCCGCATCGTGCGCATCGGCGCGGACGGCAAGGCGCAGACCTTCGTCGAGACCGGAGGCCGGCCACTGGGTCTGGCCTTCGATAAAGCCGGCAACCTGATCGTCGCCGACGCCTGGAAGGGCCTGCTGCAGATCGATCCGCAAGGTCAGATCCGTGTACTGACCGATTCCGTTGACGGCGTTCCCTTCGCCTTCACCGACGACCTGGACATCGCCAGCGACGGACGCATCTATTTCAGCGATGCATCCAGCCGTTTCCACCAGCCGGACTACATCCTCGACCTGCTCGAAGCCCGCCCCCACGGCCGCCTACTGCGCTACGACCCGGCCACCGGCAAGACCGAGACACTGCTCAAGGACCTGTACTTCGCCAACGGCGTGGCGCTTTCGCAGAACGAGGACTTCGTGCTGGTCAACGAGACCTACCGCTACCGCATCACCCGCTATTGGCTCAAGGGCGAGAAGGCCGGCCAGCACGACGTCTTCATCGACAACCTGCCGGGCCTGCCGGACAACCTCGCCAGCGATCGCAACGGTACCTTCTGGGTCGCCCTGCCCTCGCCGCGCAAGGCGGATGCCGACCTGATCCAGCAGCTGCCCTGGCTGAAGCGACAACTCACCAAGCTGCCGCGCGCCGTCCTGCCCAAGCCGGTGCCTTACGGCCTGGTGATCCAGGTGAACGAGAAGGGCGAGATCGTGCGCAGCCTGCATGACACCAGCGGCCAGCACCTGCGCATGGTCACCTCGGTGAAGCCGGTGCACGGCGTGCTCTACCTGGGCAGCCTGGAGAACGACCGCATCGGCCGGCTGCCCTTGCGCTGAAGGCTCCAGCTGCACTGACGCCTCAGACGGGCGTCTGTTCCTTCAGGGCAGGCGCCGGTGCGGACGCGGCGGAGGGCTCCAGCAGCTCCAGCATGCGCCCGCGCACTTCGGCCATCAGCGCGTCCACGCCCTGCTCGGCAAATCCGGTGGAGTCGATTGGCGCACCCACGTGCACTTCCACCGGCATGCCCAGATTCAGCTTCAGTCCACCGACCGGCAGCAGCTGCTGGATGCCGCGAATCGCCACCGGGACGATGACCGCATCGGTCTGCTGCGCCAGCCGGAAGCAGCCTTTCTTGAACGGCTGCAACTTGCCGTCCTTCGAGCGGGTGCCCTCGGGCGCGGCCCACAGCACGATGCCGCTTTCCATCATTTCCCGCGCCCTGGCCAGGTCGGCGATGGCCTGGTGGCGGTTGTGCCGGTCGATGGAGGGGAACTCCGCCGCACGCATCGCCGCGCCCCAGACCGGCACCGCGAACAGCTCCTTCTTCGCCAGCATGCGGACCGAGCCGGGCATGGTCACGAAGATCGCCGGAATGTCGTAGAAGCTGGAGTGGGTGCAAAGGATCATGTAGCGGCGGCCATCGCCGAAGTCCGGCACTTCACCGTGGCGGCTCAGGCGCGCTCCGGTCAGACGCAGCAGGCTTCCCGACCAGTCGCGGGTGAAGCCATCGACCTTGCCGCGACGCAGCCGGCCAACGGCGCCGAGCGCCAGCACACGGACGCTGTAGCCCAGGGTGATCAGGACGGTCGCCAGCCCCACCAGGGCGACGCGCAGCGGGCCGGCCTTGCGCGGCTCGGGTTGCAGATTGAGCATTTTCGCCAATTCCCCACCGACAGTAACTTGTTCGCGATACAAGCCTTATGATGCGCCAAAGCCCCGTCACGACACAGGAATGCGCCCATGACCTACGCCCGACTGCTCACGCCCGAGCAACTGGCCGCCCGCCTCGATGACCCGAATCTTGTCCTGCTCGACTGCCGCTTCTCCCTCGACGATCCCGGCTATGGGGCGCGCAGCTATCAGGAAAACCACATTCCCGGCGCCCACTTCGCCGACCTCAACAAGGACCTCTCCTCCCCCGTCGTCCCCGGCGTGACCGGCCGCCATCCGCTGCCCGACCCGCACAAGTTGCTGGAACGCCTGCGCACCTGGGGGCTGAACGCGGAAAGCGAAGTGGTGCTCTATGACGACGGTCCCGGCGCCTTCGCCGCCCGCGCGTGGTGGCTGCTGGCATGGCTGGGCAAACGAGAAGGCGTCTACCTGCTCGATGGCGGCCTTACCGCCTGGCGCACCGCCGGCCTGCGCCTGACCACCGCCGAGACGCCCGTGCGCCCTGGCGACTTCCGGGGCAAGCCGGACAACAGCCTGCTGATCGACGCCGATGCCCTCGGCAAGCGACTGGGCGAGCCGGACCTGCCGCTGGTGGACGCCCGCGGGCTGCCGCGCTTCCGTGGCGAGGTGGAACCCATCGACCCGGTCGCCGGCCACATCCCCGGCGCCCAGTGCGCGGCCTTCACCGACAACCTCGGCAACGATGGCCGCTTCCTGCGTCCGGAGCATCTGCACCAGCGCTTCGCCAGCCTGCTGCGCGGCCGCCCGGCGCAAGACCTGGTGGCCTATTGCGGCTCAGGCGTCACCGCCTGCCACAATCTGTTCGCCATGAGCCTGGCCGGCTACCCGCTGGGGCGCCTGTACGCCGGCTCCTGGAGCGAATGGATCACCGATGCGAAACGCCCGGTGGCCAAAGGCGACTGATTCACCATCGCGCAATGAAAACGGAAGGCAGGTCACGCTGTGACCTTGTGTTCCGATGGATAGGTACCTGGGCATGCGTCAGACTCATGCCCATTTTTCAAAGGAGTGAACTGATGCCCCGCTGTTTCCGCCACACCCTGCTCGCCAGCGCGCTGCTGTGCCTGTGGGTCGCCACACCGATTCAGGCCGCCCCGCTGGAAGCGACGCCCTGCTCCATCGTCGACCAATGGTCCGACCTCTACGGCGACGAATTGGTGGCGGCGGCCAACGCCGGCCACGCCACGGCCCAGTACAGCCTCGGCCTGGAATACGACGCGGGCAGCGATGAGTTCGAGCAGAGTTACGAGCAGGCGGCGTACTGGTACCAGAAGGCGGCCGAACAGGGGCACGCCTGCGCCCAGTACAACCTGGGCAACGCCTACGACAGCGGCGACGGCGTGGAGCAGAGCGCGGAGAAGGCCGTGTACTGGTACCAGAAGGCCGTCGACCAGGACGACAAGGACGCCGAGTACAACCTGGCGATCATGTACGACAACGGCACCGGGGTGACCCGCAGCTACAAGAAAGCCTTCGAGCTGTACCGCAAATCCGCCGAGCAGGGCGACGTGGATGCCCAGTTCGCCGTGGCCGAGAGCTACGCCAAGGGTCGCGGGGTGGCGAAGAATCCGGCCCAGGCCCGTCTCTGGTACCAACGCGCCGCGGAACAGGGGCACGAGGAGGCTGAGGAAAAACTGGACGCCATGCCCGAGTTGCCGCCCAGCATCTAATTTCCGGACGGAATATGGATTATTCCTGCGCCATCAAAACAATTTAAAAACAGACCTTTACAGCACAATTATCGCACTACACTTCAAATCGAGCGGCTAAGTACGCTCCCGGCGGGGCCAGGAAAATCATTAGAAGCTGCCAAGTCGCCCCGCCCCGCCGGTCACCGAGGACGAGGATGTCATGGGAATTGCCGCCAACGACCTGTGCCACTACGTAATCCGGCCCACCTTGCACTATCTGGGACGGCACAGTATTGCGGCGGAAGCACTGCTGCTGGGGGCAGCAGCCTGTCAATCGGCGCTGGGGAGTGCGCTGGGCGACAGCCATGGCCACGGGCTGTACCGCATCGGTGAGAACCGTCACCAGAGTCTCTGGGACTGCTATCTGGCCTGCGACCCGGAGCTGGCTAGCCGGGTTCGCGGGCTGGCCAGTCAGCACGCCTTCCTCGACGCCCCGCACCTGGAGCTCACCGTCAACCTGCGCTACAGCACGGCCATTGCCTGGATGATGGTCGAGGCCGAGCGCATCCCCCTGCCCCATGCCAACGATCCGCTGGGCCTGGCCCGGGTCTGGCGTCGGGTATTCCAACCCCACGGGCGCCTGCACGATTTCGTCGACGCCTGGCACAGCTACATCGGCAATCTCGGCCAGGTGGCCTGAGCGAAGCATTCAGTCCCCAACTGACCATTCAGTCATGAATTTCTCTCCGTCCGCGACGAACGGCAGCGATGCCGATAGAACGCTTGTTTGAGCTTTGAAGCCCAAAATAGAGCGCTTTCCGGAGGCTACCCAAGACCTGGGAATCTTGGTAGCTTGCGCGGCGTTAAACACAGGAGTTGCTCTTACAATGAAAACAACATGGCTCAAGACCACGCTTGCTCTGACCATTAGCGCCGCCTCTGCCCAGGCACTGGCCAACGGCATCGCGATCAACGAGCAAAGCGCCAGTGGCGCTGGTACCGCTTACGCAGGCCGCGCCTCCTCCGCGCTCGACGCCAGCACCGTCTACGGCAACCCGGCCGGTCTGTCCAAGCTCAAGCGCACCGAAGTCAGCGGCGGTCTCGCCATCGTCGACGCGAAGGACGACATCAGCCAGGCCAGCAGTCCGCACCCGGGCACCAACAAGGGCGACTCCGTGCCCCTGGCCGCCGTGCCGTTCGGCTACTTCTCCACGCCGATCAACGACGACTTCACCTTCGGCTTCGGCATGTATGTCCCCTACGGCATCATCAACGACTACGAAAGTGGCTTCCAGGGCAGCTACCACGGCTCCTACAGCAAGGTTCAGGTCATCACCCTGCAGCCGACCGTGGCCTACAAGATCAACGACAAGGTTTCCGTCGGCTTCGGCCCGACCATCAACCGCATCGATGGTCAGCTGAAGAACGACCTGGCCACCAACGGCATCGCCGGCGCCCAGGGCGACACCCACATCGACATCAAGGGTGACGACACCGCGCTGGGCTACAACATCGGCGTGATGGTCGATCTGGCCGAAGACACCACCTGGGGTATGACCTACCACTCCAAGGTCGACTACCACCTTGACGGCCACACCAAGGTCAAGAACGCTCCCAGCGCTCTGGGCCTGAACGGCTCCTACGACGCCAAGCTGGACATCACCCTGCCGGAGTCCGTGGATACCTCCTTCACCCACAAGTTCGACGACAAGTGGACCGGCTACATCGGTGCCGTCTGGACTCGCTGGAGCCGCCTGGAAAAGATCGAGGTGAACAACAGTGGCGTCCCGCCGCTGGGCCAGGCCCTGGGCTTCAACACCATCGGCGAAGACCTGAAGTGGGATGACACCTGGTCCGGTTCGGTCGGCGCCTCCTACCAGCTGACCCCGGAATGGGTCCTGCGTACCGGCTACGCCTACGATCCGTCGCCGACCAACAACAAGTACCGCAACGTGCGCATCCCGGTGGGCGACCGCCAGATCGTCACCTTCGGTGCCGGCTGGTCGCCGAACCCGGACCTGACCGTCGACGTCGCCTACGCCTACCTCTGGGAAGACACTGCCAGCGTCAACCAGGAAGGCAACGCACTGCAGCCGGCCTACAGCGCCAAGTACGACAACAGCGCCAACGGCCTGACCGCGCAGATGACCTATCGCTTCTGATAGCGTTCTCCGCGTGGCATGAAAAAGCCGGGCAGATGCCCGGCTTTTTCATGCCTGCGATTCAGGCCGCCTCGTCGGGGGCGCGGTGCTCGCGGCAGATCAACTCGCCCTCGCGAGGCTCCAGGTGTTCGCCGGTGAGTCCGCAGTGCGCGCCTTCGTCCAGACGCTGGTGGAAGCGACAGGTACGGCACAGGCCGAAGCCCGGCACATCCTCCTGGCGCTGGATGGTCGCCAGCAGTTCGCGCAACAGCACCACCAGAAGCTCGCCACGCTCACCCAGGGCATCTTCCGCACGACGGAGGAAAGCCGGTGGTACCAGCGACTCGATCATTCCCTGTCCCGCCGCCGTCAGCTCCAGGTGCACGCTGCGCCGATCCTGCGCATCCGGACGCTTGCGAATCAGCCCTTTCGCCTCCAGCGCCTTCAAGGATTGCGACACCGTCCCCTTGGTCAGCCCAAGGTAATCCGTAACTGCCAGCGGGGTATTCGAATAACGATTGCAGCGCGCCAGGTAGTTCAGCGCACTCAACTGGATCGGCTGCAGATCGGCCATCAGCGGCTGCTCGCGGGCCCAGGCGCGCATCAGGCTGGCGATGCGTTCGAGGTAGTCGTAAAGGCTCGTATCGGTCATGGGCTAATCCTCCCGACAGATAGTATCGATCAAAAACCAGTTTGACAGAAGCCAGTTCGCACTCGCAGACTGAGCTGGTATCGATTCGATACATAACTGGTCAGGAGAAGGAATCATGAACAACGCCGTCTATTACCATGCCGGTTGCCCCGTCTGCGTCGAAGCTGAACGCGCACTGCTGCCGCTGTTGAACCGGGACGTGGAAGTGGTGCACCTGGGCGAACAGGCGCCGCGCATCGCCGAGGCGGAAGCTGCCGGAGTCAGATCGGTGCCCGCCCTGGTGGTCGATGGTCAGGTGCTGCACCTGAACTTCGGCGCCGCCATCGCTGACCTCAAGTAACGGGCCCGCCATCCGGGAACAGAGGGGCTTGCCCAGAGTTACCAGGAGATTGCCGCGCCTGAAGTGCGGGGCGGTTTGAGATCCTGCTCTCACCACGCGATCGCGGCGGGCAAAGGATGCACTGCGCAGGAGTACGAGCGGACGACACCAGCCGGAATACCGGCTGGATCGTCTGCGCGCCATCAGGCCACGGCTGCGGCGGCGCGCTTGGCAGGGGTAGTGCTGAACCCGGCCTGAAGTCCGGCCGGGACGGCCTTACCACATGAGGTCGTCGGGCACCACGTAATCCTTGTACGGATCGTCATCGTCCGGTTCGCCGCTGGGCTCGTTGAGCAGCACGATGCGACGCTCGTCGCGCTCCTTGATGCGCAGCGCCGCGTCACGCGGGACGATCTCGTAGCGGCCGTCGTAGCTGACGATGGCCAGGCTGCCGCGGCTCAACTTGTCGCGGATCAGGTCATTCACCGCAATACGCTTGACCTTCTTCGCGTCGACGAAGTTGTAGTAGTCCTCAGTCTCCAGTTTCGGCAGACGCGTGCCTTCGATCAGTTGTTTGATCTGGGCGGTTCTGGCTTTCTTGTCAGCCTTTTCCTGCTGCTGGCGATTCAACTCGGCATCGCGGGACTGCTTCTCGGCCTGCGCCTGAAGGGCGGCCTGACGCTGACTGTCATCCTTCTCCACCTGGCCCTTGTGCTCCAGGCGCTGCTGCTTCTGCTTCTGCTTGCCGGCCTGCTTGGCCTGCTTCTCGCTGACCAGCCCGGCTTTCATCAGCTGGTCACGTAACGACATGCTCATTCGATAAGACTCTCGACAATCCTTGATTGACGCGGGGCAACTTTACTGATGGCACAAGGCTTTGCGCGCCCGCCACAGTGGGTATAATCCTCGGGCCTGTGCGTGCGCTGCGCAAGAGCCCAGCTCGATTTCACTCATCCAGGGCCCCCATGATCAAGTTCATCGTTCTCGCGATTCTTGCCATATTCCTTGTCGCCATCCTCTACGTGCACCTGCGCGGCAAGGTGCGACTGCCCTTCCTGCGTCAGGTGGTGAACCATTCCGCGTGGTTCGCCCCGTACAACTCGCTGATGTATCTGAACTCCAGCGTGCCTTCCAAGCCGTACCTGGACCGCGAGCACTTCCCCGAGCTGGACAAGCTGCGCGACAACTGGCAGATGATCCGCGAGGAAGCCGAGAAGCTGTTCGACGAGGGCTACATCCGCGATGCCCTGAACAACAACGAGGCCGGCTTCGGCTCCTTCTTCAAGAAGGGCTGGACCCGCTTCTACCTGACCTGGTACGACGGCCCCCTGCCCTCGGCGCAGCAGCTCTGCCCCAAGACCGTGGAGCTGGTCAGCAGCATCCCCAACGTCAAGGGTGCGATGTTCACCCGCCTGCCGCCGCGCAGCCATCTGAACAAGCACCGCGACCCCTATGCCGGCTCGCTGCGCTACCACCTGGGCCTTGCCACGCCGAACTCTGAAGAGTGCCGCATCTTCGTCGACGGCCAACCCTACGCCTGGCGAGATGGCCACGACGTGATGTTCGACGAGACCTTCGTCCACTGGGTGAAGAACGAAACCGACGAATCGCGCCTGATCCTCTTCTGCGACATCGAGCGCCCCCTCAAGTCCTCGCTGCTGACCCGCATCAACCGCCGCGTCAGCGCCTTCCTCGGCCGCGCCACCGCGCCGCAGAACGTCGAGGGCGAGCGTGTTGGCGGGATCAACCAGGCCTACTCGGTACTGATTCGCCTCGGCGACGCCGTGGGCAGCAAGGTAAAGGTGTTCAAGCGCCGTTATCCGAAGGCCTACCGCATCGGTCGCCCGATCCTCGCGGTGGTGCTGCTGGTGTGGCTGCTGCGCTGGATGTTCGGCTAACTGTTCGTGTAGGAGCGCGCCATGCGCGCGATCGCGGGCATGGCCCGCTCCTACAGGAAGCCCCATGAAAAAGCCCCGCGTTTGCGGGGCTTTTTCATGGGTGGAAGAACTTATCCGCAGCTGAGCGGGTTCTTCTCGTCGCGCTTGGCCGCGCCCCAGAGCTCGTCCATTTCTTCCAGGCTGGTGCCTTCGAGGTTGCGGCCCTGATCGCGCAGGGCTGTCTCGATGTAGCGGAAGCGTCGTTCGAACTTGGCGTTGGCCGCGCGCAGGGCGGTTTCCGGGTCGACCTTGAGCTTGCGCGCCAGGTTGACCACCACGAACAGCAGGTCGCCCACCTCTTCCGCCTGGGCCTCGGTGTCGCCACCGGCCATGGCTTCGAGCACCTCGTCCAGTTCCTCGCGGACCTTGTCCACCACCGGCAGGGCATCGGCCCAGTCGAAGCCGACCTGGGAGGCCCGCTTCTGCAACTTGTTGGCGCGGCTCAAGGCGGGCAGTGCGTTGGGCACGTCATCCAGCAGGGACAGCTGGACCGGCTCGGCAGCCTTGGCGGCGCGCTCCTCGGCTTTCAGCTCTTCCCAGCGCTGCTTGACCGCCGCCTCCTCCAGTTTCGCCGGGTCCGGCTCGCCGTAAAGGTCACCGTCGGGGAATACGTGGGGGTGCCGGCGGACCAGCTTGCGGGTAATACCGTCGACCACCGCGTCGAACTCGAAGCGCCCTTCCTCGCGCGCCAGCTGCGCGTAGTAGACGACCTGGAACAGCAGGTCGCCCAGCTCCTCGCGCAGGTGGACGAAGTCACCGCGCTCGATGGCGTCGGCGACCTCGTAGGCTTCTTCGAGAGTGTAGGGAACGATGGTCGCGTAGCTCTGCTTCAGGTCCCAGGGGCAACCGTTCTGCGGGTCGCGCAGACGGGCCATCAGGTACAGCAGGTCGTCGAGCTTATACATCCTTGCCACCCGCGCGGTCGCGGCGCGCCTCGATGATGTTGGGCAGCTGGGATACCCGCGCCAGCAGGCGCCCCAGGGCATCGAGTCCGGGGATCTCGATGGTCAGGCGCATCACGGCGGTGTTGTCTTCCTTGTCCGAGCGGGTGTTCACCGCCAGCACGTTGATGCGCTCGTTGAGCAGCACCTGGGAGACGTCGCGCAGCAGGCCGGAGCGGTCGTAGGCGCGGATGATGATATCCACCGGATAGGTGCTGACCGGCACCGGGCCCCAGCTCACCTGGATGATCCGCTCCGGCTCGCGACCGGCCAGTTGCAGCGCGGTGGCGCAGTCCTGGCGGTGAATGGTCACGCCACGGCCGAGGGTGATGTAGCCGACGATCGGGTCGCCCGGCAGCGGCTGGCAGCAGCCGGCCATCTGCGTGAGCAGGTTGCCGACGCCCTGGATCTGGATGTCGCCACGCTTGCCGTGGCCGATCTTGCTCGGCTTGCGCGGGATGAGCTCGAGCTGCTCGCTGCCGCGCTCCGGCTCCACCAGCTGCTGTGCGTAGCTGACCACGTGCGCCAGACGCAGGTCACCGGCGCCCAGGGCGGCGAAGAGGTCTTCGCCGGTCTTGTAGTTGGCTTTCTCGGCGAGCTTCTCGAAGTCCACCGGCGGCAGCGCCAGGCGACCCAGTTCGCGTTCGAGCATGGCCTTGCCGGCGGCGACGTTCTGGTCGCGCGCCTGCAGCTTGAACCAGTGGACGATCTTCGCCCGCGCCCTGGAGGTGGTGACGTAACCCAGGTTCTGGTTTAGCCAGTCACGACTCGGCCCGCTCTGCTTGCCGGTGATGATTTCCACCTGCTCGCCGGTCTGCAGGCTGTAGTTCAGCGGCACGATGCGGCCGTTGATCTTGGCGCCACGGCAGTTGTGGCCGACCTCGGTGTGCACGCGGTAGGCGAAGTCCAGCGGGGTCGAGCCCTTGGGCAGGTCGATGGCGTGGCCATCCGGGGTGAAGACGTAGACCCGGTCGGGCTCGATATCCACCCGCAGCTGTTCCGCGAGACCGCCGATGTCGCCCAGTTCCTCGTGCCACTCGAGTACCTGGCGTAGCCAGGAAATCTTCTCTTCGTAGTGGTTGGAGCTGGCCTTGACGTCGGTGCCCTTGTAACGCCAGTGCGCACATACGCCCAGCTCGGCTTCTTCGTGCATGGCGTGGGTGCGGATCTGCACTTCCAGCACCTTGCCTTCGGGGCCGATCACTGCGGTGTGCAGCGAGCGATAGCCGTTTTCCTTGGGGTTGGCGATGTAGTCGTCGAATTCCTTGGGGATGTGCCGCCAGAGGGTGTGCACGATACCCAGCGCGGTGTAGCAGTCGCGCATTTCCGGTACCAGCACGCGTACGGCGCGCACGTCGTAGATCTGGCTGAAATCCAGGCCCTTGCGCTGCATCTTCCGCCAGATGGAATAGATGTGCTTGGCGCGCCCGGAGAGGTCGGCCTTGATGCCGGTGGCGGCCAGGGCGTCCTTGAGCTGCTGCATCACGGTGGCGATGTATTGCTCGCGGTCCAGCCGGCGCTCGTGCAGCAGCTTGGCGATCTGCTTGTACTGGTCGGGTTCCAGGTAGCGGAAGGACAGGTCCTCCAGCTCCCATTTGATGTGGCCGATGCCCAGGCGATGGGCCAGCGGCGCGTAGATGTCGAACACCTCGCGGGCGACCCGCATGCGTTTTTCATCGTCGCCGTTCTTCACCGCGCGGATCGCGCAGGTGCGCTCGGCCAGCTTGATCAAGGCGACGCGGACGTCATCAACCATGGCCACCAGCATCTTGCGCAGGTTCTCGATCTGCGCCTGGGTGCCAAGCACCAGGGACTGCCGGGGACTGAGGCTGGTGCTGATCGCAGCCATGCGCAGCACGCCTTCGATCAGCTTGGCGACCACCGCGCCGAAGCGTTGCTGGACCTCTTCCAGACTGGTCTTGCCCTCGCGCACGCCACGGTAGATCACCGCCGCGACCAGGGACTCCTGGTCAAGCTTGAGGTCCGCCAGGATCTCGGCGATCTCCAGGCCCGTCTGGAAGCTGGAGGTGCCGTCCGCCCAGGAGTTGTCCGCCTTGCGGACCGCCTTGCTTTCCACCTCGCGGGCAAATTCGCACGCGTCCAGCAGGACCTTGCGATCCAGTACCGGGACCAGGGTCTGGACATGGTCCAGCCAGGCCTCGAGGTTGATGCTGCCGTCGGTATTGACCGGCTGGTGCGCTCTCACCTGTACCATCGTGTCTACCCTTCCCCACGGTGCCCCACGGTGCACCGCTCACAGCGCCGGCCTTTCTTCTTGCTCGGGCCGGTCGGATTGCGCGAGCCGTCCTAGCTCGCCTCGAACAAAGCCATGGCCTCCACATGCGCCGTCTGCGGGAACATGTCGAGGATGCCGGCGCGCTTGCAGCGATACCCTTGTCGGGCCAGTTCGCCTGCATCGCGCGCCAGGGTCGCCGGATTGCAGGACACATAAAGTACCCGCTCGGCGCCCAATGAACGCATTTCCCGTGCCGCTTCGAAGGCCCCGTCGCGCGGAGGGTCGAGCAGCACAGCGGTGAAATCCTCCGCCGCCCAGGGGGCGCCGGCAAGCGGTTTCGAAAGGTCCGCCTGGTGGAACCGAGTATTTTCCAGGCCGTTGGCCAGGGCATTGGCTGCGGCGCGGTCGACCATTGCCTGCACGCCCTCCACGCCGACCACTTCGCGAACCTGGCGCGCCAGCGGCAGGGCGAAGTTGCCCAGGCCGCAGAACAGATCCAGTACACGCTCATCGGCAGCCGGCTTCAGCCAGTCCAGCGCCTGGGCGACCATGGCCTCATTGACCGGCGCATTCACCTGAACGAAATCGCCGGGACGGTAGGCCAGGGTCAGGTTCCAGGTATCGAGCCGGAAGCCGAGGTCGGCGTTCCCGGCGTACGGCGTCGGTTCCCCGTCGCCCTGCAACCACAGCTGCACATCGCGTGCCGAACAGAATTCCAGCAGTCGCGCCAGGTCGCCATCGGACAAGGGCTCGATATGCCGCAGCAGCAACGCGCTGGCGGTGCCCTGGAACAGCTCGACGTGCCCCAGTGCCTGCGGTTTGGAAAACCCGCGCAGCAATTCCGGCAGCTCGCGAGCGAGGGTTTGCAGTTCGGGCACCAGCACCAGGCAGTCGTCGAAGGCGACGATGGCTTGGCTGGCGGCGGCACGGAAGCCGACTTCCAGGCGCTTGGCCTTGACGTCCCAGCGCACGGCGAGGCGCGCGCGGCGACGGTAGCCGAACTCCGGACCGACCAGCGGTGCGGCCCACTCTTCCGGAATCAGCCCGGAGAAGCGTTCGAGTTGTTCAGCGAGGGTGCGCTGCTTGAGTGCCAGCTGGTCGGCATGGGGCAGGTGCTGCAGGCTGCAACCACCGCAAATGCCGGCCACCGGGCAGGGCTCGGCGCGACGGTTCTCGGCCGAGGTGAATATGCGTTCGCTGCGGGCTTCCACGACCTGGCTGCGGGCAGACAGCACACGGGCCTCCACCGCTTCGCCCGGCAATGCGCCGGCGACGAACCAGGTGCGACCGTCTGCATGGGCGATGCCGCGACCGTCGTGGGCCAGGCGCTCGATGTTCAGGCGCTGCTTCTTGCCCACCGGTACCGCGGGGCCTCGCGCTCCGCCGCTAGGCTGGAAGCGCAGGCCGGATCTCTGTTTGGCCATGTCAGTGGGGATCGAACACGCCCGAGGACAGGTAACGGTCGCCACGGTCGCAGATGATCGCCACCAGGGTCGCGTTTTCCAGTTCGCGCGACAGGCGCAGCATGGCCGCCACCGCACCGCCGGACGACACGCCGCAGAAGATGCCCTCTTCACGGGCAAGGCGGCGCATCACGTCTTCGGCTTCGCTCTGCTGCATGTCGACCACGCGGTCAACGCGGGTCGAGTCGAATATCTTCGGCAGATACTCCTCCGGCCAGCGGCGGATGCCGGGGATGGCCGAGCCCTCCATCGGTTGCAGACCGACGATCTGCACCTTGGGATTCTGTTCCTTGAGGTAGCGCGACACGCCCATGATGGTGCCGGTAGTGCCCATGGCGCTGACGAAATGGGTGATCTCACCGCCGGTCTGGCGCCAGATTTCCGGGCCGGTGGAATAGTAGTGGGCCTCGGGATTGTCACCGTTTGCGAACTGGTCGAGCACCTTGCCCTTGCCTTCGCGCTGCATCTGGTCGGCGAGGTCGCGGGCGCCTTCCATGCCCTGCGACTGGGTCACCAGGATCAGCTCGGCGCCGTAGGCGGTCATGGCGGCCTTGCGCTCGGCGGTCGAGTTGTCCGGCATGATCAGGATCATGCGGTAGCCCTTGATCGCCGCCGCCATCGCCAGGGCGATGCCGGTATTGCCGGAGGTGGCTTCGATCAGCGTGTCGCCGGGCTTGATGTCGCCGCGCAGCTCGGCTCGGGTGATCATCGACAGCGCCGGGCGATCCTTCACCGAACCCGCGGGGTTGTTACCCTCGAGTTTCACCAGCAGAGTATTGGAAGTATTCCCAGGCAGGCGTTGCAGGCGCACCAGCGGGGTATTGCCGACGCAATCGGCGATAGTCGGATACTGCACGGTCATGGAGGCACTCGGATCTGAAACCAGACCACCTATGATAACGGCAAACCGCGGCGCGCCATACGAAGTTTCCTAACAAGCCGTGTGCAATTGCTTAGAGGCCGCTCGCGGCGGGCAAGCGCAGGTGCACACGCAGCCCCGCCTCACCGCGATCCGCCCAGAGTTCACCGCCCTGCATGCGTACCGAGCTGCGGGCGATGCTCAGCCCCAGGCCGAAGCCTTCGTCGCTGCGCGCGGCGGACAAGCGGGTGAAGGGCTGGAAGATACGTTCGAGATCGCCACTCGGAACGCCGGGGCCGTCATCTTCAAGCCAGAGGTGCCAGTCCGAGGCCTCACGACAGCCATTCAAGCGGACACAGCCGTTCTCAGGGGAGTGGCGGATAGCGTTGCGCAGCAGATTCTCCAGCGCGCGCGCCAGAGCGTTGAGGTGGCCTCGCACACGACACTCCGCCGGCAGCTCATAGAGGAAGCGCTCCGGTGCCCAGCCGGCTTCGAAGCAGGCGTCCTCCACCAACAGCTCCCAGAGCGGCATCAGGTCGATGTCCTCCAGCTCCAGGTGCGGCCGCTCGGTATCCAGCCAGGCCAGCTCCAGGGTATCGGCGACCAGGCGCTGCATCACCTCCACCTCGCGCTCCACCCGCTGGCGCAGCGCCGCTTCGCTGATCGGGCTGTCACCCGCCACGCGCAGGCGGCTGAGCGGTGTACGCAGCTCATGGGACAGGTCGCGCAGCAATTGCCGCTGGAAGCCCACGTAGCTGCGCAGGCGCTCCGCCATGTGGTCCAGCGCGCGCCCCAGCTCGCCCAGTTCGTCGCGGCGGGTACTGAGTTCGGGGCCAGCCACTGACCCCAGGTCGTCGGCCTGCAAGGCGTTGGCGTGCTCGCGCAGCCGAGCCAGCGGACGCACCAGGTGCCGGTACAGCAAGGCACACAGCAGCAGCGCCAGCACAGCCGGCACCAGGCCGTGGGTCACCGACTGGTGCATGAGCGTGAAACCGCTGGGCAGGTAGCGCGCCGGCAATTGCAGTACCAGGCGGCCCGCAGCCGGCTCGTCGGGGAACGGGATGCCGATGTAAGGCAAATGCACCGAGCGCGAACTCGCCGGCCAGTCCAGGCCGCGCTGGAAGGTCAGGTGGGCGACCTCTTCCAGCGTCAGCGGCGCGCTGCCAAGCGCCTGCAACCGGGCGTCGACCACGGTCATCCAGCTCGCTTCGCGCTGGCGCATCCGCGTAAGCCAGGCATCAACCCCGACAGCGCCGCCGGAGCGCCATGCCTGCTCCGCCTCGCGGGCGTATCCAGCGAGGACTTCCCGGGCTTCGGCGGACAGGTAGTAGCTCTGCCGCTCGACCTGCTTGCCCCACGACCAGGACAGCCAGATCAGCAACAGGCAGAACGCCACCAGCGCGACCGCCAGCGTCCAGAACAGTGAATGACGCCCGGGTACCTTAGCCATCGCCGTCACGCAACACGTAGCCCTTGCCCCACACCGTGTGCAGTTGGTGACGCAGGTAGCCGATGGCCTGCAGCTTTCGGCGCAGGTGGCTGACGTGCATGTCCAGGGAGCGGTCGTGAGGGGTGAAGGCGCGGTGCAGGACGTGCTGGTAAAGGAAGGCCTTGCTCAGGGTCTCCCCCTCACTTGCGAGGAAGGTCTCCAGCAGTCGGAACTCGGTAGCCGTCAACCCTGCCGTGCGACCGTCGAGACTGACGTCGGCCTTCTCACTGTCCAGTTGCAGACCGTCCCCACCACCCTGCGGCACCTGTACGCCGCGCTCCAGCGCCACGCGGCGCAGCACGGCATCGACCCGCACGCTCAGCTCCAGCAGGCTGAAGGGCTTGGGCAGGTAGTCGTCGGCGCCCTGGGAGAAGCCAGCGATGCGGTCCTGCTCGGCGCCCAGGGCGGACATCAGGATCACCGGCACCGAGTGCTCGCGACGCAGCCGGCGCAGGATGTCCAAGCCACCGATGCCCGGCAGCAGGATGTCCATCAGCACCAGGTCGTAATCGCCGCCACGCGCCTCGGCCAGGCCGGCGTCGCCGTCCCGGCACCAGGTGACCTCGAAGCCACGCTCGCTCAAATGGGCAGACAGGTGCGCGCCCAGGGTCGGATCGTCCTCGATGGTCAGCAGGCGCAGCCCCGAGGAGGAAAATGCGTTCATATTGAATAAGAGTGATTAGCAATTGCGCCCAGTATTCCCGATTCAGCGCAATCTCGGCAAGGCAAAGGCTCCGCCGGCAGGTCCGAACCGCTACACTGCCGTGGAAAACCGCACCGGAGGAATCGCGTGTTCAAGGATCTCGGCATCAAGGGACGTGTCCTGCTGCTCACCCTGCTGCCCACCAGCCTGCTGGCGCTGGTATTGGGCGGCTATTTCACCTGGGTGCAGTTGTCGGACATGCGTGCCCAGCTGATCGAGCGCGGCCAGCTGATCGCCGAGCAACTGGCACCGCTGTCCGCCCCGGCGCTGGCGCAGAACAACACCGAGCTGCTGTCGCGCATCGCCGCAGAGGCGCTGGACCAGCCTGACGTCCGCGCCGTCACCTTCCTCAATGCCGAGCGGGAACGCCTGGTTCACGCCGGACCCAGCATTCTCACCCCCATGCCCAGCGGCGACGGTTCGCGCCTGAGCATGTCCAGCAACCTCGATACCACCCATTTCCTCCTCCCGGTGCTGGGCCGGCACCGCAGCCTGTCCGGCGAACCGGACAGCGACGGCGCGAAGCTGCTCGGCTGGGTCGAACTGGAGCTGTCGCACCACGGCACCCTCCTGCGCGGTTACCGCAGCCTGTTCACCAGCCTGCTGCTGATCATCACCGGCCTGGTCGTCACCGCCCTCCTCGCCCTGCGCATGAGCCGGGCGATCAACGCGCCGCTGGGACAGATCGCCCAGGGTGTGGCGCAGCTCAAGGAAGGCCGCCTGGAAACCCGCCTGCCGGCGCTCGGCAGCCACGAACTGGACGAGCTGGCCGGCGGCATCAACCGTATGGCGGAAGCCCTGCAGAGCGCGCAGGAGGAGATGCAGCACAATATCGACCAGGCCACCGAGGACGTGCGGCAGAACCTGGAGACCATCGAGATCCAGAACATCGAACTGGACCTGGCGCGCAAAGAGGCCCTGGAGGCGAGCCGGATCAAGTCCGAGTTCCTCGCCAACATGAGCCATGAGATCCGCACCCCGCTCAACGGCATCCTCGGCTTCACCAACCTGCTGCAGAAGAGCGAACTCACCTCGCGCCAGCAGGACTATCTCGGCACCATCCACAAGTCCGCCGAAAGCCTCTTGGGAATCATCAACGAGATCCTCGACTTCTCGAAGATCGAGGCCGGCAAACTGGTGCTGGAGAACATCCCCTTCAACCTGCGCGAACTGATTCAGGACACCCTGACCATCCTCGCCCCCGCCGCCCACGAAAAGCAGCTGGAACTGGTCAGCCTGATCTACCGCGACACCCCGCTGCAGCTGGTAGGCGACCCGCAACGCCTGAAGCAGGTGCTGACCAACCTGGTGAGCAACGCCATCAAGTTCACCCACGAAGGCAGCATCGCCGTGCGCGCCATGCTCGAAGACGAGAGCGACGACCGCGCGCAGCTGCGCATCAGTGTGCAGGACACCGGCGTCGGCCTCACCGACGCGGACCTGCGCGCCCTGTTCCAGGCCTTCAGCCAGGCCGACAACTCGCTGTCACGCCAGGCCGGCGGCACCGGGCTGGGACTGGTCATCTCCAAGCGCCTGATCGAGCAGATGGGCGGCGAGATCGGCGTCGACAGCAGCTCCGGCGAAGGGTCGGAATTCTGGATCAGCCTCAACCTGCCCAAGGCCCGCGACGACGGCGACGACCTGCTGCCGGCCCTCTCGGGCGGGCAGCGCGTGGCCCTCTACGAACCCCATGAACTGACCCGTACCGCACTGCACCACCAACTGGAGGACTGCGGGCTTGAGGTCAACGAATTCGCCGATCTGGCGGCGCTGGAACGAGCACTGGCGGTCGACCCACAAGGCAAGCCGCCGATCAGCCTGGCCCTGCTCGGCGTGACCTCCGCCACCCATCCGCCGGAATTGCTGCGGCAGTCCATTCGCGAACTCGAGCAGCACGGCTGCAAGAGCCTGGTGCTCTGCCCGACCATCGAACAGGCGCACTACAACGCGGTGCTGCCCGAATCCCAGGTACAGAGCAAACCGGCCTGCACGCGCAAGCTGCAGCAGGCGCTGAACGAACTGCTGCACCTGCGACCGACCCGCAAGGACAAGATCGTCAACGGGATGCTGGAGCGCGCACCGCACCTGCTGTGCGTCGACGACAACCCGGCCAACCTGCTGCTGGTGAAGACCCTGCTCGGCGACCTGGGCGCCCAGGTGGTGGCCGTCGACAGCGGCCAGGCCGCCGTGGACGCGGTTCAGCGCGAGCGCTTCGACCTGGTGTTCATGGACGTGCAGATGCCCGGCATGGACGGTCGCCAGGCCACCGACGCGATCCGCCACTGGGAAGCCGAGCGCGAAGTGAGCCCGGTACCGATCATCGCCCTCACCGCCCACGCCCTGGCCAACGAGAAGCGCGCCCTGCTGCAGGGCGGCATGGACGACTACCTGACCAAGCCCATCGACGAACGCCAGTTGGCCCAAGTGCTGCTGAAATGGACCGGGATGCGCCTGGGCGCACCGCGCACGGAGCCGCACGGCAGCGATTCGGGACTGAGTGCCCTGAGCGTGCTCGACGCCACCGAAGGCCTGCGCCTGGCCGCCGGCAAGGCGGAACTGGCCGCCGACATGCTCGGCATGCTGCTCGCCTCCCTGTCCGCCGACCGCCAGGTGATCCGCCAAGCACGCGAGCGCAATGACCGCAACACCCTGCTCGAACGCATCCACCGCCTGCACGGCGCCACCCGCTATTGCGGCGTGCCGATGCTGCGCGCCGCCTGCCAGCGCGCGGAGACGCTGCTCAAGCAGAACGACCCGGACGCCCCCTCCTCCCTGAACGAGCTCGACAATGCCATGGCCGAGCTGGCCAGGGTCACGGAAGACCTCGAGACAGAGGCCGACGCGGCGCTTCCGCAAGACACGCCCTGAGACCGCAAGACGATGCGCATCATCCTGTTCAGCAACCAGCCCTACGACCACGACAGCTTCCTCGCGGCCAACCGCAGCCACGGCTTCGACCTGCACTTCCAGCAGGCGCAGCTGCGCCTGGACACCGTGGCCCTGGCCAGCGGCTTCGACGTCGTCTGCCCGTTCGTCAACGACGACCTGTCGCGTCCGGTACTGGAACGACTGGCCGCCGGCGGAACCCGCCTGATCGCGCTGCGCTCGGCCGGCTACAACCATGTCGACCTCAAGGCCGCCCACGCCCTGGGGCTCTCCGTGGTGCGCGTTCCAGCCTATTCACCCTATGCCGTGGCCGAACATGCCGTAGGCTTGGTCCTGGCGCTCTGTCGGCAATTGCACCGAGCCTACAACCGCACCCGCGACGGCGACTTCTCGCTGCACGGGCTGACCGGCTTCGACCTGCACGGCCGCACGGTCGGCATCATTGGCAGCGGCCAGATCGGCGAAGTCTTCGCCCGCATCATGAGCGGCTTCGGCTGCCACATCCTCGCCTATGACCCTTACCCCAACCGAGCCATCGAATCCCTGGGCGGCCGCTTCGTCGCGCTGGACGAACTGCTCGCCCAGTCCGACATCCTCAGCCTGCACTGCCCGCTCAACGACGCCACCCGGCACCTGATCAACCCGCGCAGCCTGCAGCAGATTAAGCGCGGCGCGATGCTGATCAACACCGGACGCGGCGCGCTGGTGGACACCCCGGCGCTGATTGAAGCTCTCAAGAGCGGCCAGCTCGGCTACCTCGGCCTGGACGTCTATGAAGAGGAAGCCGACATCTTCTTCGCCGACCGCTCCGACCTGCCACTGCAGGACGACGTGCTGGCACGCCTGCTGACCTTCCCCAACGTCATCATCACCGCCCACCAGGGGTTCCTGACCCGCGAGGCGCTGGCCGCCATCGCCGAAACCACGCTGGACAACATCGGTGACTGGCAGGCCGGCAAACCCGTCAACCTGGTCGAAGGCTAGTCGGACGGCGCTCGCATCCCGACGCCGCGCCGCCTAGAATGCCGCGCTTTCCCGGAGGACCCATGGCCCAGCACGATTTCCGCTACACCCTGCTCAACCCGCAGTTCACCCTCAATGAATGCCGCGCGCTGACCCCGGGCCGCTATCAGGTCACTGGTGTCGGCGGCTCGATCCAGGCAGGCGACACCCTGCTGGTCAGCCTCAAGGGCAGCAAAGACCTGAGCATGAACCTGGAGGTGGAAAAGGTCCGCCACCTGATCAACCCGCCGGGACAGTGGATGGCGGTGGCCAAGGGTCCGGTATTCCGCGAACTGGCCATCCATGAATGGACGGTCAACTGTGACGGTTGCGCGGCTACACTGAAGTTCGAATTCGCCGTCGACGCCAGCCTCGGCAAGGCCGCCCAGAAGCCCGCCGCTGAAGCGCGCATCGGCGAACTGGGTTGGACGAAAGTCGGCACCCGCCATCTCTGCCCGGACTGCCAGAGCAAGGAGACCGCATGAAAGTCCTGATCGCCGGCGCCTGTGTGGCGCTGGCCCTGGCTGGCTGTGCCAGCAAGCCGGTACCTGAAACCGATCAGACCTACCGCATCGAATGGATCGGCGAGCGCCCGCTCATCGACTACAGCCACGTCACCCTGACCCTCGACGGCCAGGGCCGCGCCTACGGCAGCGCCGGCTGCAACCATTGGTTCGCCAGCTACACGCTGGAGGGCGACAAGTTGACCTTCGGCCAGCCGGGCTCCACCCGCAAGATGTGCGCCGACGCGCTGATGGAGCAGGAACAGCACTTCCTCAAGATGCTCGGCGAAGTCCAGCGCTGGGACATCACCGACGAAGGCGAACTGCGTCTGTGGCCGACCTCGGGTCGCGCCATGCGTATGTGGCCGGAAGGCTGACCCCGGCATCGGCGGCCTCAGAACAGGCTGAGCTGCTCGTGCGCCCCGCGCATATCGACGAGGCGCACGCCCACGCCGATCAGCCGCACAGCCCTGTTGCCGCGCTGGAACGCCTGCCCCAGCAGCGACCGGTAGCTGTCCAGGTCGCGCGCCGCGCCAGCCTGCTCCAGGGTGGTCTGGGTGAAGTCGTGGAATTTCAGCTTGATGAAAGGCTTGCCCGGCCGGTAGCTGGCATCCAGGCGGGTCATGCGCCGCTCCAGCTCGCCCAGCAGTGACGGCAATTCTTCCTGGCACGCCGCGAGGTCCGGCAGGTCCTGGTCGAAGGTGTTCTCCACGCTGATCGACTGGCGCCGACTGTCGACCTGAACGGGACGCTCATCGATCCCCCGCGACAGCCCCCAGAGGCGCTCACCGAAGCTGCCGAACTCCTTCGCCAGCTGGATACGCGACCAATCGCGCAAGTCCGCGCAGGTACGGATACCCAGGCGCGCCAGCTTCTCCGCGGTGACCTTGCCCACGCCGTGCAGCTTCTTCACCGGCAGTTCGGCGACGAAGCCGTCCACCTCGTCCGGCGTGACCACGAACAGGCCGTTGGGCTTGCGCCAGTCGCTGGCGATCTTGGCAATGAACTTGTTCGGCGCCACCCCGGCCGACACCGTGATGTGCAGGGTTTCCCACACCCTCCGGCGAATCTCCTGGGCGATCCGCGTGGCGCTGCCGCCACAGCGCTCGCAGTCGCTGACGTCCAGGTAGGCTTCGTCCAGCGACAGCGGTTCGATCTGATCGGTGTAGTCGCGGAAGATCGCGTGGATCTCGCGGGAAGTCTCGCGGTACACGTCCATACGCGGTCGGACGATGGTCAGGTCGGGGCACAACTTCACTGCCGTGCGCATCGCCATCGCCGAATGCAGGCCGTAGGCGCGCGCCTCGTAGTTGCAGGTGGCAACCACCCCGCGCTTGTCCGGTGAACCACCCACGGCCAGCGGCTTGCCCACCAGGCTGGGGTCGTCGCGCATTTCGATGGCGGCATAAAAGCAGTCGCAATCGATGTGGATGATTTTTCTCTGCCGAGTCACGAAAAAGCGCCTGCATCACCATCGGAGGCCGCCCGGAAGGCGACGGGAATCCTCTCCATGGTAATGCAAAAAGCCTCCGGCCCCGTTATCCACAGCCGAGAAAATCCCGCTCAACAGCCCCCTGTCCGTACGCCGGGCCGCAGCCTTAAGCCGCTGCTAAATATTTGATAAAAAATCACTTTTCCCAGTTTTTCATTGACACCCAGGGCGACCGGCGTAGAATGGCTGCCGCGGGATGGAGCAGTCTGGTAGCTCGTCGGGCTCATAACCCGAAGGTCGTAGGTTCAAATCCTGCTCCCGCAACCAGACACCGTGAAAAGGCCACTCTTCGGAGTGGCCTTTTTCGTTTGCGCGCGATTTAAATTATTGATCAAACAAGAAATATCGATTGACAAGACCTTTTACCTGCGTAGAATGGCCGCCGCGGGATGGAGCAGTCTGGTAGCTCGTCGGGCTCATAACCCGAAGGTCGTAGGTTCAAATCCTGCTCCCGCAACCAGACACCGTGAAAAGGCCACTCTTCGGAGTGGCCTTTTTCGTTTGCGCGCAATTTGGGCGTGAATTTAAATTATTGATCGAAAACGAAAAATTGATTGACAGACCCTCTCATATCCGTAGAATGGCCGCCGCGGGATGGAGCAGTCTGGTAGCTCGTCGGGCTCATAACCCGAAGGTCGTAGGTTCAAATCCTGCTCCCGCAACCAGACATCAAGAAGAAAGCCACTCTTAGGAGTGGCTTTTTTCGTTGGGCCAGAGAAACTGCCTCAGCAAGTCGTCGCCCCCTAGGAAGAAATCCTCCCGAGGGACTTGGGAAAACGCGCTACTGCCCCTACTCTGTCGCGCAAAATCGATGAGGTGCCCGATGAGCGCCAACCCTGCCCCACCAGACAGCCCTGCAACCGGCGAACAGCCGCAGCGCAGTGGGCTTCTGCACTGGATCAATGCCAATCGCCAGCCGATCGGTCTGGGCGTTACGCTGCTACTGTTCAGCCTCGCGTTGATCGCCTGCTATCACCTGCTGCGCGACATCGACGCCTACTCCCTGCACGACGCCATTCTCGACGTCCCCACCGCCTCGCTGGTGGGCGCCTTCGCCGCCACCGTCGCCGGCTTCATCACCCTGCTGGGTTATGAATGGTCGGCCACCCGCTTCGCCGGGGTGAAACTCTCCCCTTCCGCGCTGCTCACCGGCGGCTTCTCGGCCTTCGCCATCGGCAATGCCGTGGGGCTGTCGATGCTTTCCGGCGGATCGGTACGCTATCGCCTGTACGCCCGCCAGGGTCTGGGCGCCGCCGAAGTCGCGCGGATGACGCTGTTCGCCAGCCTGTCCCTGGGCTGCGCCTTGCCGATACTGGCCGCGCTGGCCGCCCTGAGCGATCTGTCCGACGCCTCCCTCGCCCTGCACCTGCCGAGCTGGCTGGTCGCAGTGCTCGCCGTGGGCATCATCGCCTTCTGCATCCTGCTGGTAGTGGGCATCGAACGCCGCCGCCTGCCGGATCAGCCGTCGCCCGACAGCCACCTGGTGCGCATCGGTCGCCGCACCGTACGCCTGCCTGGCCTGCGCCTGTCGCTGCTGCAACTGCTGATCACCGCGCTGGACGTCGCCTGCGCCGCCACCGTGCTCTATATGCTGCTGCCCGAGGCCCCGCCCTTTGGCGCATTCCTGCTGGTCTACCTGATTGCCCTGGCCGCCGGCGTGCTCAGCCACGTGCCGGGCGGTGTAGGGGTCTTCGAGGCGGTACTGCTGGCGGCCTTCGCCGGGCAACTGGGCGCCGCGCCGCTGGCCGCCGCACTGCTGCTGTACCGCCTGATCTACGTGGTGCTGCCACTGATCGTCGCCTGCCTGCTGCTGCTGTTCCTCGAAGCCCACCGGGTCCTGGTGGCCAAGCAGGCGGTACGCGTCGCCTCGGGCTTCGCCGCGCAGATACTGTCCCTGCTGGTGTTCATCTCCGGCGTCGTCCTGCTGTTCTCCGGCGCCACGCCGTCCATCGACACCCGTCTGGAGGACATCGGCTTCCTGGTTCCCCATCGCCTGATCGACGCCTCGCACCTGGCCGCCAGCCTGATCGGCGTGCTCTGCCTGCTGCTCGCCTACGGCCTGCGCCGTCGCCTGTCCGCCGCCTGGGCGCTGACCCTCGGTCTGCTGGTAGCCGGCGCGGTTCTGTCGCTGCTCAAGGGCTTCGACTGGGAAGAGGCACTGATCCTGAGCTTCACCGCCGTCCTGCTGGTGGTTTTCCGCAGCGCCTTCTATCGCCGCAGCCGCCTGATGGACCTGCCCTTCTCGCCGCTCTATCTGGGCGCCGCGGCCTGCGTGATCGCCGCCTCGATCTGGCTGCTGCTGTTCGCCTACCAGGACGTGCCCTACAGCCAAGAGCTGTGGTGGCAGTTCGCCCTGGACGCCGACGCCCCGCGCGGCCTGCGCGCCGCCCTGGGCAGTTGCCTGCTGCTGGCCGCGCTGGCGCTGTACTGGCTGCTACGTACCGAACCCCCGGCAATCCTCGAGCCCAGCCGCGAAGAACTGGACACCGCCGCCGGCATCCTGGCCAATTCCTCGCAACCGGACGGCGGCCTGGCCCTGTCCGGTGACAAGGCACTGCTGTTCCACGCCGGCAACGACGCCTTCCTGATGTACGCCCGCCGTGGCCGTAGCCTGGTGGCGCTGTTCGACCCGGTGGGCCCGGCGCACTCCCGCGCCGAGCTGATCTGGCAGTTCCGCGACCTCTGCGACCTGCACCACGCGCGCCCGGTGTTCTATCAGGTACGGGCGGAGAACCTGCCGCTGTACATGGACATAGGCCTGACCGCCCTCAAGCTCGGCGAGGAGGCGCGGGTCGACCTGCGCCGCTTCGACCTGGAGAACAAGGGCAAGGAAATGAAGGACCTGCGCTACACCTGGAACCGTGGTCAACGCGACGGCCTGAGCCTGGAATTCCACGACGCAGGCCAAGCGCCGATGGAGGAGCTGCGGGCGATCTCCGACGCCTGGCTGGGCGGCAAGAACGTCCGCGAGAAAGGCTTCTCCCTGGGCCGCTTCACCCCCGAATACCTGAGCTATTTCCGCATCGTGGTGATCCGCCACGAAGGCCGCGCCGTGGCCTTCGCCAACCTGCTGGAAACCGGCAGCAAGGAACTGGCGAGCATCGACCTGATGCGCATGGCGCCCGACGCGCCGAAGCTGACCATGGAATTCCTCATGCTCGGCCTGATCCTGCATTACAAGGAAAGCGGGCACACCCGCTTCAGCCTGGGCATGGTGCCGCTCGCCGGCCTGCAGCCGCGCCGTGGCGCGCCGCTGACCCAACGCCTGGGCGCCCTGGTCTTCCGCCGGGGTGAGCAGTTCTACAATTTCCAGGGGCTGCGTCGCTTCAAGGACAAGTTCCAGCCCGATTGGGAACCCCGTTACCTGGCCGTGCCCGCCGGATTGGATCCGCTGGTGGCCCTGGCCGATACCGCCGCACTGATCGCCGGCGGTCTGAGTGGATTGGTGAAACGCTGAAATGTTGAAACGTCGCTGGCGGCATCTGCTCGCCCTGCTCCTTCTGGTCATTATTGCCGCGGGCCTGTTCCTGTGGAGCCGCCCCGCCGCCCAGGCCGTTCTGGAACACCACCAGTTGGCCGATGGCAGCGCGATCGGCCTGGCCATCCCTGCCAAGCAACCCACTGCGCGCGTCCTGCTGGCGGTGCAACCGGACCAGAAACTGGAAGACGGTCAGCTGCTGGCCCTGGCCCACGACACCGGCGCCCGCGTGGTGCAGTTCGTCTTCCCGGACAAGGACTGCGCCGCCCAGCAGGCACGCATCAAGGCCGCCAGCGAGCTGCTGGATGGCCAACCGACCCTGGTGGCCGGCATCGGAGAGGGTGGCGCCTATGCCTGGCGCTGGCTCGCCGGGCAAAGTGACGACAAGGCCCACGCCCTGTCCGTCGGCTTCTCCCTGGAAAAAACCGACTGCACCGCCACGCCGCTGCCGCAGAGCGCCGCCCACGGCCACTGGCTGGCCGCCTGGAACGACAACCCCGACGACGCCAGCGCGCGCTTCGCCCGTGGTCTGAAGAACGCCGAAACGGTGATCAGCGACTACGACACGCCGCTGCCCAAGGTCCTCGCCGACCAGCTTCGCCACCTGCTGCAGGGCGGCAACGACAACGTGCCGGTGGTGGAAGTCCCCGCCGCCAAGCCGTCGGAAACCGTCACCCTGTTCTACTCCGGCGACGGCGGCTGGCGCGACCTGGACCGCGATGTTGCCGCGCAGATGGCCGAGCTGGGCTACCCGGTGGTGGGCGTCGATGCGCTGCGCTACTTCTGGGAGCACAAGAGCCCCGAGCAGAGCGCCGCCGACCTCGCCGTGCTGATGCAGCACTACCGCCAGAAGTGGGGCGCCAAGCACTTCGTGCTGGCTGGCTACTCCTTCGGTGCCGATGTGCTGCCGGCGATCTACAACCGTCTGCCGGCCGACGCCAAGAAGGACGTCAGCGCGGTGATCCTGCTGGCCTTCGCCCGCAGCGGCAGCTTCGAGATCGAAGTACAGGGCTGGCTGGGCAAGGCCGGCCAGGAAGCCGCCACCGGCCCGGAAATGGCTCGCTTGCCGGGGCCCAAGGTGCTCTGCGTGTACGGCATCGAGGAAAAGGACGAGAGCGGTTGCACCCAGCCGCAGTCGGTCGGAGAGAACCTCCAGCTCCCTGGTGGCCACCACTTCGACGAGAACTATCCAGCCCTCGCCAAGCGCCTGGTCAACGCCATCCGCTCGCGCCAGGCGGCCGACAACGAAGGTTGATCCCCATCAAAGGGCCGCGCAATGCGGCCCTTTCTCCATGGCCCGGTGCTGCTTCAGACTTGCTTAAGGCTCTACACTGACACTTTAAGCCCCGCTGCCAGAGCGGGGACCGTGAAGCTGAACAAGGAACCGTCATGAGCCTGACAAAGAAACCCTCCCGGTACGGAAGCCTGTCGATCGCCATGCATTGGCTCATGCTGCTGCTGATTGCCGCCGTATACGCCACCATGGAGCTGCGCGGGAACTTCCCGAAGGGCAGCGAAGCCCGTGAACTGCTCAAGCAATGGCACTTCATGCTCGGCCTCAGCGTCTTCGCGCTGGTCTGGCTGCGCCTGATCGGCCGTTTCATCTACCCGACCCCGCCGATCCTCCCCGCTCCGCCGAGCTGGCAGATGACGCTGGCCAAATTGATGCACGTGGCACTCTACGTCCTGATGATCAGCCTGCCCCTGGCCGGCTGGGTGATTCTCAGCGCCGCCGACAAGCCCATCCCCTTCTGGGGCATGGAGCTGCCACCCCTGGTGGGCAAGAACCCTGACCTGGCCAAGCAGGTCAGGGAATGGCACGAGGTCATCGCCTCGCTGGGCTACTGGCTGATCGGCCTGCACGCGCTGGCCGCCCTGTTCCACCACTACATCAGCCGCGACAACACCCTGGTACGCATGCTGCCAGGCAAGGGCGAGGCACGGCCGGAGTAACGGGCCAGTCACTGTTCGCGAGCAAGCTCGCTCCTACACGGATGAGCCGCTACGGAGCCAGCTTTGCTCTTGAGGACTTCCAGCGAAACCTCCGCACACGCCAGAACGCCCCTTCAGGAGGCCGAGTGGAATCGGAGTTTCAGGGGTTGAGCGGCATGGATGCCGCGAGAGCGTCGTTGGGCCATGGATGGCCCGTCGACGCGTGCCCCTGAAACTCCGATGGAGCGAGGGAAACGAAGCGAAGCGTAGTAACAGCCGAAGGATGGCCCGAAGGGTGAGCGAAGCGAATCACCCCCGGCGAAGCCGGGGCCGGATGATGGGGCAAGACCTTTGCCTCCTTTGGGTCGTTTGCCAAAGGAGGTCGCCCGAGGGGGCGAAACAAGAAATCCCAATACACGCCGAAGCGGCGCAGAACACCGAACGAGAAGAGCATCGCGGAGAAGCTCCGCTCCTACGAAAATCAACAGCGGCTTAATCTCAGCGAGCCGCCCAACAAAAAAGCGCGCCATCGGCGCGCTTTTTTAATGCAGCAGAAACTCAGATCTCCACCTGCGTCCCCAGCTCGATCACCCGGTTCAACGGCAGGTTGAAGTAGCGCAGGTTGCCGTTGGCGTTCTTCAGCAGGAAGGCGAACAAGCCCTCGCGCCAGCGCGCCATGCCAATCAGCTTGGACGGGATCACCGTCTCGCGGCTGAGGAAGTAGGTGGTGCGCATCGGGCTGAAGTCCAGTTCATTGAGGTGGCAGAGCTTGAGTGCCAGCGGAATGTCCGGGTCCTCCATGAAGCCAAAGTGCAGCACCACGCGGAAGAAGCCTTCGCCGTAGGCATCCACCTCGAAACGCCGATCCGGGCTGACGCGCGGGCTGTCTTCGTTGACCACGGTGAGCAGGACCACCTGCTCATGCAGCACCTGGTTGTGCAACAGGTTGTGCAACAGCGCGTGGGGTACGGCGTCGGAGCGCGCGGTGAGGAACACGGCGGTACCCTGCACTCGGTGCGGCGGCTGCGAACGGATACTGGAGATGAACAACGGCAGCGGCAGCGAGCCTTCGTCCAGGCGGTCCACCAGCAACTGGCGGCCACGCTTCCAGGTGGTCATCAGGATGAACAGGGCAATACCGGCGATCACCGGGAAGGCACCGCCCTGGACGACCTTGGGCAGGTTCGCAGCAAAGAACAGGCTGTCCACCAGCAGCATCAAAAGGAAGAACGGAATGGCCAGCCACATCGGCCATTTCCACAGCAGCCAGATCACCACACCCATCAGCAACGTGGTCATCAGCATGGTGCCGGTGACCGCCACGCCATAGGCCGAGGCCAGGGCCGCGGAGGACTCGAAGCCCAGCACCAGCAGCACCACGCCCACCATCAGCGCCCAGTTCACCATGCCGATGTAGATCTGCCCCTGCTCATGGCTGGACGTGTGCTGGATCACCATGCGCGGCACGTAGCCGAGTTGGATGGCCTGGCGGGTCAGGGAGAAGGCACCGGAAATCACCGCCTGGGACGCAATCACGGTCGCTGCGGTGGACAGCGCCACCATCGGCACCAGTGCCCAGCCGGGGGCGGTCAGGTAGAAGGGGTTACGTGCAGCTTCGGCGTTGACCAGAATGGTTGCGCCCTGGCCGAAGTAATTGAGCACCAGCGCCGGCAGCACCAGGGCGAACCAGGCGCGGGCGATCGGCTTGCGGCCGAAGTGACCCATGTCCGCATACAGCGCTTCGGCGCCGGTCAGCGCCAGTACGGTTGCGCCGAGGATGGCCACGCCGATGCCGGGATGGGAGATGAAGAAGTTCATCGCCCAGGCCGGATTCATCGCCTTGAGCACTTCGGGCTGCTGCGACACGCCATAGGCGCCCAGCGCCGCCAGGGCGACGAACCAGGCCACCATCACCGGGCCGAACAGGATGCCAATGCGCGCCGTGCCGTGCTTCTGGATCAGGAACAGGCCGACCAGCACGATCAGCGACAGCGGCACCACCCAGTGTTCCAGGCCGTCGAAGGCGATCTCCAGGCCCTCGATGGCCGAGAGTACCGAGATCGCCGGGGTGATCATGCTGTCGCCGTAGAACAACGCCGCGCCGATTAGGCCGGCGATCACCACGAACGCCTGCATCCGATGCCGGCCGGTGGCAGCGCGACGGGCCAGGGCCGACAGCGCCATCACCCCGCCCTCACCCTGGTTGTCGGCGCGCAGCACGAAGATCACGTACTTGATCGACACCACCCAGATCAGCGACCAGAAGATCAGCGAGAGTACGCCGAGCACGCCGTCATGGTTGGGCTGCACACCGTAGCCGCCGACGAACACCTCCTTGAGGGTGTACAGCGGGCTGGTCCCGATATCGCCGTAGCAGACGCCTACGGCGCCAACCATCAGACCGATCGCGGAGCTGGAATGGGGCTGTTCATGCTCAACGGTGCCGGCACTTGCATCGGACATGTAACAAAATTCCTCGAAAAATTCGGCGCATCCTGCTCCGACCCTTTCGGCGATGCAAGAGCCGGTAGCATTCGATTTGAAAGACTATAGAGCCTGTTGCCCACAATTACCGGCTGGCCGGCGTTATCGAGAGCCTGCGACAGCTTGTCCCAGGGAGACTGGTCAAGCGCGCGGCCTGCCGCTAGAATTGCGCACTTTTTGATCAGAGGCGCCACCAGCGCGCCCTTCGAGGTTAGCCGCACATGTCCACCGCCACCCCAAAAGTCGGATTCGTCTCGCTCGGATGCCCCAAGGCGACCGTCGATTCCGAACGCATCCTCACCCAACTGCGCATGGAAGGGTACGAAATCGTCCCCACCTATCAGGACGCAGACGTGGTGGTGGTGAACACCTGCGGCTTCATCGATAGCGCCAAGGCCGAATCCCTCGACGCCATCGGCGAGGCCATTGCCGAGAACGGCAAGGTCATCGTCACCGGCTGCATGGGCGTATCCGAAGACAGCATCCGCGACGTACACCCCAGCGTGCTGGCCGTGACCGGCCCGCAGCAGTACGAGCAGGTGGTCAGCGCCGTCCACGAGGTGATCCCGCCCAAGGCCGAGCACAACCCGCTGATCGACCTGGTGCCGCCGCAGGGCATCAAGCTGACCCCGCGCCACTACGCCTACCTGAAGATTTCCGAAGGCTGCAACCACAGCTGCAGCTTCTGCATCATCCCGTCCATGCGCGGCAAGCTGGTCAGCCGCCCGGTGGGCGACGTGCTCAGCGAAGCCCAGCGCCTGGTCAAGGCCGGCGTGAAAGAGCTGCTGGTCATCTCCCAAGACACCAGCGCCTATGGGGTGGACCTGAAGTACAAGATGGACTTCTGGGACGGCCAGCCGGTGAAGACCCGCATGCTGGAGCTGTGCCAGGCGCTCTCCTCCATGGGCGTATGGGTGCGCCTGCACTACGTCTACCCGTACCCCAACGTCGACGACGTGATCCCGCTGATGGCCGAGGGCAAGCTGCTGCCCTACCTGGACATCCCCTTCCAGCACGCCAGCCCGAAAGTGCTCAAGTCCATGAAGCGCCCCGCCTTCGAGGACAAGACCCTGGCGCGCATCAAGAAGTGGCGCGAGATCTGCCCCGAGCTGACCATCCGCTCCACCTTCATCGTCGGCTTCCCCGGCGAGACCGAGGAAGATTTCCAGTACCTGCTGGACTGGCTGACCGAAGCCCAGCTCGACCGCGTAGGCTGCTTCCAGTACTCCCCGGTGGAAGGCGCCCCGGCCAACGACCTGGGCCTGGATATCGTTCCGGACGACGTCAAGCAGGACCGTTGGGAGCGCTTCATGGCGCACCAGCAGGCGATCTCCGCCGCCCGCCTGCAACTGAAGGTCGGCAAGGAAATCGACGTGCTGATCGACGAAGTGGACGATGAAGGCGCGGTCGGCCGTTCCTACGCCGACGCCCCGGAAATCGACGGCGCCGTCTACATCGACAGCTTCGACGTGAAGCCGGGCGACAAGGTGCGCGTACGCATCACCGACGCCGACGAGTACGACCTCTGGGCCGAACTGGTCTGATCCGCAAAAGCCCCGCTGAAGCGGGGCTTTTCATTTCAATGGTAAGAACATGACCAACAACGACGTACTGCGCAGCCTGCGCTACCTGCTGGATATCCGCGATGCCCAGGTCGCCGAGATCACCGCGCTGGCCGGCTTCAACCTCAGCGCCGAGGACGTCGGCGCCTTCCTCGCCCGCGACGACGAGCCGGACTTCAAGCCCTGCAGCGACCGCGTGCTGGCGCACTTCCTCGACGGCCTGATCGTGCATCGCCGTGGCCGCGACGAATCCCGCCCGCTGCCGCCGGTGGAACTGCCGCTGACCAACAACATCACCCTGAAGAAGCTACGTGTCGCCTTCGAGCTGCGCGACGACGACATCCTCGCGATCCTCGACAGCGTGGGCTTCATCGTGACCAAAGGCGAACTGGGCGCGCTGTTCCGCAAGCCCGGCCACAGCAACTACCGCCCTTGCGGCGACCAGTTGCTGCGCAATTTCCTCAAGGGCCTGACCCTGCGCCAGCAGCGCTGAGGCGGCCGTGCTCCAGCGCCTCGCCGCCGATGCCGTGGTGTTGCTGCACCTGGGCTTCATCCTCTTCGTCGTGCTCGGCGGGCTGCTGGTGCTGCGATGGCCACGCCTGGCCTGGCTGCACCTGCCAGCGGCAGGCTGGGGCATGGCGGTGGAATTCCTCCACCTATATTGCCCGCTCACGCCGCTGGAGAATCACTTCCGCCAGTCCGCCGGCGGGCTGGGCTACAACGGCGGCTTCATCGAGCACTACCTGATCCCGCTGATCTACCCCGCCGGCCTGACCGAGGCGATTCAGATCGTCCTCGGCCTGGCGGTGCTGGCGATCAATCTGCCGCCTTACCTGCTGCTGGCTCGGCGGCGACTGCGCTCCCGCTAGCAGGCGCCGGCAAATAGGCCAGGCTGGTGTCCGTGGTCTTGTGTCCCAGCCGCTGGCCGTTGTTCGGCCCGGACTCGACGACACTGTGATCCTTCTCCAGCCACGTCAGCGGGCGCGCGCCGCGATGCGATGCCAGAGTGATGATCAGGGTCCGCTGCGGGTTCCAGTCATCACCGGTACGCTGGCGCAACCAGGCGAACAGAGCGGCGCTGTCTGTCTCGGGATATCCGGAACGTACGTAGAGGAACGGATGTGCCTGGGGAGAGCCGAACTTCTCCAGGTACATCGGCACCCGCGCATCGAGATCGCCCAGCATCACCACTCGCCACTGCGACCACGGCGCCGTGCGCTCAGCCTGGCTACGCACGTCGCTGGCGAAGGTCGGTGCGCCGCCATTGCCATTGCTCCACGGATAGACCACACCCAGCACCAGCAGCATCAGCACGGCCGCTGCCGCCACTCCGCGTGGCCACGCACGCCCGAGGCCTGCCAGGCCACGCTCGTGGCGGGATTCGACGACCCACCAGGCCGCGATCAACTGGGCGAACGGCACCAGGGGCAGCACGTAATAGCTGCGGCGGCTGCCACTGGCGGTAAAGAACGCGAACAGCAGGATCAGCGCCCAGATCAGCCAGCGCGCATTGGGTTCCAGCTGCTTCCAGCGGCGCGCGGCGAACCACAGCCCGAGAATCCATAGCGGCGCCCAGGGCAAGGTGTAGGCCGGCAGATAAAGGAGATAGGTATAGATCGGCCCCACGTGGTCGAAGGGCTGGAAGAAGCGCACCACGTTCTCGCGGAACACCAGGGCCAGGCCGCTCTCGCCATAGGTGGGTTGGCCATAGAAGTGCGACAGCACGAAGGGAATCGCGTACACCCCGCCAGCCACCACCACGGCCGCCACCAGCCGCAGGTTCAGATGCCGGCGCCAGCGCCCCTCGCTGAACAGGTGCGGCACCAGCGCCAGCACGGGCAGGATGAAGCCGATCAGCCCCTTGCACAACGAGGTCAGCGTCAGGAGCAGGCAGAACCCCAGGTAGCGCGAGAAACGCGTATCCTCCGGCCCGCGCCAGTACCACGCCAACGCCGCCAGCACGCCGAACACCGTCAGCATGTCCGCCGTCGCCACCCGCGCCCAGAACAGGAAGTAGAAGGTGGTCGCCATCAGCCAGCCGGCCAGCAGGCCGGTGCCCTTGCGCAACAGGTGCTCGCCCAGCCACCAGACCAGCCAGACGCTGCCCAACCCTGCGAGCACGCTGCTCGCACGCAGCGTCCAGTGATTGAGGCCGAACAGGCTGGCGGGGGCGGTGATCAGCCAGTAGGACAACAGCGGCTTGTCGTAGTAGGGCCGTCCGTTCAGGTAGGGGTCAAAGTAGTCCTTCGACTGCAGCATCTGCAGCGCGATATCCGCCCAGCGTATTTCCGGTCCCCAGAGTTCGCGGCCTCCCAGGCCGAACACCAGCAACAAGAACGTGGCGCCCAGCAGTATCGCCAGCGCTTTCCGCTCCCTCGTCCACTCCCGCATCACCATCCCCTCAGAGGCACCGCGCCCAATTTGCGCCAGCAGACACTAGTCCGGAAAAGGTTATGCCGTCGTTAAAGTTTTGCTGGAATCCTGTGATATGCCGCCATTTGCGCTCAGTTCGACGCCCTCAGCGCCAGCGGCCCGTCCGGGGCACGGCGGCCTCAGATCAGGTACCATGGCGCCCCCTGCACCCGCTTCCGCCGCCATGCCCCACGCCATCACCCCCATCGGCCACGTCCGCTCCTGTTTCAAGGAGAAGTTCGCCATTCCGCGCCAGCCGCAACTGGCCCCAGCCGCGACCGGCGTGCTGGAGTTGCTGCCGCCGTTCGACACCGGCGACGCGGTGGAAGGCCTGGAGCAGGTCAGCCATGTCTGGCTGCTGTTCCTCTTCCACCAGGCGCTGGAAGACAAGCCGCGACTGAAGGTGCGTCCTCCGCGCCTGGGCGGCAACCGCTCCCTCGGCGTATTCGCCACCCGCGCCACCCACCGCCCCAACGGCATCGGCCAGTCGGTGGTGAAGTTGGATAAGGTCGAGCCCGGCCGTCTCTGGCTGTCCGGCATCGACCTGCTGGACGGCACGCCGGTGATCGACATCAAACCCTATGTGCCCTACGCCGACATCGTCGACGATGCGCGCAATGCCATCGCCGATGCTCCGCCTGCGCCCATCGCCGTGCACTGGAGCGACGAAGCCCTGCGCCAGGCCCATGAGCACGGCCTGCGCCTCGGCCAGCCGGTGCATGAACTGGTCGAGCAGTGCCTCGCCCAGGACCCGCGCCCGGCCTACCAGAAGCCTCCGCCCGAGCGCCGTTATGGCGTGCGCTTGTGGGACCTGGACGTGCACTGGCACTACCCCGCCGACGGCGAAATCCGCGTACTCGACCTGACGCGCAGCGCCGACTGAACCGGATCAGCTCACCGGGTTGAGGGCGATCACGTCGCTCTCGAAGCAATCCTGCTCAAGAATCAGCGGCTCCACCAGCGGACGGCTGTCGCGGAAGTGCGCGGTCTGGGTATGCGCGTCGTACGCCGCATCGTCGCGATAGATCTCGTAGAGGTAGATCACGTCCGGATCGAGGCGGTCCTGGGACACATCGAACACCAGGCAGCCCGGCTCGCTGGCAACCGACGCGGCGGCATTGACCTTGATGGCGGCGAGGAAGTCGTCGGCGGTTCCGGGCTTTACACGGGTCTTGATAAAGAGACTGTACACAGGGCGATCCTTTTGTTTTAAATTTGAAAACAAATTGTATACAAAAAAGGAATCCCGTTCATGTCCGATCTCCCCGCCCGCCCCGGCCGCCTCAATGGCCTGCGCCACCTCGCCCTGCTGGTGCCGAACCTGGAAGAGTGCGAGCGCTTCTATGTCGACGTGCTCGGCATGCAGGTGCTCAATCGCGCCAACGAAGACCTGGTCTACCTCACCTGCGGCAACGACAACCTCTCCCTCGGGCGCGGGATAGGCGCGGCCAACGGCCTGCAGACCATGGACCATTACGGTTTCATCGTCGACAGCGTGGAAGAGCTGGAAGCCTGGTACCAGTACTTCAAGGCCCGCGGCGTGACCCTGCTGGACCGCCCCTTCGACCATGGCGACGGCGCGCGCAGTTTCCACCTGCTCGACCCGGCCGGGAACAAGGTGCAGCCGCTGTATCACCCGGCGGTGTCCGGGCAGCGCCTGGCTTGAAGCATTTGTAGGAGCGAGCTTGCTCGCGAACGGTGGCGCACCGTGCCTCGCCCTACTCTGATTGGCGGGTTATTCGTGCGTGCGGCTTTCCCGTAGGAGCGGACTCCGTCCGCGATAAGCCCCGAGCGGAACCTGATCGTGGACGGAGTCCGCTCCTACGAAAAACCAAGCTCCAGGCGAAAATACGGCCCATAAAAAACGCCGCGATCCCCAGAGGAATCGCGGCGTTCTTTCGACTGAATCGTCGGGCGCTGCTTACTTCTCGACGAAGGCGCGCTCGATCAGGTAGTCACCCGGCTCGCCCATGCGCGGGGAGATCTGCAGGCCGAAGCTGTTCAGCACTTCGCTGGTCTCGTCGAGCATGCTCGGGCTGCCGCAGATCATGGCGCGGTCATCCTGCGGGTTCATCGGCGGCAGGCCGATGTCGGCGAACAGCTTGCCGCTGCGCATCAGGTCGGTCTGGCGGCCCATGCTGTGGAACTCTTCGCGGGTGACAAGCGGGCAATAGATCAGTTTCTCTTTCACCATGTCGCCGAAGTACTCGTGCTCTGGCAGGACCTTGGTGATGAAGTCCGCGTAGGCCAACTCGCTGACCCAACGCACGCCGTGAACCAGGATGACCTTCTCGAAGCGCTCATAGACTTCCGGGTCCTGGATGACCGACAGGAACGGCGCCATGCCGGTGCCGGTGCTCAGCAGGTACAGGTGCCTGCCGGGCTTGAGGTCGTCCAGCACCAGGGTGCCGGTGGGCTTGCGGCTGACCATCAGCTCGTCGCCTTCCTTCAGGTGCTGCAGACGCGAGGTCAGCGGACCGTCCGGGACCTTGATGCTGAAGAACTCCAGGTGCTCTTCGTAGTTCGGGCTGGCAATGCTGTACGCGCGCATCAGCGGACGACCGTTGACTTCCAGGCCGATCATCACGAACTGACCGGTCTTGAAGCGCAGGCCCGGGTTACGGGTGGTCTTGAAGCTGAAGAGGGTGTCGTTCCAGTGGTGCACGCTGAGAACGCGTTCGGTGTACAGGTTGCTCATCAAGGACTCCTAGGAAAATCGTGGCGCACCCCAGCAAATCCCGGACGTAGCGCAATTGCGCGACATTTTATAGGCGGCGACAATATCCGCAAAATAAATTATCTGGATATTGCTAATCCAAAACGCAGATAAGGCCGCGTCATGTCGACGCGCAAGGATACTGTCAGACCTTTCCTAGAGCGGGGCGACCGAATGTCGCGCTGCCCTTCCGGAGTCCATCCAATGAAATTCACCCTGCGCCAGCTGGAGGTCTTCGTCGCTGTCGCCCAGCAGGAAAGCGTCTCCCGCGCCGCCGAGGCGCTGTCGATGTCGCAGTCGGCCACCAGCACCGCCCTGGGCGAGTTGGAGCGACAGTTCGACTGTAAGCTGTTCGACCGTTCCGGCAAGCGCCTGACCCTCAACGCCCTCGGCCGCCAATTGCTGCCGCAGGCGGTGGCCCTGCTAGACCGGGGCAGCGAGATCGAGAACATGCTCAACGGCAAGAGCGCCTTCGGCTCGCTGGACCTGGGCGCCACGCTGACCATCGGCAACTACCTCGCGACTCTGCTGATCGGCACCTTCATGCAACGCCAGCCGGACTGCCGGGTGCGCCTGCACGTGCACAACACCGCCCACGTGGTACAGCGCATTGCCCACTACGAGCTGGACCTGGGATTGATCGAGGGCGACTGCCAGCACCCGGACATCGAGGTGCAGCCATGGATGGAGGACGAACTGGTGGTGTTCTGCGCACCGCAGCACCCGCTGGCGCGCGAAGGCCGGGCCGACCTGGCGCGGTTGATCGAGGAAGCCTGGATTCTGCGCGAACAAGGTTCCGGCACACGCCTGACCTTCGACCAGGCCATGCGGCACCACGTCGAGCCGTTGAACGTGAGACTGGAGCTGGAACACACCGAGGCAATCAAGCGCGCGGTGGAGTCGGGCCTGGGGATCGGCTGCATCTCGCGCCTGGCCCTGCGCGATGCCTTCCGTCGCGGCAGCCTGGTACCGGTGGAAACCCCGGACCTGGACCTGCGTCGGCAGTTCTATTTCATCTGGCACCGGCAGAAGTACCAGACCGCGACCATGCGCGAGTTTCTCGAGCTGTGCCGCAGCGAAACGGCCGGAGTGACGCGCAGCGACGATATCGTCCTGCCGATGATTCCGTAGGCCATACAACCGCTCGCGGTTGCACGCCGCTACACCGCGCCCGGCGCGGGCGACAGGGTCGAATCCAGTGGGCTCTGAAACCAAGGCCAACCGGGGTATAACGCGGAGCGTTATACGCCCTGCGCTCTGCCGATGATTCCGTGTGGATGCGCTTTTCGTAGGAGCGGGCCACGCCCGCGAATCGCGCCCTTGGGGCGCTCCTGCAAATGAATGACCAGCACTTAACCCAGCAGGATTCCCGCCCAGGTCACGGTGATGATGGTCAGCGCCACGAACTGGGCCGCGCTGCCCATGTCCTTGGCGTTCTTCGACAGCGGGTGGCGCTCCAGGGAAACGCGGTCCACCACCGCCTCGATGGCGGAGTTGAGCAGCTCGACGATCAGCGCCAGCAGGCACACCGCGATCATCAGCGCGCGCTCACCACGGGTGACGTCGCAGAAGAACGACAACGGAATCAGGATGACGTTGATCAACACCAGCTGGCGGAAGGCCGCTTCACCCTTGAAGGCGGCGACGAAGCCGGCCAGGGAATAACCGGCGGCGTTGAGGATGCGTTTCAGGCCGGTCTGGCCTTTGAAGGGGGAAGCGGACACAGCGGTTCTCACAGGTAAAAGTCGCGGCACTCTATACCAGTGCGCGTCAAAAAGGATTCATACGGTTTGACAGGATGTGACGAGGTCAAGCCCCGGGGACCGACTCCATCTGTTGCAACAGCAGCGCCGCCTGGGTGCGGGTGCGCACATTGAGCTTGCGGAAGATGGCGGTGACGTGGGCCTTCACCGTGGCCTCGGAGACGTTCAGCTCGAAGGCGATCTGCTTGTTCAGCAGGCCCTCGCAGACCATGGTCAGCACACGGAATTGCTGCGGCGTGAGGCTGGCGAGGCCGGCGCTGGCCGCGCGGGTCTCCTCGCTCAGCTCGGTCACCGCATCCACCTGCGGCGGCCACCAGACGTCGCCGTCGAGCACCGCGCGCACCGCCTGCTGCAGGACGCTCAGCTCACTGGATTTGGGGATGAACCCGCTGGCACCGAACTCACGGGAACGCTGCACCACGGCGGCGTCTTCCTGGGCCGAGACCATCACCACCGGAATCTGCGGGTACTGCCCGCGCAGCAGCACCAGGCCGGAGAAGCCGTAGGCGCCGGGCATGTTCAGATCCAGCAGCACCAGGTCCCAGTCCGCCTTTTCGTTCAGCCTGGCCTCCAGCTCCGCGATACTCGCCGCCTCCGACAGTCGCGCCTCGGGCCCCAGGCCGATGGTCAGGGCCTGGTGAAGAGCACTGCGGAACAGCGGGTGATCGTCAGCGATCAGGATCTCGTAGGAAGCCATGGAAATTCCTTGAAGGCCGCGCCGAAGTCATGCCGTGGATAACAGCCAGACTTGCGCAGGAAAGGTCGGAGCCGGATAGAGCACTGCCCTTGCATTGTACGCAAAGACAGCACCCGGTGTCCGCGCGAATGCGCCGCCCAGTCACTGTCATTGCGCCCGCGCGCAAGGTGCGCCTCTTTCCAACAGCCCGGGCTTGCGGCAGAGTTCCGCTTTTTTCCTGCCGTTCGAGAACAACAAGATGAAAAGCCACGCGCTGCGCGCCGATATCCTGATGCTGTTTACCGCGATGATCTGGGGGGTTTCCTTCGTCGCGCAGCGCCTGGGGATGGACGCCATCGGCCCGTTCCTCTACACCGGCCTGCGCTTCGCGCTGGGCGCGCTGGCGCTGCTGCCGCTGCTGGCCTGGTCGCGCAAGCGTGGCGCCCAACCCTTCAACCGCGGCCTGCTGCTGGCGGGCCTGGCCATCGGCGTTGCGCTGACCCTGGGGATCAACCTGCAGCAGGTCGGCCTGCTGTTCACCAGCGTCACCAACTCCGGCTTCATCACCGGCCTGTACGTGATCATCGTGCCGCTGCTGGGGCTGCTGCTCGGCCATCGGGCCGGCGTGGGCACCTGGCTGGCCGCCGCGCTGGCGGTGATCGGCATGGCCATGCTGAGCATCGGCCCGGACTTCCACGTGGCCTCCGGTGACTGGCTGCAGCTGACCGGCGCCTTCGTCTGGGGCGGCCACATGCTGCTGGTAGGCCTGTTCGCCAGCCGCTACGACCCGATCCGCCTGGCCTTCCTGCAGTTCATCACCTGCTCGGTGGTGAGCCTGATCCTGGCCATGATCTTCGAGGAGATCCACTGGGCCGCCATCGTCCAGGCCGGCCCCGCGCTGCTCTATGGCGGCCTGTTCGGCGTCGCCACCGGCTTCACCCTGCAGGTCGTGGCGCAGAAGCACGCCATCGCCTCCCACGCGGCAATCATCCTGTCGCTGGAAGCGGTATTCGCTGCTATCGCCGGGGCCCTGTTCCTCGACGAAAGCCTGCATATGCGCGGCTACATCGGCTGTGCGCTGATGCTCGCCGGCATGCTGGTGGCACAGCTGTGGCCGAAGAAGGCCGAGGCAAGGGCCGCCTGATAGCCATTTGACGCTTCGCCCGCTACGACAGACGAGCCACATGCGTGCCGGCTGTCGTAGGAGCGGACTCTGTCCGCGATCGATTCAACCTCACTCCGAGCGACCAGGTGGCACCAGTCCCCCATCGCGGACGGAGTCCGCTCCTACGCTCGTCTCAGCGCCGGAGTGCCCTTGCAGGAGCGCCTTCGCAAGAATGCGTGGAGCGCAGCGATATCTGCCCTGCAGGCGAGCCCGGAGGTATCCTGTAGGAGCGCCGGCAAGGGGACTTAACGCTGGGTAAAGGGCATCAGCGCCTGGTGCGCCGGGCTCTGCTCGTCCAGCGGCTGCTGGCGCTTGGAGCCCAGGTAGCGCTCGCTGAACACATCCAGATAGGCATCCAGCGCATCCCCGGCGCGGCGGTCGCCGGCCAGCCCCAGGCACAGCGCGGCCACTTCGGCGGTGCACAGGTGCTCGTCGAACTTGGAGCGGCGCAGGCGGTAGCGCGACAACGCATCGGGGGTGATGCTCAGCACCGGGAAACGGTCCAGGTACGGACTCTTGCGGAACATCTTGCGCGCCTCGTTCCAGGTCGCATCGAGCAGGATGAACAGCGGTCGCTTGCCTTCCTGCGGCACCACCTCGGTCACCACGCGCTCGGGCTGGACGAACTCGCCGGGGAATACCACGTAGGGTTGCCACTTAGGATCGTCCAGCAAGGCCACCAGGGCCGGATCGACCTCGATGCGCGACCAGCCGAAAGCCCAGGTATCGGGCACGGTCTCGGCGATCAGCCAGCCGGTGTTGCTGGGCTTGAGCGGTTCGGTATCGAACATCACCAGGCACATCGCCGAGTTCGACTCCACCTGCGGACGCAGGCCGCACATGCAGTAGTTCGGCCGCAGGCGGCAACCGGCGCAACGCGGCGAGCGCGAACCACGGGCCACGAACGGCTTGACGCAACGGGCCAGGCGTTCATCGCGAAGACGGGCAACGGCGTGGCTCATGGTTGCGCCACCGGAGGGGAAAGACGGGATCGGAACATCGGTGGCTCGGATAGAACGATGAATGCAGACCGCCGATTGTACCAGAGCCGCCCTCGCGCCCTGCTCCGGGATGACCGGCGAATCCTTCGCCGGCGGTCATTCGCCGTCCGTGTGACAAGTGTTTCTCGGCACGGACGCGCTTTTCAGGGACAATGGCGGCCTTGAAATAACCGGCGAACCCAAATCGGTCCGCACGGTCGAATTGGCACCATTGTCAGGAGATGCCCATGCTGCGCCTCACCGCCCTCGCCCTCTGTCTCGTCCTTCCCGCTGCGCACGCGGCCTCGAAGAACGACTACGAACTGTCCAAGATGCTGGACAAGGTCGCCAAGGAAAGCAGCGAGGGCACCCCGCGCGCGATCAACGAGGACATTCTCGACCAGGGCTACACCGTCGAGGGTAATCAGCTGATCAACCACCTCAGCGTACGCGCCAGCCACGCCGAACGGATGCGCGCCAACCCCGACAGCGTGCGCAGCCAGCTGGGTGACAGCGTCTGCCGCAACACCGGCTATCGCCAGTTGCTGGCCAAGGGCGCGATCCTCACTTACAGCTTCACCGAGTACAAGACCAACGTTCCGGTCGCCACCGAGCGCTTCGACGCCGGCAGCTGCAAGATCAAGCTGCAGAAGTAACCTCGCCCCGCCATGCTCGACAAACTGCAGCTGCTGAAGATCGCGCGCACGCCGATGCCCTTCGGCAAGTACCAGGGACGCATGCTCGTGGACCTGCCCGAAGAGTACCTGCTGTGGTTCCACCGCAAGGGCGAGTTTCCCAAGGGTGAGCTGGGTCAGCTGATGCAGCTGACCCTGGAGCTGAAGATCGATGGCCTCGACGGCCTGATCAAACCGCTGAAGCGCTGAGCACCGCGCAATCGTCCGCTGACGATTGCGCGCCGTACCCATTCCTTCAACGCAACAACGCCGGATCACCCTTTCCCGCCACCGCCGCCGTCTCTTCGGGCGTCAGCAGCGCGGTGCGCGGAACGTCCATCAGACGCGCACAGGCAACCAGCACATTGGCCCAACAGGCGCGGTTGGCAAACAGCATGCCGGCCTCATCGAGCGTGCCACCCTGGTTGCGATAACCCAGCACCGAGGTTTTCAGCGCATCGGGCAGGATCGGCCAGAGATGCCCACGCGCCACCTCCGGACGCATGTGCGTCAGCAGTACCCGGCGCTCGCAATGATCCGGGAATAGCCTTGCAGTCAGCGCCTCGTCGGCGACCGCCTGCAGCTCCCAGTTGTCGCGCGGGGCGCGGAATCGCCCGGGTTCCTGCAGGTAGACCAACCGATACGGGTAGCCGGCTTCCTCCAGGCGCATTGCTGCGCGGCGCATCTCCGCCAGTTGATAGCTGCCGTTGGCGATCAGCAGCAGCGGATTGCTGCCCGGATGCTCCTCCAGCACCAGCGCGCCATCACGCGCCAGCTGCTCGGCCTGGGCGCGGCTGAACTCCGAAGGTCGTTCGCGCTTGGGAATCACCATGCAGGTCAGTTGCCCACGGCTGCGATAGATCTCCGGCAGCAGCGCCAATGCACTGTTGTGGTCGGCGGGGAAGACCACTCGCACCATATCGCTCATCTCGCCGAGCAGCGCCTCGCAGAACGTGGTGTCCTGGTGTGACTGCTGGTTCTTGCCGTTCTCCCAGGTATGCGAGGTCGCCACCAGCGGCCAGCCGAGCCAGCCGGCGGGCCGGCCGACTTCCTTCTGCTGGCGGGCGAAGAGGATCGTCTGGCGCACCGCTCCCAGCATCTTCACACAGAAGGCCTCATAGCTCGCCACCAGATTGAGCCCGCCCTGGTTGGCGAGGCAGGCGGAAACCACCGCCTCCTCGTTGAGGGCAGTGATCACTCGCCCGTCGACGGCCTCCAGCTCGCTTTCCGGCTCACATACCCGGTGCTTGAGTGCCTTGAGGATGCCGCCCAGGCGATTGCTCGCCAGCTCATCCGGGTTGCCGACGCGAGCGCGCAGGTCGGGGTTCGCGGCGCACATTTCCACATAGAAGCGGTCCAGCGCCGCCATTGGCGAACAGAAATCGCTGCGGTAATGCAGTTCGGGAATCGAGGGCTCGATGGGACGGCGCACCGCCAGCGGGTTGTCTCGCTCCAGCCCCCGGCCGGCGCGGGAGGCGCTGAACAGCGCACAGGCATCGGCCAACTCCTGCGGCTCGACCCAGAGCGGCGCCACGTGCTGGTTGAACAGCTCGCGCGCTTCGGCATTTTCACTCGGATTACCCGGCAGCGGCAGGTTATGCGCCGCATTGCTGCCCGCGCCATAGAAGCCAAAGCCCTTGACCGTTTCGGCGATGCCGTAGGGGATCGGTAATGGGTAGTGGAGGATGCCACGGGCCATTTCCTCCACTCGGTGCTCCAGCCGCTGCTCCATTTCCCACAGGGCGCAGACGAAGGCGGCGGGGTCGCGCCCGTCGAAGCTGATCGGGTCGAAACCGCAGCGGCGCAGGTGCTGCTTGAAGCCTTCCAGCCCTTCGTGGGTACCCAGGTCCGTGCGCTGCTCGATGCGCCGGCCGTTGGCGATCATCACCGGTAACGCCGCGCCACAATCCTCGGCGCGCCACCAACGGGGAATCCAGTCGCTGCCGCGCTGCTCCTCGGCCGCACCGTCGGAAAGGAAGGCCACTAGGGTCTCCCCCGGCAACGGCATGTGCGCATACATCAGCTCGGCGAAACCGAGGTAGCCGCCTTCGGCGATACCCCCCGCGGTGTGCGGATTGACGTGGCTACCCAGCGGTGCGGCAACCTTACCGTCCGCCGCCTGGACATAGCTGTAGAAGTCCTGCACCAGGCGATTCAGACCGTTATCACCCTGTCCGTAGGCAGCGGCCTGCTCGGCATGCAGATTGCCGGTCAGCACGTTCAGCGCGTCGATGGCCGCCACACAGTGCCCCTGCCCCATCAACCAGCCCCGCGTCTTGCCGCTCAGCGCATTGAGCGCCAGGTAGCCCGCGTAGGCCGGCACCATGTTCAGCGCGCCGCCCGTGTGCCCCTCGGGTTGCGCCTTGAAGTCTTCGACCTCAAGCGGCGCGCCGTCCAGGCGCACGCGCTGGGCATAGGTCATGTGCGCGACCAGCCAGAGGCCGGCGCAGGTCAGTTGGTCCAGTGCGCTGAACAGCCGGTAGACACTGGCCAGGTCCGGCTGCAGCCGGTACTGGACCAATTGATGAGCCATGCGAAAGACCGCCGCCCGGGTCTGCGCGCTATGCTGAAGCGGACCTCGGCCATGCAGCCACTGGGCATATTCCGGATTGGCTGCCGCATGGGCGGCAAGCTCTTCCGGACTGGGCAGGATCTGGGACATATCGACTCTCCTCGGGTATGACAGGAAGTCTAGGTCGCCAGGCCGATGGGGCGCTGATATGTATCAACGCCCCGCCCAGGCAATCGGGCAAGGCTGAAAGAGAATTCCGACAAGGAGGCGACATGGCGCTACTCACCTTCATCGGTGCGATCCAGGAAGTCACCGGTTCCTGCTATCTGCTGGAAACCCACGACGGCGTGCGCGTGCTGCTCGAATGCGGCATGCGCCAGGGACGCAGCCCGAGCAAAGGCACCCGCGACAACGAAGCGAGCAACCGCACACCCTTCCCGTTCGACCCCAAGGAACTCGACGCGGTGGTACTGTCCCACGCCCATCTCGACCACAGCGGCCTGCTGCCGCGACTGGCGAAGGAAGGCTACACCGGACCGATCTACGCCACCGAATCCTGCTGTGACCTGCTGGAACTGATGCTGATGGACTCGGCACACATCCAGGAAAAGGACGCCGAGTGGGAGAACAAGTGGCGAGCCCGCCTCAACCGTCCCCTGGTGAAACCGCTTTACACCCTGGAGGACGCCTCCCGCGCACTGAACCAGCGCCGCCGCGTCAGTTACGGCAGCACGGTCGATGTAGCACGGGGCATTCGCGTCACCTTCCACAACGCCGGCCACATCCTTGGCTCGGCCATCGTAGAGATCGAGATCCACGAATTCGGCATGACTCGCCGCCTGGTGTTCTCCGGCGACCTGGGCAGCACCTGTTCGCCGCTGATGCGCACGCCGACGCCGCTGACCCGCGCCGACGTGGTGCTGTTGGAGTCCACCTACGGCGACCGCGACCACCGCGACGCCAACGAGACGCTGCTGGAACTGGCCGGCATCCTCGCGCAGGCGCAGAGTGACGGCGGCAATGTGCTGATACCGTCCTTCGCCGTCGGCCGCACCCAGGACCTGATCTACTACCTCGGCCGCTTCTACCAGGAAGGCCGGCTACCGCAGCAGGTGGTCTACCTCGACAGCCCGATGGCCGCCCAGGCCAACCGCATCTACCTGCAGCACATCGGCGAGATCGCCGACGTCGATCGTGAGTACATGCGCGGCACCGGTACGGCGAAAGAGGGGGAATGGCTGCCGATCCTGCGCACCACCCAGAGCGCCGAGGAGTCCATGGCGCTCAATCGCATCCAGAGCGGCGCGATCATCATCGCCGGCAGCGGCATGTGCACCGGCGGACGGATCGTCCACCACCTCAAGCACAACCTCTGGCGCGAGGAGTGCCATATCGTCTTCCCTGGCTTCCAGGCCAAGGGCACACTGGGGCGCGCCATCGTCGACGGTGCCGAGAGCGTCCGCATCCTGCGCCAACGCATCGGCGTGAAAGCGCAGATCCACACCCTCGGCGGATTCTCCGCTCACGCAGGACAATCGCAATTAATTCAGTGGGTTGGCCACTTCGAGCACAAACCCGAGCTATACCTGATACATGGCGAACGAGAAAAGATGGATGCGTTGCAGAAAGCGCTCCACGAACGCCTTAACTGGAACGCGAACATTCCGGAACCGGGGGACCGGATAGCGATCTGAAGTGGAGGTCTCACGGACTGTCACACCCTGCGTGTCAGACTGCACAGGCCTCCTGCATGAGACCTGTGCATGACGCACGCGATACCCGCCATGGCGACACCTTGCGTGAACGGCTGCGGCGCATGGACAGGCCAACAGGGGTTGATGAACAAGGAGTATCAACATGCCCTATGAGCCCGACGACTACCTCTCCAGACACTTCCAGACCAGCGGCACGGACCTGACGCAGAAGATCGAGGAACTGGCCGAACTGGCCGCCCCCGGTGACAGCCAGAACCTGCCGCTGTACCGCGAGATGCTCACCACCGTCGCCCGCATGGCCCAGGCGGACCGCAACCGCTGGGACGCCAAGATCATGCTGCAGACTCTGCGCGAGATGGAACACGCCTTCAGTATCCTGGAGCAGTTCAAGCGTCGCCGCAAAGTCACGGTATTCGGCTCGGCCCGCACGCCGGTCGACCACCCCGTCTACGCCCTGGCGCGCGAGCTGGGCGAAACCCTCGCCCGCTATGACCTGATGGTCATCACCGGTGCCGGTGGCGGCATCATGGCCGCCGCCCACGAAGGCGCAGGCCTTGAAAACAGCCTCGGCTTCAACATCACCCTGCCCTTCGAGCAGCATGCCAATCGCACCGTGGACGGCACCAGCAACCTCCTGTCGTTCCACTTCTTCTTCCTGCGCAAGCTGTTCTTCGTCAAGGAAGCGGACGCTCTGGTGCTCTGCCCCGGCGGCTTCGGCACCCTCGACGAAGCGCTGGAAGTCCTGACCCTGATCCAGACTGGCAAGAGCCCGCTGGTGCCCGTGGTTCTGCTCGACCAGCCAGGCGGACACTTCTGGGATCACGCCCTGGAGTTCATCAAGGAACAGCTCGAAGACAACGGCTACATCCTGCCCAGCGACATGAACCTGATGAAGCTGGTGCACTCGGCGGAAGAAGCAGTCGAGGAAATCGCCCAGTTCTACAGCAACTTCCACTCCAGCCGCTGGCTCAAGGACCGCTTCGTGATTCGCCTGAACCACCCGTTGAGCAACCGCGCACTGGAATTGCTGGAGCAGGAATTCGGCAGCCTCTGCGTGACCGATGGCTTCCACCAGCAGCCCTACAGCGAGTCGGAGCTGGACGAACCGGAGTTCTCCCAACTCACCCGCCTGGCCTTCGCCTTCAATGGTCGCGACCAGGGGCGGCTGCGCGAGCTGTTGAATTTCATCAACCAGCCGGAAAACTGGGCTCGCTGATTCATGGCCCCAAAACGAACAAGGCACCCTTGCGGGTGCCTTGTTCGTTTCAGTCGTCCGACTGTCGACCGCTCAGCACTCGACTGATGGCCTCCATCGAATAGCCTCGATAGCTCAGGAACCGCCCTTGCTGAGCTCGCTCGCGTGCGTCCTGTGGCAGCCGGGCGAACTTGCGGCGCCAGACTTCACGCAGGTTTTCGCTCCAGTCGACACCCGATTCGCTCAAGGCGCTATCGATTTCGCCACGGGGCAAACCACGCTGCGACAGCTCCTCGCGAATCCGCACCGGACCGTAACCGGCCCGCGCGCGACTGGCGATGTAGCTTTCCAGATAGCGGCTTTCGTTGAGCAACCCCTCCTCGGCCAGACGGTCGAGGGCGGGGTCGATCAGTTCCTGCACAGCACCACGTTGCCGCAGCTTGCGCGAGAGCTCAGCACGGCCATGCTCGCGTCGCGCCAGCAGGTCCATGGCGACCCGCCGCACCGCGACGGGGTTATCGAGCTCGACGGCCATGGCTATCAGTAGTCGGCTTCAGCTTCCGCTTCGGCTTCCGCCGCTGCGAGCTCGGCCTTGGTCGGCGCCGGCTGGTTGGTCAGCAGTTGCTCGCGGATGGCCTTGTCGAGGGTGTTGCAGATCTCGGTGTTGTCTTCCAGGAACTTGGCGGCGTTGGCCTTGCCCTGGCCGATCTTGTTGCCCTGGTAGCTGTACCAGGCGCCGGACTTCTCGATCAGGCCCAGCTGCACGCCCAGGTCGATGATCTCGCCGGTGCGGTAGATGCCGCGGCCGTACATGATCTGGAACTCAGCCTGACGGAAGGGCGGTGCAACCTTGTTCTTCACGACCTTGACGCGGGTTTCGCTGCCGACCACCTCGTCGCCTTCCTTCACCGCGCCGGTACGGCGGATATCCAGGCGGACCGAGGAGTAGAACTTCAGCGCGTTACCACCGGTGGTGGTTTCCGGGTTGCCGAACATCACGCCGATCTTCATACGGATCTGGTTGATGAAGATGACCAGGCAGTTGGCATTCTTGATGTTGCCGGTGATCTTGCGCAGGGCCTGGGACATCAGGCGCGCCTGCAGGCCAACGTGCTGATCGCCCATCTCGCCTTCGATTTCGGCTTTGGGTACCAGCGCGGCCACGGAGTCGACGATGATCACGTCAACGGCGTTGGAGCGCACCAGCATGTCGGTGATTTCCAGGGCCTGTTCGCCGGTGTCCGGCTGGGAAACCAGCAGGTCGTCGACATTGACGCCCAGCTTGCCGGCGTAGTCCGGGTCCAGCGCGTGTTCGGCGTCGACGAAGGCGCAGGTGGCGCCGGCCTTCTGGGCCTGGGCGATGACGGACAGGGTCAGGGTGGTCTTACCCGAGGATTCCGGACCGTAGATTTCGACGATACGGCCCTTCGGCAGGCCGCCGATGCCCAAGGCGATGTCCAGGCCCAGCGAGCCGGTGGAGATGGCCGGAATGGCCTGACGCTCATGGTCGCCCATGCGCATGACCGCGCCTTTGCCGAATTGGCGTTCGATCTGTCCCAGGGCCGCGGCCAGGGCGCGCTTCTTGTTCTCGTCCATTGAAGTCCTCGCGAAGTCAGGGGGCCGGACGGCCACGAACAACTGTATAAGTAGCCAGTATTATTCCACAGGGCAAGCCGCTCGCCTACCCCTGGAGCGGATTTTCCCCGTCCGCCAGTCGCAACAGCCCGGCCAGAGCGGTCGCCACGGTCTGCCGGCGCACAGCCTCCCGATCACCGGCATATAGGCGGCGTTCGCTGAACACCCGTTCGCCTTTCCGCCAGGCCAGCCAGACGGTGCCTACGGGCTTCTCGGCGGAACCGCCATCCGGACCAGCAACGCCGCTGACCGCGACGGCGATATCCGCGCCGCTACGCGGCAACGCACCGGCAACCATCGCCTCGACCACCTCCCGGCTCACCGCACCAACCTCGGGAAACAACTCGGCCGGCACATCCAGCTGGCGGGTCTTCTGTGCATTGGAATAGGTAACGTAGCCGGCCTCGAACCACGCCGAGCTGCCGGGAATACGGGTGATCGCCTCGGCGATCCCGCCGCCGGTGCAGGATTCGGCGGTGGTGACGCGCAGCCTGTTGGCGGCGAGTCGCGCCCCCAGTCGGGCAGAGAGTTCGGTAATCGTGGAATCGGTGACGGGCACGGCGCGCTCCGGGGTTAAAGAAGGCCAGGCGGATACCGTACACTAGGCGCTTTTGCATGTTGAAGCCGGACAGCCAGAAGCCATGAGTCAAAGCGACCTCTCCGCCCACACACCGATGATGCAGCAATATTGGCGACTGAAGAATCAGCACCCGGATCAGCTGATGTTCTATCGCATGGGCGACTTCTACGAGCTGTTCTACGAGGACGCCAAGAAGGCCGCCAAGCTGCTCGACATCACCCTGACCGCGCGTGGCCAATCCGCTGGCAACTCCATCCCCATGGCGGGCATCCCCTTCCACTCCGCCGAGGGCTACCTGGCCAAGCTGGTGAAGCTCGGCGAATCGGTGGTGATCTGCGAGCAGATCGGCGACCCGGCCACCAGCAAGGGCCCGGTGGAGCGCCAGGTGGTGCGCATCCTCACCCCCGGTACCGTCAGTGACGAAGCGCTGCTCGACGAGCGCCGCGACAACCTGATCGCCGCCGTGCTGGGTGACGAGCGTCTGTTCGGCCTGGCCGTGCTGGACATCACCAGCGGCCGTTTCAATGTCCAGGAAATAAAAGGCTGGGAAACCCTGCTGGCCGAACTGGAACGCATGAACCCCGCCGAACTGCTGATCCCCGACGACTGGCCCCAGGGCCTGCCGGCGGAGAAACGCCGTGGCGCGCACCGCCGCGCGCCCTGGGATTTCGATCGCGACTCGGCGAAAAAGAGCCTGTGCCAGCAGTTCGGCGTGCAGGACCTCAAGGGCTTTGGCTGCCAGGAACTGACCCTGGCCATCGGCGCCGCCGGCTGCCTGCTGGCCTACGCCAAGGAAACCCAACGCACCGCCCTGCCGCACCTGCGTAGCCTGCGCCATGAGCGCATCGACGACACCGTGATCCTCGACGGCGCCAGCCGCCGCAACCTGGAGCTGGATACCAACCTCGCCGGTGGCCGCGACAACACCCTGCAATCGGTGGTCGACCGCTGCCAGACCGCCATGGGCAGCCGCCTGCTGACCCGCTGGCTGAACCGCCCGCTACGCGACCGCGCCGTGCTCGAAGCCCGCCAGGAGTCCATTGCCTGCCTACTGGAGCGCTACCGCTTCGAAATCCTCCAGCCGCAACTGAAGGAAATCGGCGACGTCGAACGAATCCTCGCCCGAATCGGTCTGCGCAACGCCCGCCCGCGCGACCTCGCTCGCCTGCGCGACGCTCTGGCCGCCCTGCCGGAACTGCAGAACGGCATGACCGAGCTGGAAGCACCGCATCTCGGCGAACTGGCTGGTAGCATCCGCACCTATCCGGAACTGGCCGACCTGCTCGCCCGCGCGGTGATCGAGAATCCGCCTGCGGTGATCCGCGATGGCGGCGTGATCGCCCGTGGCTACGACGCCGAGCTGGACGAGCTGCAGATGCTCAGCGAGAACGCCGGCCAGTACCTGATGGACCTGGAAACCCGGGAGAAGGCCCGCACCGGCCTGCCGAACCTGAAGGTCGGCTACAACCGCATCCATGGCTACTACATCGAACTGCCCCGCGTGCAGGCCGAACAGGCGCCCGCCGACTACATCCGCCGGCAGACGCTGAAAGGCGCCGAGCGCTTCATTACGCCGGAGCTAAAGGCCTTCGAAGACAAGGCTCTGTCCGCCCAGAGCCGAGCGCTCGCCCGCGAGAAACAGCTCTATGAAGAGCTGCTGGAACTGCTGATCGACCAACTGGCACCGCTACAGGACACCGCCGCCGCGCTGGCCGAGCTTGATGTACTGTCGAACCTCGCCGAACGTGCGCTGAACCTCGATCTGAATCGCCCGCGCTTCGTCGAAGAGTCGGGCATCCTGATCGAACAAGGCCGCCACCCGGTCGTCGAGCAGGTGCTGGATACGCCGTTCGTAGCCAACGACCTGAACCTCGACCAGGACACCCGCATGTTGGTGATTACTGGTCCGAACATGGGCGGTAAGTCTACCTATATGCGGCAAACGGCGCTGATCGTGCTGCTCGCTCATATTGGCAGCTTCGTCCCGGCGGCGCGCTGCGAATTGTCGCTGGTGGACCGTATCTTCACCCGTATCGGCTCCTCGGATGATCTGGCCGGCGGTCGCTCCACCTTCATGGTGGAGATGAGCGAAACCGCCAACATCCTGCACAACGCCAGCGACCGCAGCCTGGTACTGATGGACGAAGTGGGCCGCGGCACCAGCACCTTCGATGGCCTGTCGCTGGCCTGGTCCGCCGCCGAGCATCTGGCCAAGCTGCGCGCCTTCACCTTGTTCGCCACCCACTATTTCGAGCTGACCGTGCTGCCGGAAAGTGAGCCGGCAGTGGCCAACGTGCACCTCAACGCCACCGAACACAACGAGCGCATCGTCTTCCTGCACCACGTGCTGCCCGGACCGGCCAGCCAGAGTTACGGCCTGGCAGTGGCACAACTGGCCGGCGTTCCGGGTGCGGTAATTCAGCGCGCCCGCGAGCACCTGGCTCGCCTGGAAACCACCAGCCTGCCCCACGAAGCCCCGCGCTCCAACGACTCGAAAAGCCCGGCGCCGCTGCAGAGCGACCTGTTCGCCAGCTTGCCGCATCCGGTCGTCGACGAGCTGATGCGCGTCACCCCCGACGACCTGACGCCGCGCCAAGCTCTCGATTTGTTATATGCATGGAAGATGCGAGTCTGACGGACCGTGAAACAAGCTGTTAGAATCGCGCGCGCTTAGCCGCCCGCCTGAGGAGAGAATTAGAAAATGACCTTCGTCGTCACCGACAACTGCATCAAGTGCAAATACACCGACTGCGTGGAAGTCTGCCCGGTCGACTGCTTCTACGAAGGCCCGAACTTCCTGGTCATTCACCCGGATGAGTGCATCGATTGCGCCCTGTGCGAACCGGAGTGCCCGGCCCAGGCGATCTTCTCCGAGGACGAGGTCCCGGATGGCATGCAGGAATTCATCGAGCTGAACAAGGATCTGGCTGACGTTTGGCCGAACATCACCGAGAAGAAGGAATCGCTGCCGGACGCCGAAGAGTGGGACGGCAAGCCGAACAAGCTGCAGCACCTGGAGCGCTGATCTCCGAAAAGGCCCGCCTCGCGCGGGCCTTCTTATTTCTGCTGTGCCACTTTTTCGCGGGCAAAAAAAAGGGGCGGGATAACCCGCCCACTCTTTCTTCCCTAATTCATCATCCTGATGAATCGCCATCCTGCGATGTCCTGACCGGCATCCTTACCGGCCTGCGCCTTTCCGTGTACGCAGGAGTGATATTACTCGGCTCCCGCATCGCAGCAACCGGGCCAGTTTGCCCCATGCGCCCCTCTCCTACGCTGATGCAGAGAAATAAAATCCTTATAAAACAATAAGATAAAAAATATTGCAGCTTAGGCGAGCAGCATTTGAAGCTGAACACTCACACGCCGCGTAAGCGAATGCTTACATCGAGACGCATAAAAAAGCCCGGAATCATCCGGGCTTTTTTGGGGTCGATCCGTGTTAACGGAACAGGGCGCTACTGGAACAGGGCGTCGCTGGAGAGACCATTCTTCTCGAGTATCTCGCGCAAGCGCTTGAGTGCCTCGACCTGGATCTGGCGAACCCGTTCGCGGGTCAGGCCGATTTCCTGCCCAACCTCTTCCAGTGTGCTGCTTTCATGCCCACGCAAGCCGAAGCGACGGATCACCACTTCCCGCTGCTTATCGGTCAACTCCGACAACCACAGGTCGATGCTCTCGCTGAGGTCATCGTCCTGCAGCAACTCGCAGGGGTCGGTCGGCCGGTCGTCCGTGAGCGTATCGAGCAGCGTCTTGTCGGAGTCCGGGCCAAGCGAGACGTCCACGGAGGTCACCCGCTCGTTGAGGCCCAGCATGCGCTTGACCTCGTCTACTGGCTTCTCAAGCAGGTTGGCGATTTCCTCGGGCGAGGGCTCGTGGTCCAGCTTCTGGGTCAGCTCACGAGCCGCCCGCAGGTAGACATTGAGTTCCTTGACCACATGGATCGGCAGGCGAATCGTGCGCGTCTGGTTCATGATGGCCCGTTCGATGGTCTGTCGAATCCACCAGGTCGCATAGGTGGAGAAGCGGAAGCCACGTTCCGGATCGAACTTTTCCACCGCCCGGATCAAGCCGAGGTTGCCCTCTTCGATCAGATCAAGCAGCGAGAGGCCGCGATTGACGTAGCGCCGCGCGATCTTCACCACCAGACGCAGGTTACTCTCGATCATTCGACGTCGGCCGGCAGGATCGCCCTTCTGCGCAAGGCGCGCAAAGTGGACTTCTTCTTCCGGGGTCAGCAACGGCGAAAAGCCGATTTCATTGAGATACAGCTGGGTCGCGTCGAGCGCCCGCGTGTAGTCGATGTGCTTGTGTTGCTTGAGAGAGGAGAGTGTTGAGGCTTTGGGAGTGACTTGAAGCGATACCTGCTCTTCGGCAAGCGACTCTTCAAAAATGATGCCGGGCTCCAGAAGGAGCACTTCATCATCGACGTCAAACTCCGGCCCTTCTTTTTTAAGTGCCATGTCGTTATCCCTTGCTGAGTTCGACAACAAGCCCAGGTGCGTCCTTATCCTTAGGACACCGAGGCCCGCTCACCCACGCAGGGGAACAGCAAACGTCAACGACTTGGCAGGTATTGCAGAGGATCTACAGGCTTACCCTGGCGGCGAATCTCAAAGTGCAGCTTCACCCGGTCAGTCCCTGTGGAGCCCATCTCGGCAATGTTCTGCCCGACTTTGACCTGTTGCCCTTCCCGCACCAGCAACCTGCGGTTGTGACCGTAGGCGCTTACGTAGGTATCGCTGTGCTTGATGATCACGAGTTCGCCGTAGCCCCGCAAACCACTACCGGCATACACAACCGTGCCATTGGACGCAGCCAAGACAGGCTGGCCCAATTGCCCGGCTATATCAATCCCTTTATTCAAACTGCCGTTTGATGCAAAACGCCCAATCAGGGTGCCGTCGGTTGGCCATATCCACCCACTCACACCACCGCCCGAAGGCGCGGGAGTTGCGGTGCTGGCGCTGGCCTGCGACGAAGGTGTCGCCGCTGGCGAAGTCGGTTTACTGGCACTGGACGTCGTAGTAGCCGGTTTATTGACAACCACCGGAGCGACGGGCGCAGAATTTTTGGCGACGGACGGTTGTGCCGTAGAAGAGCCGCCATCGAAGCGGATCGCTTGTCCGGGGCGAATGGTATAGGGCGCGTCAATGTTGTTGCGCGCGGCCAGGGCTTTCCAGTCCCAGCCGTAGCGGAAGGCAATGGAATACAGGGTGTCGCCGCGACGTACGACGTACTGCCCGCTGGTCACGGCCGGCTTGCGCGCAGAGGCGCCGCCGTCGACCACGGTGGTGCCGCTACGTGACGAGGATGAACAGGCTCCCAGCAGAGAGCAAACGGCAATGGCCAGCACAGCATGGCCCAGGCCCTTGATCCAGTTCCGTTGTCGCAGGGTCGCTGTCAAGCTCACCCATCCCCCTTATCCATGAATTACGTCCAGCCTGTTGGCCGGTATTGTATCCGCTGCCGCTGCGCCTGTTTCAGCCCAGCGGGCCGTTGAGCAGCGGAACGAAGCGTACCGAGTCCAGCACCTGGCGCTGGAATCCATCCTCGGTGCGTACGATCAGCAACAGTTGCTGGACCTCGCCGCCACCCACCGGGATCACCAGGCGCCCACCCGGCGCCAGCTGGTCCAGCAAGGCCTGCGGGACTTCGGCCGCCGCCGCGGTGACGATGATGCCGTTGTAGGGTGCCAGAGCTGACCACCCTTCCCAACCATCGCCCCAACGAAAGACAACATTTCGCAGGTTTAGCTCCGCAAGTCGCTCTTTCGCACGATCCTGCAGCGCCTGGATACGCTCGACCGAGAACACCCGCTCGACCAATTGCGACAACACGGCCGTCTGGTAACCGGAGCCGGTGCCGATCTCCAGCACCTTGTCCAGGGGACCTGCCGCCAGCAACAGCTCGGTCATCCTCGCCACCATGAAGGGCTGCGAGATGGTCTGGTTATGCCCGATCGGCAGCGCCGTGTCTTCGTAGGCGCGATGCGCCAGCGCCTCGTCGACGAACAGGTGGCGCGGCGTGCGGCGAATCACTTCCAGCACGTGCGCGTTGGAAAGCCCCTCTTCGTACAGACGCTGAATCAGGCGCTCGCGGGTGCGCTGGGAGGTCATCCCGATCCCGCCGCGGCGAGACATTTCATTGGCCATGGTCGAGCCCTCCGATCCAATCGCCAAGGATATTGAACGCCTCACGGAAGGTCCGGTCCATCTGCAACGGCGTGATGGACACGTAGCCCTGCATCACCGCATGGAAATCAGTGCCCTCCCCGCCATCCTCGGCGTCGCCGGCGGCGGCGATCCAGTAACCTTCCTTGCCACGCGGGTTGACCACCTTCACCGGTGCGGCGGCGCGGGCGCGATGCCCCAGGCGGGTCATCTGGATGCCACGCACGCGATCCAGCGGGAGGTTGGGGATGTTCACGTTGAGCACGGTGCGCGGCGGCAGATCGAGCTTCTCGTGGGACTCCACCAGCAGACGCGCGAAGTGCATCGCGGTGGGCAGGTTGTCCGTCAGGCGCGAGCACAACGAAAAGGCGAACGCCGGGCGGGACAGGAAGCGCCCCTCCAGGGCAGCCGCGACGGTGCCCGAATAGAGCACGTCGTCACCCAGGTTGGCGCCCAGGTTGATCCCCGATACGACCATGTCCGGCAATTCATCCAGCAGGCCGTTGAGGCCCAGGTGCACGCAGTCGGTCGGCGTACCGTTGAGACTGATGAAGCCATTGCCCAGGCGATGGGGATGCAGCGGCCGGTCCAGCGTGAGCGAACTACTCGCTCCGCTGCGGTCGGCTTCCGGGGCGATCACGACACAGTCCGCATGATCGGACAGCGCGTCGTAAAGCGCGGCGATACCGGGTGCAGTCACCCCGTCGTCGTTGGCAATCAATATGCGCATGGGTTTTCCGTCTGCCCTGCCGGCACGAGTTCGATCAGCTCGCGCACGACCGCGGTGGCGAAGCAGCCAGCCGGCAGGACGAATTCCAGTTGCAGAATGTCAGGGGCGGGATAATGCCATGCCAGGCTCGGGATGGGGAGGCGCAGAATGCGCCGTTCGTGCGCCAGGTCCGCACCGGCAAGCCACTGGCAAAGCGCCATCTCCGCCTGTTGCACACTGCGCTCGAGGTCGCCGGGCGCACCGCTGGCCGGTGAATCGCCTTCGCCCCACATCGGCCCAGTGGGATGCAGGTCCAGCGCTGCCAGGCGCGGATCGGCACACTCCGCCTCTCCCGCCGGGAAGAAGCTGCGGCTATCGGTGAAGGCCAGCAGATCGCCGACCTGCGCCTGGTTCCAGATTCCTTGCGCCACGCGTTGCGCCAGTACCTGATTGAAGAGGTAGCTGCGTGCTGCCGACAGCAGGCGCGAACGGATATTGCGGTGGTCCGGCAGCTTGCCGCGTTCGGCGAAGCCCCGTGCGTCGAAGACGTTGCCGCCACCGTGGCCGAAGCGCTGGGTACCGAAGTAGTTGGGCACGCCGATGGCCGCGATGGCCTTCAGGCGTGCATCCAGCTGCTCCCGGTCCGCCTGCAGCTCGGTCAGGCGCAGGGTGAAGCCGTTGGCCGAGTGCGCGCCGCGCTGCAGTTTGCGGCGATGGCGGTTGCGTTCGAGGATGCGCAGGCTGTCGTCTTCGGCGGCCGACAGGTCCGGATCGGACTTGCCCGGCAGGTGCAGGCTGAACCACTGGCGGGTCAGTGCCTGGCGATCCTTGAGGCCGGCGTAGCTGATCATTTTCACCGGTACACCGGCGGCGCGGGCCAGGCGACGTGCCGCTTCCTCGGTGTTCAGGCCACGCTTTTCCACCCACAGCCAGAGGTGTTCACCATCACCCGACAAGGGAATGTCCAGTACTTCGTCGACCTGGAAGTCCTCGGCCACGGCCTTGAGCACGCCTCGCCCGCAAGGCTCCCCATGGGCGCACGGCCCCAGCAGCTCCAGCTCGGTCATGCGCGGCTCAGCAGGGCAACGGCGTGTACCGCGATGCCCTCTTCGCGGCCGGTGAAGCCGAGTTTCTCGGTGGTGGTCGCCTTGACGTTGACCTGGTCCAGTTCGACCTTCAGGTCGGCGGCGATGGTCTCGCGCATGGCCTGAATGTGCGGCGCCATCTTCGGTGCCTGGGCGATGATGGTGGTATCGACGTTTTCCACTTTCCAGCCTTTTGCCTCCACCAGAGACAGCACGTGGCGCAGCAGCACGCGGCTGTCGGCGCCCTTGAACTGCGGGTCGGTGTCGGGGAAGTGCTTGCCGATGTCACCCAGCGCGCAGGCGCCGAGCAATGCGTCGGAAAGGGCATGCAGCAGCACGTCGCCGTCGGAATGGGCGATCAGCCCGAACTTGTGGGGAATGCGCACCCCGCCAAGGGTGATGAAATCGCCCTCGCCGAAGCGATGCACGTCGTAGCCATGTCCGATTCGCATGAAAAAACGCCCTGTTGAAGTCAGGGCGTCGATTCTACCGGATCAGCGTTGCCATGCGGCGACACCCCGACCTTCTCAGCTATAGAGCACTTGGGCGTGATGCCGCAAGTGATCCTCGATGAAGCTGGCGATGAAGTAGTAGCTGTGGTCATACCCCGGCTGCAAGCGCAGCTCCAGCGGATGACCGACTGCAGCCGCCGCTTCACGAAGGGCTTCGGGCTTGAGCTGAACGGCCAGGAAGTCGTCGCGATCGCCCTGGTCCACCAGTATCGGCAGGCGCTCGCTGGCATTTGCCAGCAGTTCGACCGCATCCCACTCCCGCCAGGCAGCCGGGTCTTCGCCAAGGAAGCGGCCGAGCGCCTTCTGCCCCCAGGGACAGTCGCTCGGATGGGTGATGGGCGCAAACGCTGACAACGACAGATAGTGCCCCGGATTACGCAACGCGCAGACCAGAGCACCGTGGCCGCCCATGGAGTGGCCACTGATGCCGCGCCGCTGGGACACCGGGAAATTGGCCTCGACCAGCGCAGGTAGCTCCCGCACTACATAGTCATGCATGCGGTAATGGCGCGACCAGGGTTCCTGGGTGGCGTTGACGTAGAAGCCGGCGCCAAGGCCGAAGTCCCAGGCGCCGTCCGGATCACCCGGCACTTCAGGGCCACGCGGGCTGGTGTCCGGCGCGACGATGACCAGGCCCAGCTCGGCCGCCATGCGGTGGGCACCGGCCTTCTGCATGAAGTTCTCGTCGGTGCAGGTCAGCCCGGACAGCCAGTACAACACCGGCAGGCCCGCCTCGGGCTCGGCCTGGGGCGGCAGGTAGACCGCGAAGACCATGTCGCAGCCGAGCGTTTCGGAACGGTGGCGATAGCGCTGATGCCAGCCGCCAAAACTCTTCTGGCTGCTGATCAGTTCGATGGAATCCGTCATGGGAACCTCCTCTCCTGTGAAGCCGGGCGCTCAAGGCGCCCGGCTACCCGATCAGTAATGGATGACGGAACGGATGCTCTTGCCTTCGTGCATCAGGTCGAAGGCCTCGTTGATCCTCTCCAGCCCCATGGTGTGGGTGATGAAGGTATCCAGCGGGATTTCGCCCTTCTGCGCCTTCTCCACGTAGCTCGGCAGCTCGGTGCGACCCTTCACGCCGCCAAAGGCGGAGCCACGCCAGACGCGACCGGTGACCAGCTGGAACGGACGGGTGCTGATTTCCTGGCCGGCACCGGCGACGCCGATGATGGTGGATTCGCCCCAGCCCTTGTGGCAGCACTCCAGCGCCGCGCGCATCAGCTGCACATTGCCGACGCACTCGAAGGAATAGTCCACGCCGCCGTCGGTCATCTCGACGATGACGTCCTGGATCGGCTTCTGGTGATCCTTCGGATTGACGAAGTCAGTGGCGCCCAGTTGCCTGGCGATGTCGAACTTGGACGGGTTGATGTCGATGGCGATGATGCGCGCGGCCTTGGCCATCTTCGCACCGATGATCGCCGCGAGGCCGATGCCACCCAGGCCGAAGATGGCGACGGTGGCGCCCTCTTCCACCTTGGCGGTGTTCAGCACCGCGCCGATGCCGGTGGTCACGCCGCAACCGAGCAGGCAGACCTTCTCCAGCGGCGCCTCTTCGGGGATCTTGGCCAGGGAGATTTCCGGCAGCACGGTGTACTCGGAGAAGGTCGAGCAGCCCATGTAGTGGAAGATCGGCTCGCCCTTGTAGGAGAAGCGGCTGGTGCCGTCGGGCATCAGGCCCTTGCCCTGGGTGGCGCGCACGGCTTGGCAGAGGTTGGTCTTGCCGGATTTGCAGAATTTGCACTCACGGCATTCAGCGGTGTACAGCGGGATCACATGGTCGCCGACCTTCAGCGAGGTGACGCCCTCGCCCACCGCTTCAACGATGCCACCGCCCTCATGACCGAGGATGCACGGGAACACCCCTTCGGAATCCTGGCCGGACAGGGTGTAGGCGTCGGTATGGCAGACGCCGGTGGCGACGATGCGTACCAGCACTTCGCCCTTCTTCGGCGGCGCCACATCGACTTCGACGATTTCCAACGGCTGGTTGGGAGCGAAGGCGACGGCGGCACGGGACTTGATCATCTGGAAACTCCTGAACGAAGGAAAACGACAACGCCCGCTGCGCGGACGGGATTCGGCAGCAGGGCCGAGAAACCGGCGACGGGCCGTAGCCACGTCGGAGATTGCCGGGGCCGCTCATGGAAAAGCGCGCCCTAAAGCCTTGGAAGTGTAGAAAACCCCGTTTCAGGGAATAATCAGGCAATAATCAAAACATTATTGCCATACAGGGATAATCCAGATGCACCGCTGGGAAGGACTGGACGAATTTGTCGCTGTCGCCGAAACCGGTCAATTCACCGCCGCCGCCGAGCGCCTGGGCGTGTCGTCGTCCCATGTCAGCCGCCAGGTGGCGCGGCTTGAAGAGCGCCTGCAGACCCGGTTGCTCTACCGCAATACCCGCAAGGTCACGCTGAGCGAGGCCGGACAGACTTTCCTGCAGCACTGCCGACGTTTGCAGGACGCCCGTGAGGAAGCCCTGCGCGCGGTCAGCGATCTGTCTGCCGAACCCAAGGGCTTGCTGCGCATGACGTGTGCGGTGGCCTACGGCGAACGCTTCGTGGTGCCGCTGGTGAATGAATTCATGGCGCACTTTCCGCAGCTGCGGGTGGAGATCGAGCTGTCCAATCGCCAGCTCGACCTGCTGCATGAAGGTTTCGATCTGGCGATCCGCCTCGGCCGCCTGAGCGACTCGCGGCTGGTGGCGACGCGCCTGGCGCCACGAGTGATGTACCTGTGCGCCACGCCGGATTACCTGGCGCGCCATGGCTCGCCGCAGCACCCGACGGAACTGGCGCAGCACAATTGCCTGGTGGGCAGCAGCGACCAGTGGAGCTTCCTTGAGGGCGGCCGGGAAACCCAGCACCGGGTACAGGGCAATTGGCGCTGCAATAGCGGCCAGGCGGTGCTCGATGCGGTTTTACGCGGATTCGGCCTGTGCCAGCTGCCGGACTATTACGTGCTGGAGCATCTGCGCAGCGGCCGCCTGGTTTCCTTGCTGGAGGCGCATCAGCCGCCGAATACCGGGGTCTGGGCGCTTTATCCACAGCAGCGGCACCTGTCACCCAAGGTTCGGCAATTGGTGGATCACCTGAAGGAAGGCCTGCAACACCTGCAGCCACAGCCCCTGTCATAGGACAAGCGTGGCCGGGCCTGCTTGGCTAGAATGGCGGGCTTCCCGCAACACAGGTTCAAGGACGACAGATGTCAGCCCTATTCTCCTTCCGCGAGCGCTATCTCGTGCGCTTCTGGTCGCCACTCCCGACCTTGATCGCCCTCGGCGTCGCCTCGGCCTACTACTTCGCCATGACCGGCACCTTCTGGGCGGTCACCGGCGAATTCACGCGCTGGGGCGGGCATGTACTGTCCTGGTTCGGCCTGCAGCCGCAGGAGTGGAGCTATTTCAAGATCATCGGCCTGCAAGGCACGCCGCTGGACCGCATCGATGGCGTGATGATCATCGGCATGTTCCTCGGCGCGTTGTGCTGCGCACTCTGGGCCGGAAACGTCAGCCTGCGCTGGCCAACCAGCAAGCGGCGCCTGCTGCAGGGGCTGGTCGGTGGAGTGATCGCCGGCTTCGGCGCGCGCCTGGCGATGGGCTGCAACCTTGCGGCTTTCTTTACCGGCATCCCGATGTTCTCGGTGCACGCCTGGGCCTTCATGTTCTCCACCGTGATCGGTGCCTGGTTCGGCGTGAAGATCAGCCTGCTGCCTTTTCTGCGCATTCCACTGAAAGTTGGCGGCAAGGCTGCGGCCTTGCCAAGCGCCAAGGCCCTGGCCCGCCGCGCGAAGCTGCAATGGCGCCTGGGCATGGGCGTCCTGGCGCTGGCCGCGCTGTTCGCCGCCTGGCGCTTCGAGGCCTCCCTCGTGCTGGGCATGGCCTGTCTGTTCGGCCTGCTCTTCGGCGGCCTGATCGAGCGTGCGCAGATCTGCTTCACCAGCGCCGCCCGCGACCTCTGGACCACCGGCCGGACCCAGGCCGCGCTGGGCATCCTGCTAGGCATGGCGGCCGCCTGTCTCGGCACCTTCGCCGCGATCCACAACGGTCTGCCGCCGAAGATATTCTGGATGGGCCCCAACGCCGTGATCGGCGGCGTGCTGTTCGGCATCGGCATCGTGCTGGCCGGCGGCTGCGAGACCGGCTGGATGTACCGTTCGATGGAGGGCCAGGTGCACTTCTGGGTAGTAGGTGTCGGCAACGTGATCGGCGGCACGCTGGTCGCCGTGTACTGGGATCAGTTCGGCACCAGCCTCGCCCTGCCCTATCCCAAACTCAACCTGCTGCAGGAATTCGGCCCTGGAGGCGGCCTGCTGATCACCTTCGCCGGCCTCGCTCTCTGCATGCTGTTGGTGCAACTCAACGCGCAACGATTCACCCGCAAACGGAAACCGTCCGATGCCCGACACCAAGACGCCGACGCTGTCGCTTGATCTGCGCGGCGAACACTGCCCGTACAACGCCATCGCCACCCTGGAAACCCTGGAGACGCTCAAGCCGGGCGATCTGCTGGAGGTGATCACCGACTGTTCGCAATCGGTGCATGGCATTCCCGAGGACACCCAGCGTCATGGCTACCACTGCCTGGCAGTGGAGCAGCATGGGGCGTTGTTCCGCTTTCTGATTGAAGTGCCGATGCTGGGCTGATGAACGTGGTGTAGGAGCGGACTCCGTCGCTCGACCTGTAGGAGCGCGCCATGCGCGCGATCGCGGGTATGGCCCGCTCCTACAGGGAGGTTCGTTCTAACCGCGAATGACTCAGTGCTTGGCGAAGTTACGCTGCAGGCGCTGCAGGTCTTCCGGGGTGGTGACCTTGATGTTGTCCACCCGCCCTTCCACCATGCGCGGCTTGTAGCCCGCCCATTCCATGGCCGAGGCTTCGTCGGTGATGGCCGCGTCGGCCACCAGCGCATCGGCGAGCGCGCGATGCAGCGCACCGAGGCGGAACATCTGCGGGGTGTAGGCCTGCCAGACCACACTGCGGTCGATGGTCTCGACCACACGGCCATTGGCATCGACGCGCTTCAAGGTATCCCGCGCGGGCACGCCAAGCAGGCCGCCCACGGTATCGAATTCCAATTCGTCCAGCAGGCGATCCAGATCGGCGCGCGCCAGGTTCGGCCGGGCAGCGTCGTGCACCAGCACCCAATCATCGGTGGCGGCGCCGAGCTCACTCAGGCGCAGCAAGCCATTGAGCACCGAAGCGGCACGCTCACGGCCGCCTTCGGCACGCTGGATCAGTTCGTTGGAGGCGCTCGGCAGGGTCGGCCACCAGGGATCATCGGCGGCCAGGCACACCACCAGGCCCTTGAGCCGGGGATGACCAAGGAAACAGTCGAGAGTACGTTCGAGAATGCTGCGACCGGCAAGGTCGAGGTATTGCTTGGGGCGATCGGCACGCATCCGCGAACCGATGCCGGCGGCCGGTATTACGGCCCAGAAGGCAGGAGTGGTCATTGCGCGAGCTGGTAGAGGGTTTCCTTGTCCTTGACCATGCCGAGTTCGTGGCGGGCACGCTCCTCGACCGTCTCGGTGCCTTTCTTGAGCTCGGCCACTTCGGCCTCGAGGATGCGGTTACGCTCGAGCAGACGCTCGTTTTCGCCCTGCTGGTCGGCGATCTGCTTCTGCAGGTCGCGCACCTGCGCCAGGCTGCCATCGCCGACCCACAGGCGATACTGCAAACCGGCCAACGCCAGGATCAGCACGACGAACAGCCAATAAGGGCTACGTAACCTCAAACCATCAGCTCCATATGCAAAGGGGTGGCTCCTGCCACCCCTTCACCGTACCAGACTAGCGTCAGCCGCGGAATTCCGCGCGACCACGGTACGGCGCCTTGGCGCCCAGTTGCTCTTCGATACGCAGCAGCTGGTTGTACTTGGAGACGCGGTCGGAGCGGCACAGGGAGCCAGTCTTGATCTGACCGGCGGCGGTGCCGACAGCCAGGTCAGCGATGGTGCTGTCCTCGGTTTCGCCCGAACGGTGCGAGATCACTGCGGTGAAGCCGGCGGCCTTGGCCATCTGGATGGCTTCCAAGGTTTCGGTCAGCGAGCCGATCTGGTTGAACTTGATCAGGATCGAGTTGCCGATCTTCTCGTCGATGCCGCGCTTGAGGATCTTGGTGTTGGTTACGAACAGGTCGTCACCGACCAGCTGCACCTTCTCGCCGATCTTGTCGGTCAGGACTTTCCAGCCAGCCCAGTCGGACTCGTCCATGCCGTCTTCGATAGAGATGATCGGGTAGCGCTGAGTCAGGCCGGCCAGGTAGTCGGCGAAACCTTCGGCGCTGAACACTTTACCTTCGCCTTCCAGGTCGTACTTGCCGTCCTTGAAGAACTCGGAGGAAGCGCAGTCCAGGGCCAGGGTCACGTCTTCGCCCAGCTTGTAGCCGGCGTTGGCGACGGCTTCGGCGATGGCGGCCAGGGCGTCTTCATTGGAAGCCAGGTTCGGCGCGAAGCCACCTTCGTCACCCACGGCGGTATTCAGGCCACGGGCCTTCAGCACGGCTTTGAGGTGGTGGAAGATCTCGGCGCCCATGCGCAGCGCGTCGGCGAAGTTCTTGGCGCCAACCGGCTGAACCATGAACTCCTGGATGTCGACGTTGTTATCGGCGTGCTCGCCGCCGTTGATGATGTTCATCATCGGAACCGGCATGGAGTACTGGCCCGGGGTGCCGTTCAGGTCGGCGATGTGCGCGTACAGCGGCACGCCCTTGGCCTGAGCGGCGGCCTTGGCGGCAGCCAGGGACACGGCCAGGATGGCGTTGGCGCCCAGCTTGCCTTTGTTCTCGGTGCCGTCGAGGTCGATCATCGCGTGATCCAGACCTTTCTGGTCAGCCGCGTCCTTGCCCAGCAGCAGGTCGCGGATCGGGCCGTTGATGTTGGCCACGGCTTTCAGCACGCCCTTGCCCAGGTAACGGCTCTTGTCGCCATCGCGCAGTTCGAGAGCCTCGCGGGAACCGGTGGATGCACCGGACGGGGCGCAAGCGCTGCCGACGATGCCGTTGTCCAGGATCACGTCCGCTTCAACAGTCGGGTTGCCGCGGGAGTCCAGGACCTCACGGCCCTTGATGTCGACGATCTTTGCCATTCTTGATAACACTCCGAAGATAGAGATAAACGGGGCGGCTGGTGAGACGTTCAGAACCTGCTCGATGTCTGCTCAAGGCAGCATCGAGCGGATTCTCAGGCAGTCTCGATAGTGGGGAAACTCTTGACCAGGTCGTCCAGCTGCTTGAGCTGGGACAGGAAAGGCTCGAGCTTGTTCAGGCGCAGGGCGCACGGACCGTCGCATTTGGCGTTCTCGGGGTCCGGATGGGCCTCCAGGAACAGGCCGGCGAGGCCCTGGCTCATGCCGGCCTTGGCCAGGTCGGTGACCTGGGCGCGGCGGCCGCCGGCGGAATCGGCGCGACCACCCGGCATCTGCAGGGCGTGGGTCACGTCGAAGAACACCGGGTACTCGAACTGCTTCATGATGCCGAAGCCGAGCATGTCCACCACCAGGTTGTTGTACCCGAAGGAGGAGCCACGCTCGCAGAGGATCAGCTGGTCGTTGCCTGCCTCCTCGCACTTGCGCAGGATGTGTTTCATCTCCTGCGGCGCAAGGAACTGGGCCTTCTTGATGTTGATCACCGCGTTGGTCTTGGCCATGGCCACGACCAGGTCGGTCTGCCGGGACAGGAAGGCCGGCAGTTGGATGATGTCGCAGACCTCGGCCACCGGAGCGGCCTGGTAGGGCTCATGCACGTCGGTGATGACCGGCACCTTGAAGGTCTTCTTGATCTCTTCGAAGATCTTCAGCCCTTCTTCCATGCCCGGACCACGGAACGAAGTGATCGAGGAACGGTTGGCCTTGTCGAAGCTGGCCTTGAACACGTAGGGGATACCGAGCTTCTCGGTGACCGTCACGTACTCTTCGCAGACCTGCATCGCCAGATCGCGCGACTCCAGCACGTTCATGCCGCCGAACAGCACGAACGGCAGGTCGTTACCGATCTGGATATCACCGACGCGAATGATCTTCTGGGTCATGCTCAGGCTTTCCCGGCTTGCTTCAGGGCGGCGTTGACGAAGCCGCTGAACAGCGGGTGGCCATCACGCGGGGTGGAAGTGAATTCCGGGTGGAACTGGCAGGCCACGAACCACGGATGGTCCGGAGCTTCCACGACTTCCACCAGCGCGCCGTCGCCGGAGCGGCCGGAAATCTTCAGGCCGGCGGCTTCCAGTTGCGGACGCAGGTTGTTGTTCACTTCGTAACGGTGGCGGTGACGCTCGACGATCACGTCCTTGCCATAGCAATCGTGCACCAGGGTACCGGCGGACAGCAGGCATTCCTGGGCGCCCAGGCGCATGGTGCCGCCCAGGTCGGAAGCCTCGGTGCGCACTTCGGTGGCTCCGGTAGCGTCCTGCCATTCGGTGATCAGGCCGACGACCGGGTGGCCGCTGGACTTGTCGAACTCGGTGGAGTTGGCATCGGTCCAGCCCAGCACGTTGCGGGCGTACTCGATGACGGCCACCTGCATGCCCAGGCAGATGCCCAGGTACGGAACCTTGTTTTCGCGGGCGTACTGGACGGCGGTGATCTTGCCTTCCACGCCGCGCAGACCGAAGCCGCCCGGAACCAGGATGGCGTCGGCGCCTTCGAGCAGGCTGGTGCCCTGCTGCTCGATGTCCTCGGAGTCGATGTAGCGCAGGTTGACCTTGGTGCGGCTCTGGATGCCGGCATGGGTCATGGCTTCGATCAGCGACTTGTAGGCGTCGAGCAGTTCCATGTACTTGCCGACCATGGCGATGGTGACTTCACGCTCAGGGTTGAGCTTGGCGTCGACCACGCGGTCCCATTCGGACAAGTCGGCCGGGCCGCACTCGAGGCCAAAGCGCTCGACGACGAAGTCATCGACGCCCTGGGCGTGCAGCACGGACGGAATGCGGTAGATGGTGTCGACGTCTTCCAGCGAGATGACCGCGCGCTCTTCCACGTTGGTGAACAAGGCGATCTTACGGCGGGAGGACACGTCCACCGGATGGTCGGAGCGGCAGACCAGGATGTCCGGCTGCAGACCGATGGAGCGCAATTCCTTGACCGAGTGCTGGGTCGGCTTGGTCTTGGTCTCGCCAGCGGTGGCGATGTACGGGACCAGCGTCAGGTGCATCAGCATGGCGCGGCGCGAACCGATCTCCACGCGCAGCTGGCGGATAGCCTCGAGGAAGGGTTGCGACTCGATGTCACCGACGGTGCCGCCGACTTCAACCAGGGCCACGTCGGCATCGCCGGCGCCCTTAATGATGCGACGCTTGATCTCGTCGGTGATGTGCGGGATGACCTGCACGGTGGCGCCCAGATAGTCACCACGGCGCTCCTTGCGGAGCACGTCCATGTAGACGCGGCCGGTGGTGAAGTTGTTGTTCTGGGTCATCGTGGTACGAACGAAACGCTCGTAGTGGCCCAGATCGAGGTCGGTTTCCGCGCCGTCGTGGGTGACGAACACCTCACCGTGCTGGAACGGGCTCATGGTGCCCGGATCGACGTTGATGTAGGGGTCCAGCTTGAGCATCGTGATCTTCAGGCCACGCGCTTCCAGAATGGCAGCCAAGGAAGCCGAGGCGATGCCTTTCCCCAATGAAGAAACAACACCACCCGTGACGAAGATGTAGCGCGTCATGAAAAGCCCTGAATGTCAGCGTTTAGGCGGCTCGGCCGCCGGGGAAGCGAAGGTGTCGGACCGTAGTCCGGCTCACGACTTCGTCGTGATCAATAGCGAACTCCCGCTGATTCCAAGGGAATCGGCAGGAGCGATATAAGACGGGAGCGTAGTCTACCGGAAAGCGGCTATCAGCTCAAACCCGAGTCATTCGTCGGAGGTGTCCAACCCAGGATCCAGGACTGTCCCGGCTCCACGCGCAGCTCCGGCAGCAGCGCTACACCCAGCAGTTCGTCGGCTCGCCAGAGCAGTGGCAGGCGGCCGCGAAGGAACGCCGGAACCCCAGCCTCGTTGAGTAGGCGCTTGAGATCGCGGTGGCCACGTCCAGGCAGCGCCATGACTTCCCCGCCCTGTCGGTAGCGAACCTCCAACGGCCCGCGCGGCGACTCGCCCTCGACGTGCAACGAGCCGTTTCCAGGCAGCACCAGTGCGTGAGAGGCATCCGCCCAGGACTGCACCTGCGGCACGAACGCCAGCCAGGCATTCGCCAACCACCAGAGCCGACCATTGGCGCGGCGCAGCTCGCCGTCGGCGAGGCGCCAGACGGGCTCGGCATCCGCCCGCGCATCGCGCAGATCCTGCCAGCCGGCCCAATGCGCGCTGTCGGGTAATCGAGCCAGGGGCGCCAGCCAATGACGAAGGGCATTACGCTGGCGCGCCTCGCTCAGGGCAATCAACGGCCCGATTGCCAGGGAAGGCAACGGCATTTCCCGGTAATGCGCCTGCTGGTCCGCCGCCATCAGATCAGCCTGGGCCAACTCCGTCAGCAGACCGTCAGCCTCGGCCAGATGCCCGGCACTGCGAACGATGGTTTCGCCCGCTGCCGGCCAACGCCAGGCGATGAACGGTAGCAATTGGTTGCGCAGGTAATTGCGGTCAAAATCGTCGCTGGCGTTGGACGGGTCCTCCACCCAACTCAGGCCATGGCTGCGGGCATAGCGCTCCAGCTCGTCGCGGGAGATGCCCAGCAACGGCCGCAGCAGAAGCCCGCTACCCAGCGAGCGACAGGCGGGCATTCCTGCCAGACCGCGCACGCCCGCACCACGGAACAGGCGGAACAGCACGGTTTCGGCCTGATCATCGCGATGCTGGCCGGTCAGCAGGCACTCGCCCTCCCCCAGGATTGCGGTGAATGCGCCATAGCGAGCCTCCCGGGCGGCACGCTCCAGGCTCGCCCATCCATCCACCCGCACACGCTCGACACGCAACGGCACGCCAAGCGCGTCGCAAAACCTCTGGCAGTGCTCCGGCCAGGCATCGGCGACGGTCTGCAGGCCGTGATGAACATGAATGGCGGAAATCGGCGGCAACACCTCGCGACGGGCGAGCTGTACCAGTAGATGCAGGAGAACGGTGGAATCCAACCCGCCAGACAGCGCCACCCGCCACGCCGGCGCGCGGCGCCAGGGTACGAGTGCAGCTAGAAGTCGGTTTTCCAGAGACACGGAGTCAAGGGACATGGCGCAGTAAGGCGGGATGGATGACGAGGCAAGGATACCTCGTCATCCACGCTGCGCCGAAGGCATCGATCAGGCGATGCCGTAGCTCATCAGGCGCTCGTAGCGGCGCGCCAGCAGTTCTTCGGTGCTCAGCTGCTTGAGGGTATCCAGCTGGCCGGTCAGGGCCTTGCGGATCGACTCGGACATCGCGGCCGGGTCGCGGTGGGCGCTGCCCAGCGGCTCGGCAATGATGTTGTCGACGATGCCCAGGTCCTTCAGGCGATTCGCAGTGATGCCCATGGCCTCGGCGGCTTCCGGCGCCTTCTCGGCGGTACGCCAGAGGATCGAGGCGCAACCTTCGGGCGAGATCACCGCGTAGGTGGAGTACTGCAGCATGTTCAGTTGGTCGCACACGCCAATGGCCAGTGCGCCGCCGGAACCGCCTTCGCCGATCACGGTAGCGATGATCGGAGTCTTCAGGCGCGACATGACGCGCAGGTTCCAGGCAATCGCCTCGCTCTGGCCGCGCTCTTCGGCGTCGATGCCCGGGTAGGCACCGGGGGTGTCGATGAAGGTCAGGATCGGCATCTTGAAGCGTTCGGCCATTTCCATCAGGCGGCAAGCCTTGCGGTAGCCCTCCGGACGCGGCATGCCGAAGTTGCGGCGGACCTTCTCGCGGACTTCACGGCCTTTCTGGTGACCGATGATCATTACCGGCTGTTCGTCCAGACGGGCAACGCCGCCGACGATGGCCGCGTCATCGGCGAAGTGACGGTCGCCGTGCAGCTCTTCGAACTCGCCGAAGATGTGCTCGATGTAGTCGAGGGTGTAGGGGCGACGCGGATGGCGAGCGAGCTGGGCGATCTGCCAGCTGGTCAGGTTGCCGAAGATGTTCTCGGTCAGCGCCTTGCTCTTCTCCTGCAGACGGGAGATTTCGTCGGTGATGTTCAGGGCGTTGTCGTTACCGACCAGGCGCAGCTCTTCGATCTTGGCGTGCAGGTCGGCAATGGGCTGTTCGAAATCGAGAAAATTCGGGTTCATGGGCTATCCGTCGTGATGATGGCGGCAGGGCCTGGTCCGTAAAGCGCCCTACCTTACGGTATCGGGCGCAAGGGGTCGAGACTGGCGGGCGGGCGGCCTATGGCCACCGACCTCACTAGCGGTAGTTCAGGAAGACGTTGTCGCGGCCGAACTGGTCACGCAACGCTTGAATCAGGTTGTCAGCGGGGTCGATCCGCCACTGCTCGCCAAACTGCAGCAAGGCGCGCGCCTGCTCGCCGCTGTAGTCGACAGTGACCGGGCAACTGCCGCGGTGGCGGGTGCACAGATCGGCCAGCCAGCGCAGGCGATCACCCTTGAGCGCATCGGCATGGACGCGGACCCGCAGGCTCTCGGCCAGCGAGGTGCGGGCCTCTTCCAGGCCCATCACGCGTTTGGCGCGCAGGCGCAGGCCGCCGGAGAAATCGTCCTGGCTGACTTCACCCTCGATCACCACCAGCGCGTCAGTCTGCAACAGCGCCTGGTTGGCGGCGAAGGCTTCGGCGAACAGCGAGGCTTCGATACGGCCGGAGCGGTCGTCCAGGGTCACGAAGCCCATCTTGTCGCCGCGCTTGTTCTTCATCACCCGCAGGTTGACGATCAGACCGGCGACGGTCTGGGTATCACGCGCCGGTTTCAGTTCGACGATGCGCTGGCGAGCGAAACGTCGCACCTCGCCTTCGTACTCGTCGATGGGGTGACCGGTCAGGTACAGGCCGAGGGTATCCTTCTCGCCCTTCAGGCGCTCCTTGAGGTTGAGCTCCTTGACCTTGCGGTGGTTGGCGTAGACATCCGCCTCGGGCTCGGCGAAGACACCGCCGAACAGGTCCATGTGGCCGCTGTCGTGGCTGCGCGAGGTCTGCTCGGCGGCCTTCACGGCCTCTTCCATCGACGCCAGCAGCACCGCGCGGTTGATGTCGACGTGGGCGTGGTAGGCCTTGGGCTCGTCATAGAAGTGCGGGCCGAGACGATCCAGCGCGCCGGCACGGATCAGCGCCTCCAGGGTGCGTTTATTGACGCGCTTGAGGTCGATGCGGTCGCAGAAGTCGAACAGCGTCTTGAACGGTCCGCCTTCGGCACGGCACTCGGTGATGGCTTCCACCGGGCCTTCGCCGACGCCCTTGATCGCGCCCAGGCCGTAAACGATTTGATCTTCGTCATCCACGGTGAAGCGGAATTCGGAGTTGTTCACGTCCGGCGCGACGATGCGCAGCTTCATGTGGCGGCACTCTTCGATGAGCGTCACCACCTTGTCGGTGTTCTGCATATCCGCGGTGAGTACCGCGGCCATGAACGGGGCTTTCCAGTGGGTCTTCAGCCAGGCGGTCTGGTACGACACCAGGCCGTAGGCGGCGGAGTGCGACTTGTTGAAGCCGTAGCCGGCGAACTTCTCCACCAGGTCGAAGATGTTGCCCGAGAGGTTGGCGTCGATGCCGTTGCTGGAGCAGCCTTCGATGAAGCCGCCGCGCTGCTTGGCCATTTCCTCGGGCTTCTTCTTGCCCATGGCGCGACGCAGCATGTCCGCACCACCGAGGCTGTAGCCCGCCATCACCTGGGCGATCTGCATGACCTGTTCCTGGTACAGGATGATGCCGTAGGTGGGCTTGAGCACCGGCTCGAGGCCGGGATACTGGTAGTCAGGGTGCGGGTAGGAGATTTCCTCGCGACCGTGCTTACGGTTGATGAAGTCGTCCACCATGCCCGACTGCAGCGGACCGGGACGGAACAGCGCCACGAGTGCGATGAGGTCTTCCAGGCAGTCCGGCTTGAGCTTCTTGATCAGCTCCTTCATGCCGCGCGATTCAAGCTGGAAGACCGCGGTGGTTTCCGCCTTCTGCAGCAGGTCGTAGGTCTTCTTGTCGTCCAGCGGGATGCGGTCGATGTCGACCAGATCGGTATCGCCGGCTTTCTGCTGCTTGCGATGGATGATCTCCATCGCCCACTTGATGATGGTCAGGGTACGCAGGCCGAGGAAGTCGAACTTCACCAGGCCAGCAGCTTCCACGTCGTCCTTGTCGAACTGGGTCACCAGGCCGGCGCCCTCTTCGTCACAGGCGATGGGGGCGAAGTCGGTGAGCTTGGTCGGCGCGATCACCACGCCACCGGCGTGTTTGCCGGTACCACGGGTGACACCTTCCAGCTTGAGCGCCATGTCCCAGATTTCCTGGGCTTCCTCGTCGGTCTTGAGGAAGTCGCGGAGCATTTCTTCCTGCTCGAAGGCCTTCTCCAGGGTCATGCCGACTTCGAAGGGGATCATCTTCGACAACTTGTCGGCCAGGCCGTAGGACTTGCCCTGCACCCGCGCCACGTCGCGCACCACCGCCTTCGCGGCCATGGAGCCAAAGGTGATGATCTGGCTCACCGCGTTGCGGCCGTACGCGCCGGCCACATAGTCGATCACCCGGTCGCGGCCTTCCATGCAGAAGTCGACGTCGAAGTCGGGCATGGAAATACGTTCGGGGTTGAGGAAACGTTCGAATAGCAGGTCATAGGCCAGCGGATCGAGGTCGGTGATCTTCAGCACGTAGGCGACCAGCGAGCCGGCACCCGAGCCCCGGCCAGGGCCTACCGGCACGCCGTTGTTCTTGGCCCACTTGATGAAGTCCATCACGATCAGGAAGTAGCCGGGGAAGCCCATCTGGATGATGGTGCCCAGCTCGAACTCCAGGCGGTCGACGTAGATCTGCCGCTTCTCTTCGTAGTTCGGCGTGGTGTCCTGCGGCCAGAGCACCGCAAGACGCTCTTCCAGGCCCTCGTAGGAGACATGGCGCAGGTAGTCGTTGATGTCCATGTCGTCGTACGGGATCGGGAAGTTGGGCAGGAAGTACTTGCCCAGCTGCACATCGATGTTGCAGCGCTTGGCGATCTCGACGGAGTTTTCCAGAGCCTCGGGGATATCGCTGAACAGCTCGGCCATTTCCGCCGGGCTTTTCAGGTATTGCTGGTCGGAATAGTTGCGCGAACGGCGCGGGTCATCCAGGGCGCGGCCTTCGCCGATACAGACGCGGGTCTCGTGGGCCTCGAAGTCCGACTCCTTGATGAAGCGCACGTCGTTGGTCGCCACCAGCGGCGCGCCACTGCGCGCGGACAGAGCCACGGCGGCATGCACGTGCTCTTCATCGTTGACCCGGTTGGTACGCTGGATGTCCAGGTAGAAGCGGTCCGGGAAGACTTCCAGCCACTCGGCCAGCAGTGAGTCCGCGAGGCCGTCGTCACCCTCCAGCAGGGCCATGCCGATCTCGCCTTCCTTGGAGCCGGACAGCGCGATCAGGCCTTCGGCGGCCTCCTTCACCCACGCGCGCTCGATGATGATCTCGCCGTTGCGCTGGCCTTCCTGCCAGCCACGGGAAATCAGCTCGGTGAGGTTGCGGTAGCCCTTGGCGTTCATCGCCAGCAGGGTCAGGCGGGTCAGCGGGCCGTCCTCGTCACGGTTGGCCAACCAGATGTCAGCGCCGCAGATCGGCTTGATGCCGCCGCCCATGGCCGTCTTGTAGAACTTCACCAGCGAGCACATGTTGCTCAGATCGGTCACCGCCACCGCCGGCATGCCCGAGCCGCCCACCGCCTTGACCAGCGGCTTGACCCGCACCAGCCCGTCAACCAGGGAGAATTCGGTGTGCAGACGCAGGTGAACGAAGGTGGCGGTCATGGTGGTCCTTGGGCAAACGCGAAAAACGGCAAGCCCCGGATTGTACCGGGGCTGTCCGCAAAGCTACAGGGATCAATGGGCCAGCCGTCGCGCCGGGTGATTCAAGTCACCGACGGGCCGCTGGCCGCGAGGAATTCCAGAGTAATAACAGCGTGTTACAGGATGCCGGCAGGATTTTCCAGCAGGGCGCGCACCGGTCCGAAGGAGCGGCGATGGATCGGCGTCGGGCCCAGGCGCCGGAGGGCTTCCAGGTGCACCGGGGTCGGGTAACCCTTGTGCCCACCGATACCGTAGCCGGGGTACATCGCCTCCATTTCCTGCATCTCTCGGTCGCGGCTGACCTTGGCCAGGATCGAGGCGGCGGCGATGGCCGGCACCTTGGCGTCGCCCTGCACGACCGGCGCGGAAGGCACCTTCAGCTTGGGGCAGCGGTTGCCGTCGATCAGCGCCAGTTTCGGCGTCACACTCAGGCCTTCGACCGCACGCTGCATCGCCAGCATGGTGGCGTGGAGGATGTTCAGTTGGTCGATCTCGTGCACGTCCGCACGGGCGATGCACCAGGCCAGTGCCTTCTCGCGGATCTCGTCGAACAGCGCCTCGCGGCGCGCTTCGCTGAGCTTCTTGGAGTCGTTGAGACCCTTGATCGGGCGCGCCGGATCGAGGATTACCGCCGCCGTGACCACGGGGCCACACAGCGGACCACGACCGACTTCGTCGACACCCGCGACCAACTCTTCCACCAGGGTGAAGTCCAGGCCCATCTGCATCAGCGTTTCTCCACCAGGGCGAGCACCGCTTCGGCGGCCTGCGCCGACGCATCCTGGCGCAGGGCGCGATGGATGGCGTCGAAGGGTTCAGTCTGCACACTGCCGTCGTCCAGCAGCGGCAGCAGGGTAGTGGCCAGCGCCTCGGGCGTCGCCGCATCCTGGATCAGTTCAGGCACCAGCAAACGCCCGGCCAGCAGGTTCGGCAGGGAAATATAGGGGCTCTTCACCAGCCGCTTGAGGATGCGATAGGTCATCGGCGCCACCTTGTAGGCGACAACCATCGGTCGCTTGTACAGCAGCGCCTCCAGCGTGGCGGTGCCGGAGGCGATCAGGACCGCATCGCAGGCCGCCAGGGCTTCATGAGAAGCACCGTCGAGCAACTGCACCGGCAGATCGCGACCGACCAGCATTTCTTCGATCTGGGCACGACGCTCCGGACTGGCGCAGGGCAGCACGAAACGCAGGCCGGAGCGGTCTTGAAGCAGACGTTGGGCCGTATCGAGGAACAGCGCGCCGAGCTTGCCGACCTCCCCTCCCCGGCTGCCCGGCAGCAGGGCTACGACACTGGCGTCCTGCGGCAGGCCAAGTCGTTCACGCGCACCCGCGCGGTCGGCTTCCAGGGGAATGGTATTGGCCAGCGGATGGCCGACGAAGCGCACCGGTACTGCATGCTCTTCGTAGAATCGCGCCTCGAAGGGGAAGAGCGCGAGCATCAGATCGCAGGCTTCCTTGATCTTCAGCACGCGCTTCTGCCGCCAGGCCCAGACCGACGGGCTGACGTAGTGCACCGTGCGGATGCCCGCGTGGCGCAGCTTCAATTCGATGTTCAGGTTGAAGTCCGGCGCGTCGATGCCGATGAATACGTCCGGCTTGGCCGCGATCAGCATCTGGACGAGGTCCTTGCGCCGGCGCAGCAGTTCGCGCAGGCGGCCGAGCACCTCGACCAGGCCCATGACGGCCAGGCGTTCCATCGGGAAATGCGATTGCAACCCTTCAGCCTGCATGCGCGGACCGCCGACACCGATGAACTCGATGTCGGGGTGACGCTGCTTGAGCGCCTGCATCAGGCCGGAGCCGAGGATATCGCCGGACGCCTCGCCCGCGACCAGGGCGACGCGCAGCTTGCGTACGGTCGATTGCATGGTCAGCGGGTGATGCCGCGGGTGGAGCTCTGGATGGAGTCGCGGAATACCGCTACCTCCGGGAACTGCTCCGAAACCTCGACCAGCTCGGCCAGGGCCTCGTCTACCGTCAGCCCCTGGCGGTAGACCACCTTGTAGGCCCGACGCAGCGCGTGGATGGCCTCGGCACTGAAGCCACGACGGCGCAGGCCTTCGAAGTTCATGCTGCGGGCTTCGGCAGGGTTGCCAAAGACGGTCACATAGGCCGGAACGTCCTTGCCGATCGCACTGCCCATACCGGTGAAGCTGTGCGCGCCGATGCGGCAGAACTGATGCACCAGGGTGTAACCGGACAGGATCGCCCAGTCATCCACGTGCACATGGCCGGCCAGCGCCGTGTTGTTCACCAGAATGCAATGGTTGCCGATCACACTGTCATGGCCGATATGCACATAGGCCATGAGCAGGTTGTGGTCCCCGATTGTGGTTTCCGAACGATCCTGGATGGTGCCGCGATGGATGGTTACACCCTCGCGGATCACGTTGTGGTCGCCGATCACCAGGCGAGTCGGCTCGCCCTTGTACTTCAGGTCGGGAGTGTCCTCGCCGACGCTGGAGAACTGAAAGATGCGATTGTGCTTGCCGATCTTCGTGGGGCCCTTGAGCACCACGTGCGGACCGATCACCGTACCTTCTCCGATCTCCACATCCGGCCCGACGATGGACCAGGGGCCCACCTCTACGTCGTCAGCCAGTTTTGCGCGCGGGTCGATGATGGCGCGAGGATCGATCAAACTCATAGTTTGCGTTCCGCACAGATGATTTCAGCCGAGCATACCGGCTTGTCATCGACGGTGGCGTGGCAGTCGAACTTCCAGATGCCGCGCTTGACGCTGATGAACTGGGCATGCAGCTGCAGCTGGTCACCCGGCAGCACCGGCTGGCGGAAGCGCAGCTTGTCGGAGCCGACGAAGTAATACAGGGTGCCGTCGGCCGGCTTCACGTCGAGCATCTTGAAGCCGAGGATACCGGCCGCCTGGGCCATGGCTTCGATGATCAGCACGCCCGGCATGATCGGGTGTTGCGGGAAATGGCCATTGAAGAACGGCTCGTTGATGCTGACATTCTTGTAGGCGCGAATGCGCTTGCCTTCGATGTCCAGCTCCACCACCCGATCCACCAGCAGGAAGGGGTAGCGATGAGGCAGGTATTCGCGAATCTCGTTGATGTCCATCATGTTCAGGGAAGCCTGTTCAGAAAAGGGAAACGCCAAAAAATGCGCTGATCACGCATCAGATGGAGCGTCTCCGCTTGGGGTCACGGCAGCCAGACGCTTTTCCAGCTGCTGCAGACGACGGGCCATGTCATCCAGCTGGCGAATGCGAGCGGCGCTCTTCTTCCATTCGCCGGCCGGCTGCATGGCGGTACCGGACGAGTAGGAACCCGGTTCGGTAATCGAACGGGTCACCATGGTCATCCCGGTGACGAAGACGTTGTCGCAGATCTCGATGTGGCCAACCAGACCGACACCACCGGCGAGCATGCAATGCTTGCCGATCTTGGCGCTGCCGGAAATCCCGCAGCAGCCCGCCATCGCGGTGTGGTCACCGATCTGCACGTTGTGGGCGATCATGATCTGGTTGTCCAGCTTCACGCCATTGCCCACCAGGGTATCGGACAGCGCACCGCGGTCGATCGTGGTATTTGCGCCGATCTCGACGTCATCGCCAACGGTCACACCGCCAATTTGCGCGATCTTCTGCCAGACGCCCTTGTGGTTGGCGAAGCCGAAGCCTTCCCCTCCCAGCACGGCGCCGGACTGGATCACCACGCGCTTGCCGATGCGTACGTCGTGGTACAGGGTCACTCTCGGAGCCAGCCAGCCGCCCTCGCCGATCACACTGCGCGCGCCGACGAAGCAATGGGCGCCGATGGTGACGCCTGCGCCGATCAGCGCACCAGCCTCGATCACCGCATAGGGACCGATGCTCGCGGCTGGATCGACCTGGGCAGCCTCGTCGACCACCGCAGTCGGATGGATGCCGACTGGAGCCTTGGGCTTGCGGTCGAACTGGTGCGACAGGCCGGCGTAGGCCAGATAGGGGTTGGCGACGATCAGCGCGTTGCCGGTGAAGCCTTCGGCATCGGCCTCCGTCAGCAGCACTGCACCCGCCTTGCACTCAGGCAGGAACTTGCGGTACTGCGGATTGGCCAGGAAGCTCAGTTGGTCCTCGCCGGCTTCCTGAAGGGTTGCCAGGCCGCGAACGACTAGAGCGGGATCGCCACGCAGCTCGGCATCGAGCTGCGCAGCCAGTTCAGCGAGGGTAAAGGACAGCTCGGTCATCATCAGCGCAGCTGGTTCATGCGCTCGATGACTTGGCGGGTGATGTCGTACTGCGGCTTCACGTCCACCACGGCACCACGCTCGACCACGAGGTCATAGCCACCCTTCTTGATGGTTTCCTCGACGGCCTGGTCCAGCTTCGGCTTGAGCTTCTTCAGCATGTCGCGGTCGGCGACGGCCTTGGCCTCGTTCAGCTCCTTGGACTGGAACTGGAAGTCACGGGCCTTCTGCTTGAAGTCGTTCTCGGCCTTTTCACGCTCGGACTGGGACATCTTGCTGCCGCCGCTGACCAGCTTGTCCTGCAGCGTCTTGGCGTCGCTTTCCAGCGCCTTCAGCTTGTTCAACTGGGGACCGAACTTCTTCTCGGCATCCACGGCATATTGCTTGGCCGCATCCGACTCGAGGAGTGCCATCTGATAGTTGAGCACCGCAATCTTCATGTCGGCGAACGCAGGGCTCGCCATCAGGGCAGCGGTGATCAGAACGAACTGGGTCAACTTACGCACAATGCACTCCTGCACAAAGCTTGGTTGTCATTACAACGATACGGCCAATTAGAAAGTCTGACCCAGGGAGAACTGGAAGATCTGGGTTTCGGCGTTCTGCGGTTTCTTGATCGGGGTTGCCAGGGCGAAGCTCAGCGGACCCAGCGCGGTGATCCAGGTCAGGCCCACACCGGCGGACATAGCCATGTCATTGAACTTGACGCCATCGCAGCCCTGGGTGGTGGAGATCGGGCATTTGCTATCGAACACGTTACCCACATCCCAGAACACTGTGCTGCGCAGCTGGCGCTGATCCTTCACGAACGGCAGCGGGAACAGGATTTCCGCACCACCGGTGATCAGGATGTTACCACCGAAGGCTTGCGGGCTCTGATCCGGGTCGGTGTAACGACCCTTGGCATCGGGGCCACTGGTGCCTGGCGGCGTGGTTGCCGGATCGGCCACACTCGGTGTACTGCGTGGGCCGAGAGAGCTGTCCTTGAAGCCACGCACCGAGTTGAAGCCACCCGCATAGTAGTTCTCGTAGAACGGCAGGCTGTCGGTGGAGCCATAGCCATCACCGTAGCCGAGCTCGGTGTGGAAGCGCATGGTGTAGTTTTCGGTGAGCGGCGCGAAGAGCTGGCCGCGGTAGTCGAGCTTGTAGAACGACAGGTCGCTGCCCGGAACGGTGGACTCCAGCACCAGGCTCTGCGAGTGACCACGGTTGGCCAGCACGCCCTTGTTCAGGGTCGACTCGGACCAGCCGACCGACGCCTTGTAGTTGGTGAAGGTGTCGCCTTCCTTCTGGATGAAGTCGAAGATCTCGTCGACGGTATAGATGCCGGTATCGATCTGGTCCCGCTGCGCGGTCAGGCCATAGGTCAGGCGCGAGGTTTCGCTGATCGGGTAGCCAATGCTGACGCCGGCACCGTAGCTGTTGACCGAGTAGCTGGAAACGTCGACGTTCAGGTTGCTGTAGTCGGTCTTGCGGTAGAAGGCGTTGTAGCCAAGGCTCACGCCGTCGACGGTCCAGTAGGGATCGACGAAGCCGAAGTTGTAGCGGGTCTGGTAGTCGGACTTGGTCAGACCGATGCTGACCTTGTTACCGGTACCCAGGAAGTTGTTCTGGCTGATCGAGCCACCGAGGATCAGGCCGGCGCTCTGGGCGAAACCGACGCTGGCGGTGATGGAGCCGGACGGCTGCTCTTCCACGCTGTAGTTGACGTCTACCTGGTCGTCGGTGCCCGGCACGGCCGGTGTCTCGACGTTGACTTGCTTGAAGTAGCCCAGACGCTCCAGGCGCTGCTTGGACTGATCGATCAGGTAGGTCGAAGCCCAGCCTCCTTCCATCTGGCGCATCTCGCGACGGAGTACCTGGTCCTCGGTCTTGGTGTTGCCACGGAAGTTGATGCGGTTGACGTAGGCGCGCTTGCCCGGATCGACCACGTAGGTGATCGAAACGGTCTTGTCGTCGTCATGGGGCTCCGGCACGCCGTTGACGTTGGCGAAGGTATAGCCCTCGTTACCCAGACGGCGGGTGATCAGGTCGGACGTGGTGGTCATCACCTTGCGCGAGAAGACCTGGCCTTTCTTCACCAGCAACAGCTTCTTGATATCGTCTTCCGGCACTTTCAGGTCGCCGGAGAGCTTCACGTCGCGAACGGTGTACTTCTCGCCTTCGTTGACGTTGACGGTGATGTAGACGTGTTTCTTGTCCGGCGTGATGGAGACCTGAGTCGAGGCGATATCCATGTGGATATAGCCACGGTCCAGGTAGTAGGAGCGCAGACGCTCCAGGTCGCCGGAGAGTTTTTCGCGGGAATACTTGTCGTCGTTCTTGAAGAAGGACAGCCAGTTGGTCGTCTTCAGCTCGAACAGATCGGTCAGGTCTTCCTCGGAGAAGACGGTGTTGCCTACAACGTTGACGTGGGCGATAGCCGCCACGGTGCCTTCGTTGATGGTGATCTTCAGGGCGACGCGGTTGCGCGGCTGCGGGACCACCTCGGTTTCGATCTCGGCGGAGTAGCGGCCCTGGGCCACGTACTGGCGCTGCAGCTCGTTACGCACACCTTCGAGGGTCGCGCGCTGGAAGATCTCGCCTTCGGCCAGGCCCGACTGCTTCAGGCCCTTCATCAGGTCTTCGGTGGTGATGGCCTTGTTGCCGGAGATCTCGATGCTGGAGATCGACGGACGCTCGACCACGTTGACGATCAGCACATTGCCGTCGCGGCTGATCTGGATGTCCTGGAAGAAGCCGGTCTTGAACAGCGAGCGGGTCGCCTCGACCAGGCGACGGTCGTCAATCTGCTCCCCCACGTTCAGCGGCAGGGCGGCGAACACGCTACCGGCGGAAACGCGCTGCAGACCATTGACCCGGATGTCGGAGACAGTGAAGGACTCGGCGTGAACCTGGGCGATCATCAGCGCGGAAAGGGCCGCGGATAGCAGAAAGCGTTTCATGGAGTCCTTTTATTCCAACTGACAAATAAAGAATCTGCCGCAGGTGGCGGCAGATCCGGAATTCAATGGCGGGTTACAGTCGACTCAGATCGTTGACCAGGGCCAACAACATGACCCCAACCACCAGGCTGATGCCAATTTGCATCCCCCAAGCCTGGACCCGCTCCGACAGTGGGCGACCTCGCACCCACTCGACCACGTAGAACAGCAGATGCCCGCCGTCGAGGACGGGAATCGGCAACAGGTTGAGAACCCCCAAACTGATGCTCAGATAGGCGAGGAAATGAAGAAAGTCCCCCACGCCCGACTGGGCTGAAGCGCCCGCCACTTTAGCAATGGTTATCGGCCCGCTCAAGTTTTTTACCGAGAGCTGTCCGAGCACCATTTTCTTTAGAGAATCTAGGGTTAGCAGGCTCATCGACCAGGTTCGAGAGAGTGCCTGCCCGACTGCGTCCACCGGTCCGTAGCTGATTTTGCGAAGCATGTCCGCCGGCCATTGACCCGCCGCGACCCCCGCCCCCAGGTATCCAGTGCGAGCCTTGCCCTCACCTTTCGCCGCCAGGGTCAGCGCTATTTCCTGCCGCTGGGCGTCGCGCTGGATACCCAGCACCACACGTGCCTCAGGGCGAGCCCGGACCTTGTCCACTACCTGCTGCCAGTCGTCCACCAACTGCCCATCGACACTCAGCAGACGATCCCCGATCTTGAGCCCGGCGGCCTTGGCCGGCCCCTTCTCGTCCAGTTCCGCCAATACCGGCGCAATGGCAGGACGCCAGGGCAGGATCCCCAGCCCCGCGATGGGGTCGGGATTGTCGGCGCTCTTGAGCCAGGCATTGAGCTGCAGTTGATGCATGACCGGCACGGAAGAGCCCTGCTCGAGCACGGAGACGCTCAGTTCGCCGGTCTCGCCAAGACGACGCACCAATTGCAGGTTGACGCCGTTCCAGCCATCCACGGCCTTGCCGTCGACCGCCACCACTTCCTGGCCCGCGGCCAGACCGCCGAGCGCCGCAGGGCTGTCAGCAACAACGGAGCCGATGACCGGCTTGATCTGCTGGCTGCCCAGCATGGCCAGCACCCAGAAGAACAGGATCGCCAGGAGGAAGTTGGCCACGGGCCCGGCAACGACGATGGCGATACGCTGGAACACCGGCTTGCGATTGAAGGCCTGCTCGAGCAACTCCGGGGGAACCTCCCCCTCGCGCTCATCGAGCATTTTCACGTAACCGCCCAGCGGAATGGCGGCCACGACGAACTCGGTGCCCTGGCGATCATGCCAGCGGACCAGTGGGGTACCGAAGCCCACGGAGAAACGCAGGACCTTCACCCCGCAGCGGCGCGCCACCCAGAAGTGCCCGAATTCGTGAAAGGTAACCAGCACACCCAGTGCGACCACCAGGCCGACGATCATGTATAGGGCGCTCATCGCTACCTCCTGGGCATCAACGCCCGCGTTCCTGCAACCACGCCTGAGCGGCGTCACGTGCACGCCGGTCCGCCGCGAGCACCGCATCGAGGGATTCGACCGGGGTATGCGACTCGCGGTTCAGCACGTCTTCGATGATAACCGCGATCTCGGTAAAGCGGATGCGTCGCTCGAGGAAAGCCGCCACCGCGATTTCGTTGGCCGCATTGAGCATGGCCGGGACGCTGCCACCGACTTCGGCCGCCTGCCGGGCCAGGCGCAGGCAAGGGAAACGCTGCTCGTCCGGCGGGCAGAAATCCAGCCGTGCAATAGCGAACAGGTCCAGCGGCGAGACACCGGAATCGATCCGCTGCGGCCAGGCCAGCGCATGGGCGATGGGTGTCCGCATGTCCGGGTTACCCAACTGCGCCAGCACCGAACCATCCACGTAGTCCACCAGAGAGTGAATGACGCTCTGTGGATGAATCACCACCTCGACCTTCGAGGGCGGCGCATCGAACAGCCAGCAAGCCTCGATCAGCTCCAGCCCCTTGTTCATCATGCTGGCGGAATCGACGGATATCTTCCGTCCCATCGACCAGTTGGGGTGAGCGCAGGCCTGCTCCGGGGAAACGTCCGACAAAGCTTCCAGAGGCGTCTCGCGGAAAGGGCCGCCCGAGGCCGTCAACAGAATCCGGCGCACCCCGACTTGACCGAGTCCGCGCGCATAGTCCGACGGCATGCACTGGAAGATCGCATTGTGTTCGCTATCGATGGGCAACAGCACGGCGCCACTGGCGCGGACGGCGTCCATGAACAGCGCGCCGGACATCACCAGCGCTTCCTTGTTGGCCAGCAACACCCGCTTGCCGGCCTCGACTGCAGCCAGCGTGGGCTGCAGCCCGGCGGCACCGACGATGGCCGCCATGACGACATCCACCTCCGGATGACCGGCGATCTCGCAGAGCCCCGCCTCGCCGACGAGCACGCGGGTATCCAGCCCCGCCGCCTGCAGGCCACCCTGCAGGTGCCTGGCCTGATCAGCGTCCGGCACCACGGCGAAACGCGGGCGATGCCGCTGGCAGAGCACCTCCAGCTCCGCGAGTCGCGAGAAGCCACTGAGGGCAAAGACTCGATAGCGATCCGGATGCCGGGCCACTACATCCAGGGTGCTGAGACCGATGGAACCGGTCGCCCCCAGTACGCTGATCCACTGCGGAGCGTTCACGGCGCGCCCCAGCCCACGGCCCACAGCAGCGCGGTGAACACCGGGATCGCCGCCGTCAGACTGTCAATGCGATCAAGCACGCCACCATGCCCCGGCAGCAGGTTGCTGCTGTCCTTGAGGCCCGATTGGCGCTTGAACATGCTCTCGGTCAGGTCACCGACCACCGACAGAGCGACCACGATGGCGGCGCACGGCAGGGCCAGCAGCAGCTCACGCACGGTCCAGTCGCGATAGATCGCCACCACGACAGTAATTGCAAGGCTCAGCGCCAGGCCGCCGTAGAAACCTTCCCAGCTCTTGCCGGGGCTGACCCGCGGAGCCAGCTTGCGCTTGCCGAAGGCCTTGCCGGAGAAATAGGCGCCAATGTCGGCCGCCCAGACCAACACCATCACGGCGACGATCAGCCAGTTGGCCAGCGGCCATTGCTTGAGCAACACCAGCCCCTGCCAGGCCGGCACCAGGATCAGCAGACCGATCAACAGGCGGCGCCAGCGACCACCCCAGCTGGATGCACTATCGGGATAGGTCAGCACCATGGCGGTCGCCAGCAGCCACCAGAGTAGCGCCAGTACCAGCACGGCCCCGGCCAGTTGCGGCACCCAGGAGAGGATGAGCATCAGCGCTACCACCACGCCGGCATAGCCAACCCGTGCAGCCTGCTCGTTGTAACCAGCCAGGCGCGCCCATTCCCAGGCGCCGATGCTGACCACCAGACCGATGAACAGCGAGAACGCCGCGCCATCGAGGAGGAAGAAACCACCCAGCGCGACCGGCAACAGGATCAGCGCCGTGATGATTCGTTGTTTCAACATGTCGGAGGAGCCTCGGCCTCGACCTGCTCGCTGGTCTTGCCGAAGCGACGCTGGCGAGAGGCGTAGTCGACCAGCGCAGCCTGCATGGCATCACACTTGAAGTCGGGCCAGTAGAGATCGGAAAAATACAGCTCGGCATAAGCCAGCTGCCAGAGAAGGAAGTTGCTGATCCGGCGCTCGCCACCCGTACGGATGCACAGGTCGGGCAACGGCTGATCGCCGGTGGACAGACAACCCTGGATCAGCTCCGGGGTGATCTCGTCCGGCGCCAGGTGACCGGCCTGCACCTCGCGGGCCAAGCGCTGGGCAGCCTGGGTGATATCCCATTGGCCACCGTAGTTGGCCGCTACCTGCAGCAGCATGGCGGAGCCATTGGCGGTCAGGTTTTCCGCCTCGCGCATTGCCGCCTGCAGTTCGGGAGCGAAACGGCTGCGATCACCAATGATGCGCAGGCGGATGCCATTGGCACTGAGCTTGCGCACCTCACGGCGCAAGGCCATGAGGAACAGCTCCATCAGCGCGCCGACCTCATCGGCCGGGCGCTGCCAGTTCTCGCTGGAGAAGGCGAACAGCGTCAGCACTTCGACGCCCGCCTCGGCGCAGGTCTTGATCACCGCGCGGACCGCATCCACACCCGCTTTATGCCCGGCGACACCGGGCATCAGGCGTTTTTTCGCCCAACGGTTGTTGCCGTCCATGATGATTGCCACGTGCCGGGGCACGGGCGTCACCTGCTTGGTCTTTTCCATGACGAGAGCCCGGCCGTCAGACGGCCATCAGATCCGCTTCCTTGGCCTCGAGGGCCTTTTCGATGTCGGCGACGAACTTGTCAGTGATCTTCTGGATATCGTCACCGGCGCGGCGCTCGTCGTCCTCGCTGATTTCCTTCTCTTTCTGCAGGTCCTTCAGCTGCGCCAGGGCATCGCGGCGGATGTTGCGCACGGACACGCGAGCCTGCTCCGCTTCGGCGCGGGCCTGCTTGGTGAAGCCCTTGCGGGTTTCCTCGGTCAGGGCCGGCATCGGAACGCGGATGGTGGTGCCGGCGGTTGCCGGGTTCAGACCCAGGTCGGAGGTCATGATGGCCTTCTCGACAGCCTGGATCATGCTCTTGTCGAACACGCTCAGGGCCAGGGTACGGGAATCTTCCACGGTGATGTTGGCGACCTGGCGCAGCGGGGTGTCGGAACCGTAGTAGGACACCATGACGCTATCCAGGATGCTCGGGTGAGCACGGCCGGTACGAATCTTGGCGAAGGCATGACCCAGGGCTTCCAGGGTTTTGCCCATGCGATCCTGTGCTTCCTTCTTGATCTCGTTGATCATCTCAATCCTCCTCGATCAGGGTGCCTTCAGCACCACCTACAACAATATTCAGCAGCGCACCGGGCTTGTTCATGTTGAACACGCGCAGCGGCATTTTCTGGTCCCGGCACAGGCAGATGGCGGTAAGGTCCATCACACCCAGCTTGCGATCGAGCACTTCATCGTACGTCAGACGTTCGAATTTCTCGGCATTCGGGTCCTTGAACGGGTCGGCAGTGTACACGCCGTCCACCTTGGTCGCCTTCAGCACTACGTCAGCATCTATTTCAATGGCACGCAGGCAGGCAGCGGAGTCAGTGGTGAAGAACGGGTTGCCGGTACCGGCGGAGAAGATCACGACCTCACCGCTTTTCAGATGGCGCATGGCCTTGCGGCGATCGTAATGATCGGTGACGCCCACCATGGAAATGGCCGACATGACGATGGCGGTAATGTTGGAGCGCTCCAGGGCATCACGCATGGCCAGACCGTTCATCACGGTGGCGAGCATGCCCATGTGGTCGCCAGTGACGCGATCCATGCCCGCAGCGGACAGCGCCGCGCCACGGAACAGGTTGCCACCACCGATGACCAGGCCGACCTGGACACCGATACCCACGAGCTGGCCGATTTCCAGGGCCATCCGATCAAGCACCTTGGGGTCGATACCGAATTCCTCGGCCCCCATCAGGGCTTCGCCGCTCAGTTTTAGAAGAATGCGTTTATAGCGAGGTTGACGAGCGCTCAGCTGCTGAGCCATGACCTATTTCTCCTGCGGCGATTGAATGCTTGGCGCCCACGGCGCCTTGGTTTGGAAGCATGGACTCGCCACGCTTACGGCGCCGTTAACCCGCCGTGCGGGCCTGCGCCGTGGAAGCCGCCCCATTTGGCTTCCCCAGTTTGGCAAAGAGGCCGCGCGCGTTAGCGGGCAGCCTCTTGCGGGGCGACAGTCGCGAGACCGTCTATTACTGCTTGGAAGCGGCTACTTGAGCAGCAACCTCGGCAGCGAAGTCAGCTTCGACTTTCTCGATGCCTTCGCCTACTTCATAACGAATGAAGGAAACGATTTCGGCGCCGGCTTTCTTGGCCAGGTCACCGACCTTGACTTCCGGATCCTTGACGAACGCTTGCTCGACCAGGCTGGCTTCGGCCAGGAACTTCGAGATACGGCCTTTGACCATGTTCTCGACGATGTTTTCCGGCTTGCCGGCGATCTTGTCGGCGTTCAGAGCGAGGAAGATTTCCTTCTCTTTGGCAACGGCTTCTTCGGAAACCTGCGACGGATCCAGGAACTGCGGGTTGCTGGCAGCGATGTGCATGGCGATGTCGCGAGCCAGGTCAGCGTTGCCGCCCTTCAGGGTGACCAGAACGCCGATGCGGTGGCCGTGCAGGTAGGCGCCAACCACGTCACCTTCGGCGCGAGCCAGACGACGGATGTTGACGTTTTCGCCGCACTTGGCGACCAGGGCTTCACGGGCCGGCTCTTGTTCCGCGATCAGCGGAGCGGCGTCGGTCAGCTTCTGGGCAACAGCCTTGCCCAGGCTGGCAGCCACGAAGCCTTTGAAGTCGTCCTGCAGGGCCAGGAAGTCGGTCTGCGAGTTGACTTCGATGATGGTGGCGGCCTTGGCGTCGTCAGCCACTTTAACGGCGATGGAGCCTTCGGCGGCGATGTTGCCAGCCTTCTTGGCGGCCTTGATGGCGCCGGAAGCGCGCATGTCGTCGATGGCCTTCTCGATATCGCCTTCGGCGGCTACCAGGGCCTTCTTGCACTCCATCATGCCCTGGCCGGTACGCTCACGCAGTTCCTTGACCAGTGCTGCAGTAATTTCTGCCATTTCGAAATCCTCTTGAGTTGCTCTCAAAACCAGATCGCCCGGATGCCCGGGCGGAATTTACAGGGTGGCAAAAAGGGGGCCTAGCCCCCTTCCTGCGCACCGTAGGACGTCTGGACGTCCTGGAATCAGCCTTCGGCGGAGTCGGCCGGCGCTTCTTCTACGAACTCGTCAGCAGACACGCCACCGGCGCTCTTGCCACGCAGTACGGCTTCGGCCATGGAGCCCAGGTACAGCTGTACGGCGCGGATGGCGTCGTCGTTACCCGGGATAACATAGTCAACGCCTTCCGGGCTGCTGTTGGTATCGACGATGCCGATGACCGGGATGCCCAGCTTGTTGGCTTCGGTGATAGCAATGCGCTCGTGGTCGACGTCGATCACGAACAGAGCGTCCGGCAGGCCGCCCATGTCCTTGATGCCGCCCAGGCTGCGATCCAGTTTTTCCAGATCACGGGAGCGCATCAGAGCTTCTTTCTTGGTCAGCTTGGCGAAGGTGCCGTCCTGAGCCTGGGTTTCCAGCTCGCGCAGACGCTTGATCGACTGACGGATGGTCTTGTAGTTGGTGAGCATGCCGCCCAGCCAACGGTGGTCGACGTACGGCATGCCGCAACGGGCAGCTTCTTCGCGAACGATCTTGCCGGCGGAACGCTTGGTGCCGACGAAAAGGATCTTGTTCTTGCCCTGGGCCAGGCGCTCAACGAAGGTCAGGGCCTCGTTGAACATCGGCAGGGTTTTTTCGAGGTTGATGATGTGGATCTTGTTGCGCGCGCCGAAAATGAACTTGCCCATTTTCGGGTTCCAGTAACGGGTCTGGTGGCCGAAGTGCACACCGGCCTTCAGCATATCGCGCATATTGACTTGGGACATGATAGTTCCTCGATAAGTCGGGTTAGGCCTCCATGCATCCCAACGGCCAACCCTCCGAACCAGTCGAAAGGCACCCAGGCCATCGTGTCGATGCATGTGTGGGTTTATGCCTCGAAACAGCCGTAGCCTTCGAAGCGGGGCGCTTTATACCACAACCTCGGCCCCAGCGAAACCCGAACAGATATCCGGCACCACCCCTGCGCCCCGTTTCGCCTTTATATAGCAGGCGCCCAAGTCTGATAGACTTGCGTATTCCTCTTATTCACCCGCGCGTACGCAGCGCCTGAAGAGAAGTCGCATGACCGTTACCATCAAGACGCCCGAAGACATCGAGAAAATGCGCGTCGCCGGCCGTCTGGCCGCCGAAGTGCTGGAAATGATCGGCGAGCACGTCAAGCCCGGCGTCACCACCGACGAATTGGACCGCATCTGCCACGACTACATCGTCAACGTGCAGAAGGCCATCCCGGCGCCGCTGAATTACAAGGGCTTCCCCAAGTCGATCTGCACCTCGATCAACCACGTGGTGTGCCACGGCATCCCCAACGACAAGCCGCTCAAGGAAGGCGATATCGTCAACCTCGATATCACCGTGATCAAGGACGGCTACCACGGCGACACCAGCAAGATGTTCCTGGTCGGCAAGACCCCGGAATGGGCTGACCGCCTCTGCCAGATCACCCAGGAATGCATGTACAAGGGCATCGCCGTGGTCAAGCCGGGCGCGCGCCTGGGCGACATCGGCGAGGTGATCCAGAAGTACGCCGAGAAGAATGGCTTCTCCGTGGTGCGCGAGTACTGCGGCCACGGCATCGGCAAGGTGTTCCACGAGGAGCCCCAGGTGCTGCACTACGGCCGCGCCGGCACCGGCCTGGAACTGAAGGAAGGCATGATCTTCACCATCGAGCCGATGATCAACCAGGGCCGTCCGGAAACCCGCCTGCTGGGCGATGGCTGGACCGCCATCACCAAGGACCGCAAGCTGTCCGCGCAGTGGGAGCACACCGTGCTGGTCACCGCCGACGGCTACGAGATCCTGACCCTGCGTAACGACGAAAGCTTCCCGCGCACTTCGGCGTAAGCCGCCCGGTTTGCATTCTTGCCGACGGCTGGGTAGAACATAGAAATCCCGGCCCGGCATGCCCGGGCCCGGCGCCACGCGCCAGGCCCGTCGCACATCTTGCCCCTGCCCTCCCTCAATCCCTGAATCAGGAAGGCCGCCATGCCGCAGGTGGATCCCGAGTTGTTCGACCGTGGGCAGTTCCAGGCGGAACTGGCCCTCAAATCCAGCCCCATCGCTGCCTTTAAAAAGGCCATTCGTCAGGCCAACGAGGTGCTCGACGCCCGCTTCAACGGCGGCCGCGACATCCGCCGGCTGATCGAGGACCGCGCCTGGTTCGTCGACCAGATCCTGCAGCAGGCCTGGAACCGCTTCAGCTGGGGCGATGACGCCGATATCGCGCTGGTCGCCGTGGGCGGCTATGGGCGTGGAGAACTGCACCCGCATTCGGACATCGACCTGCTGATCCTGCTCGACAGCGAAGACCAGGAAAGCTTCCGCGAACCCATCGAAGGCTTCCTCACCCTGCTCTGGGACATCGGCCTGGAAGTCGGCCAGAGCGTGCGCTCGGTGGCCGAATGCGCCGAGGAAGCGCGCGCCGACCTGACGGTGGTCACCAACCTGATGGAATGCCGCACCATCTCCGGCCCGGACGGTCTGCGCCAGCGCATGCTGGACGCCACCAACGCGCAGCAGATGTGGCCCAGCGGGCAGTTCTACCTGGCCAAGCGCAAGGAACAGATCCACCGCCACACCAAGTACAACGACACCGAGTACAACCTCGAACCCAACGTGAAGGGTTCGCCCGGTGGCCTGCGTGACATTCAGACCCTGCTCTGGGTCGCCCGCCGCCACTTCGGCAGCCTCAACCTGCACGCCCTGGTGCGCGAAGGCTTCCTGGTGGAAAGCGAATGCAGCGTGGTCGCCTCCAGCCAGGAATTCCTCTGGAAGGTCCGCTACGCCCTGCACATGCTGGCCGGTCGCGCCGAAGACCGCCTGCTGTTCGATCACCAGCGGAGCATCGCCGGCCTGCTGGGCTACGAAGACAGCGACGCGAAGCTCGCGGTAGAGCGCTTCATGCAGAAGTACTACCGCGTGGTGATGGCCGTGTCAGAATTGAACGACCTGATCATGCAGCACTTCGAGGAAGTGATCCTGCGCGCCGGCGAGAATGGCCAGATCACACCACTGAACAGCCGCTTCCAGTTGCGCGACGGCTACCTGGAAATCACCCACGTCAACGTCTTCAAGCGCACCCCGTTCGCCCTGCTGGAGATCTTCGTACTGCTGGCCCAGCACCCGGATATCAAGGGCGTGCGCGCCGACACCATCCGCCTGCTGCGCGACAGCCGGCACCTGATCGACGACGATTTCCGCCACGATATCCGCAACACCAGCCTGTTCATCGAGCTGTTCAAGTGCAAGGAAGGCATCCACCGCAACCTGCGGCGGATGAACCGCTACGGCATCCTCGGCCGTTACCTGCCGGAGTTCGGCCTGATCGTCGGGCAGATGCAGCACGACCTGTTCCACATCTATACGGTCGACGCCCATACCCTCAACCTGATCAAGCACCTGCGCAAACTGCGCCGCCCGGACATCGCGGAGAAATACCCGCTGGCCAGCAAGATCATGGAGCGTCTGCCCAAGCCGGAGCTGATCTATATCGCCGGCCTCTACCACGACATCGCCAAGGGCCGTGGTGGCGACCACTCGGAACTGGGCGCGGCGGACGCCGAGCACTTCTGCCAGCGCCACCAGTTGCCGCCATGGGACACCAGCCTGGTGTCCTGGCTGGTGCAGAACCACCTGATCATGTCCACCACCGCGCAGCGCAAGGACCTGTCCGATCCACAGGTGATCTACGACTTCGCCCAGCTGATGGGCGACCAGACGCACCTGGACTACCTCTACGTGCTCACCGTGGCCGACATCAATGCCACCAACCCGACGCTGTGGAACTCCTGGCGCGCAAGCCTCCTGCGCCAGCTCTACACCGAGACCAAGCGCGCCCTGCGCCGTGGCCTGGAGAATCCGCTGGATCGCGAGGAGCAGATCCGCCAGACGCAGAGCGCGGCCATCGACATCCTGGTGCGCGACGGCATCGACCAGGACGACGCCGAGCAGCTCTGGAGCCAGTTGGGCGACGACTACTTCCTGCGCCACAGCGCCGCCGACGTGGTCTGGCACACCGAAGCCATCCTCCGGCACCCGGACGACGGCACGCCGCTGGTGCTGATCAAGGAAACCGCCCAGCGCGAGTTCGAGGGCGGCACCCAGATATTCATCTACGCCGCCGACCAGCACGACTTCTTCGCCGTGACCGTGGCGGCCATGGACCAGCTCAACCTGAACATTCAGGATGCGCGGATCATCACCTCGACCAGCCTGTTCACCCTCGACACCTACATTGTGCTCGATGCCGATGGCGGCTCGATTGGCGACAACCCCTCTCGCGTCGCCGAAATTCGCGAAGGCCTGGTCAATGCCCTGAAAGACCCGGACGAGTACCCGACCATCATCCAGCGCCGCGTACCGCGCCAGCTCAAGCACTTCGCCTTCGCCCCGCAGGTGACCATCTCCACCGACGCGGCCCGCCAGGTGAGCGTGCTGGAAGTCACCGCTCCCGACCGGCCGGGCCTCCTGGCGCGCATCGGCGGCCTGTTCCTCGACTTCGACCTGTCGGTGCAGAACGCCAAGATCGCCACCCTGGGCGAGCGCGTGGAAGACGTGTTCTTCATCACCGACGCGAACAACCAGCCGCTGTCCGACCCGGAGCTGTGCAAGCGCGTGCAGACCGCGCTGGTCGACATCCTTTCGGACAGCGGCCAGTACACCATGCCAATTCGCATCAGCATCTAGCCCGTATTTTGTAAGAACCAAGAACGTATGAGCCTTGCCATGAACCCTGCCCTCGATTCGCTCCAGCCCTACCCCTTCGAGAAGCTCCGCGCCCTGCTGGCCGGCGCCCAGCCGCCGGCGGACTTGAAGCCCATCGCGCTGTCCATCGGCGAGCCCAAGCACCGCTCGCCGGCCTTCGTCGCCCAGACGTTGAGCGACAGCCTCGACCAGTTGGCCGTGTACCCCACCACCCTGGGTATCCCCGCCCTGCGCGAAGCCATCGCCGCCTGGTGCGAGCGCCGCTTCAAGGTGCCGGCCGGCTGGCTGGACGCCGCGCGCCACGTATTGCCGGTGAACGGCACCCGTGAGGCGCTATTCGCCTTCACCCAGACCGTGGTCGACCGCAACGCCAACGGCCTGGTCGTGAGCCCGAACCCCTTCTACCAGATCTACGAAGGCGCAGCCCTGCTGGCCGGGGCCGAGCCGCACTACCTGCCCTGCCTGGAAAGCAACGGCTTCAACCCGGACTTCGACGCCGTACCGGTGGACGTCTGGGCGCGCTGCCAGATCCTCTTCCTCTGCTCCCCGGGCAACCCCACCGGCGCGCTGGTGCCGCTGGAGACCCTGAAGAAACTCATCGCCCTGGCCGACGAGCACGACTTCGTGATCGCCGCCGACGAGTGCTACAGCGAGCTGTACTTCGACGAGCAGAACCCGCCCGCTGGCCTGCTGACCGCCTGCGCCGAGCTGGGCCGCTCGGACTTCAAGCGCTGCGTGGTGTTCCACAGCCTGTCCAAGCGTTCCAACCTGCCGGGTCTGCGCTCGGGCTTCGTCGCCGGCGATGCCGAGGTGCTGAAGAAATTCCTGCTCTACCGCACCTACCACGGCTGCGCCATGCCGGTGCAGACCCAGCTGGCCAGCGTCGCCGCCTGGAAGGATGAAGACCACGTGCGCGCCAACCGCGACATGTACCGCGAGAAGTTCGACGCCGTGCTGGACATCCTCGCCGGCGTGCTCGACGTACAGCGCCCGGACGGCAGCTTCTACTTGTGGGCGAAGACGCCGATCGCCGACACCGAGTTCTGCCGCGGCCTGTTCGACCAACAGCACGTCACCGTGGTGCCGGGCTCCTACCTGTCCCGCGACGTGAACGGCGAGAACCCCGGTGCCAACCGCGTGCGCATGGCATTGGTCGCCCCGCTGGCCGAGTGCGTCGAGGCGGCCGAGCGGATCAAGCGCTACGTTCAGGGCCTCTGATACTGCCCCACTCCCTGTAGGAGCGCCCCATGGGCGCGATCGCGGGCATGGCCCGCTCCTACAGGGAGCAATCTCCGTTACACCCATCGCCCGGCCTTGCTGGTCACCCAGGCCTCCTGGTTATCCAGCTCGCCCAGCACGCCGCGCAGGAGCTCGTCGTCGATCTCGTTCTCGTGCCGCATCCGATACAGCTCCAGGCGCTGGGCGCGCAGCGCCTTGATGCGCAGCGCCTGATCGGCCAGCTCAAGAGCACGGGCGCGCAGGCGGGCCTCCAGGCTATCCGGGGCCGGGTCGAGTTCGTGACGGTATTCGGCCATCAGCTTCGCCTTGACCTCTGCCAGCCGCGCCGTTTCCTCGGCGTCGGCGCTTTCCTTGAGCGGTAACGCCTCGGCTTCCAGCATGCGGATCGCCGCCGCGGCGGTCTTGCGCCAGACCTGCTGCACCTCCAGCTCGCGGCGGTCGTTACTGGCCACCGGTAATCCACGCAGCAGGATCGGCAGGCCGATAGTCGCCGCCAGCAGCGAGATCAGGATCACTCCGGCGGCGATGAAGATGATCAGGTCACGCTGCGGGAAAGGCGATCCATCCCCCAGCAGCAACGGCACCGAGAGCACGCCCGCAAGGGTTACCGCGCCGCGCACTCCACCCAAGGCGGAAATAGCCGACAGCCGCAAGGTCGGCTCGCCTGGGCGGCCACCCAGCTCGACACCCCACCAGCGCTCGAAACGCACCGAGACCTTCCAGTAGCACCAGACCCAGGCGAAGCGCAGCAACAGCAGCGCGGCAAACACCGCCAGTACGTAGAACAGCAGCAGCGACGAGCGCCACAGCATATCGTCGGCGTGGTGCGCCACCGACTTGAGGATGTCGGGCAACTGCAGGCCGAGCAGCAGGAACACCACCCCGTTGAAGGCGAACTCCAGCATCGACCACACGCTGCGGTTGAGCAGCCGGGTATTGGTCTGCCGCGGCAGCAGATCGACCCAGCTCTGCATCATGCCGGCCGCCACGGCGGCGAGGATGCCCGAGACGCCTACTTCCTCGGCCACCATGTAGGAGGCGAATGGCAACAGCAGCATCAGCACCACATGGGTCGCCGGATCGTCCCAACCACGGCGGATCATCCAGCCACGGATGCCCCCCAGCAACCAGCTCAGCAGCACCCCGCAGGCCAGGCCGCCCACAGCCACCAGCAGGAACGACAGACTGGCATCCACCAGCGAGAAGGCACCGGTCATCGCCGTGGCGATGGCAAACTTGAAGGCCACCAGGCCCGATGCGTCATTCATCAGCGCCTCGCCCTGGAGGACATGCATCAGACGCCTGGGCAGGCGATTCTGGGCGATCGCCGATACCGCCAGCGCATCGGTGGGCGACAGTACCGCCGCCAGGGCGAAGGCCGCCGCCCAGGGAATCTGCGGGATCAGCAGGTGGATGAAGGCACCGCCGGCCACCACAGTGATCAGCACCAGCACGAATGCCAGTGCCAGGATCGGCCCGCGCATCTTCCAGAACTCACCCTTGGGCATGCGCCAGCCGTCGACGAACAGCAGCGGCGGGATGAACAGGAACATGAAAAGCTCGGGGTCCAGCGCCACGTGCAGCCCCAGGCTCGGCCAGGCCAGCGCGGCGCCGGCAGCGATCTGGATCAACGGCAGCGGCAGCGGGATCAGCTGCGCGGCGAGTCGCGTACCGCCCACGGTCAGCAGCAGGATCAGCACGGTGTAAACGGTTTGCATCGACGAACTCCCGGCACAGTGCTCCATTGAACCATCGGCGCAGCAGCGTATCAGCCACCTGATCGACAACAGACTGTTGCAATCCGTGGGATTCCCACCGGCATCCCGCAAGGCAGCGGGAAGTGGCATAATCCCGCGCCTGTAGAAAGCATGAATGAGGAGATGCGCCCCGTGAGTCAGCGGACGCTGTTTGGAATCAAGGCCTGCGACACCATGAAGAAGGCCCGCACCTGGCTGGACGAGCATGGTGTCGAGTACGCCTTCCACGACTACAAGGCTAGCGGAATAGACCGCGCGCACCTGGAGCAATGGTGTGGCGAGCACGGCTGGGAAACCATCCTGAACCGCGCCGGCACAACCTTCCGCAAGCTCGACGATGCGCAGAAAGCCGATCTCGACCAGACCAAGGCCATCGAGCTGATGGTCGCCCAGCCGTCGATGATCAAACGCCCGGTGCTCGACCTGGGCGGCCGCACCCTGGTCGGCTTCAAGCCCGACAACTACGCCGCCGCGCTGGCCTGAGCCTTTCCGCCATGAGCATCGCCTGGGCCCTGTTCCTCCCCGCCTGCTTCGCCCTGAACCTGGCGCCGGGACCGAACAACCTGCTGTCGCTGAACAACGCCGCGCGTTTCGGCCTGCTGCGCGCGACGCTCGCTGGCGGCGGCCGCCTCCTGGCGTTTTCCGGCATGTTGGCCCTGGCCGCTTCGGGTCTGGCACTGGTGCTGCAGGCATCGGCCTGGCTGTTCCTGGTGATCAAGGTGATTGGCGCCGCCTACCTGCTGTGGCTGGCCGTGCAGCTCTGGCGCGCGCCCACCGCTGATCTGCAGGTCGTCGGGGCAGACGCCCCGGCCAGCAGCCTCTGGCGCCTGACGCGCCAGGAATTCTGGGTCGCCGCCGGCAATCCCAAGGCGATCCTGATCTTCACCGCCTTCCTGCCGCAGTTCGTCGATCCGAACCAGGCCGTGGGCGACCAGTTCGCCCGACTCGGCGCAGCCTTCCTGTTGCTGGAATGGCTGGCCATTGCTCTTTACGGGCTCGCCGGGGTCCACCTCGGCAAGCTGCTCGCCGGCGCACGCGCCCGGCGCCTGTTCAACCGTGGTTGTGCCGCGCTGCTGGGCAGCGCCGGGCTGGGCCTGCTGCTCAGCCGCCGTCCGGCCTGACCGAATTCATTCGTCGAGAATCTCTTTTCAAGGAATCACCCACATGTCGAAATCCCTGTTCAGCCTGGCCTTCGGTGTCGGTACCCAGAACCGCCAGGGCAACTGGCTGGAAGTCTTCTACGCGCAGCCGCTGCTGAACCCGAGCGCCGAACTGGTCACCGCCATCGCCCCGCTGCTGTCGTACGAAAGCGGCAACCAGGCGATCGCCTTCACCGCCCACCAGGCCTACCAGCTGGCCGATGCCGTCAAGGGCGTCGACGCCGCCCAGGCCGCCCTGCTCAACCGCCTGGCCGAAAGCCAGAAACCACTGGTCGCCACCCTGCTGGCCGAAGACGCCGCCCCCAGCTCCACCCCGGAGGCGTACCTCAAGCTGCACCTGCTGTCCCACCGTCTGGTCAAGCCGCACGGCCTGAACCTGACCGGCATCTTCCCGCTGCTGCCGAACGTGGCCTGGACCAACCAGGGCGCCATCGACCTGAGCGAACTGGCCGAACTGCAACTCGAAGCGCGCCTGAAGGGCAAGCTGCTGGATGTCTTCTCCGTGGACAAGTTCCCGAAGATGACCGACTACGTGGTGCCGGCCGGCGTGCGCATCGCCGACACCGCCCGCGTACGCCTGGGTGCCTACATCGGTGAAGGCACCACCGTGATGCACGAAGGCTTCGTCAACTTCAACGGCGGCACCGAAGGCCCGGGCATGATAGAAGGCCGCGTTTCCGCTGGCGTGTTCGTCCGCAAGGGCTCGGACCTGGGCGGCGGCTGCTCCACCATGGGCACCCTGTCCGGCGGCGGTAACATCGTCATCAGCGTCGGCGAAGGCTGCCTGATCGGCGCCAACGCCGGTATCGGCATCCCGCTGGGCGACCGCAACATCGTCGAAGCCGGCCTGTACGTCACCGCCGGCACCAAGATCGCCGTGCTAGACGACCAGAACAACCTGGTGAAAGTGGTCAAGGGCCGCGACCTGGCTGGCCAGCCGGACCTGCTGTTCCGCCGCAACTCCCAGACCGGCGCGGTCGAATGCAAGACCAACAAGACCGCGATCGAGCTGAACGAAGCGCTGCACGCACACAACTGAGCGGGTAGGTCCCCGCTCGCGCGGGGTTCGCACTAAGCTTAAAAAACGGGGGCAGCGGCCCCCGTTTTCCATTTTCCGCAACCGGCCATACGCCCATGTCCATTCCCTCGCCCTGGCGCTCCGACTTCCCGGCCATCGCCGCCTTCGAGGCCGAAGGCCAGACCTACCTCGACAGCGCCGCCACCGCGCAGAAGCCCCAGGCCATGATCGATGCCCTGGCCGGCTACTACGCCAGCGGTGCCGCCAACGTGCATCGCGCCCAGCACCTGCCGGGCGAGCGCGCCACCCGCGCGTTCGAGGCGACCCGCACCCTGGCCGCCAACTGGCTCAACGGCGGCAGCCCGGCGCAGGTCATCTTCACCCGTGGTGCCACCGAAGCGCTGAATCTGCTGGCCTATGGGCTGGAAAACCAGTTCCAGACCGGCGACGAGATCGCCGTCAGCGCCCTGGAGCACCACGCCAATCTCCTGCCCTGGCAGCAACTGGCACTCCGGCGCGGGCTGAAGCTGGTGATCCTGCCGCTGGACCGCAGCGGACGTATCGACCTGGAGCGCGCCGCCGGCCTGATCGGCCCGCGCACCCGGCTGCTCGCCGTCAGCCAGCTGTCCAATGTGCTCGGTACCTGGCAACCGCTGCCGGAACTGCTGCAGATGGCCCACCAGCACGGCGCGCTGACGGTGGTCGACGGTGCACAGGGCGTAGTCCACGGCCGGCACAACCTGTCGGCATTGGGCTGCGACTTCTACGTCTGTTCCAGCCACAAGCTCTATGGCCCGGAAGGCCTCGGCCTGCTCTGGGGCCGCCCGGATGCCCTGCAACGGCTGGCCCACTGGCAGTTCGGCGGCGAGATGGTGCGCGTGGCCGACTACTTCGACGCACAGTTCCACAACGCGCCCATGGGCTTCGAAGCCGGTACTCCGCCCATCGGCCCGGTGATCGCCCTCGGCGCCACCCTGGAGTGGCTGGCCGCCCAGGACAGCGCCGAAGTCAGCGCCCACGAGGATTTCCTCCACGCCCGCCTGCTCGCCGGGCTGCGCGCCCGCGACGGTGTGCGCGTGCTGGGCGAACCTGAAGTGGCGCTGGCCAGCTTCGTAGTCGATGGCGTGCACGTCTCGGACCTCGGCCACCTGCTCACCGAGCAGGGCATCGCGGTGCGCGCCGGGCACCACTGCGCCATGCCGTTAATGAAGACCCTGGATGTCGCCGGCGCCTTGCGCGTCTCCCTCGGCCTGTACAACAACGGGGCCGACCTGGAGCGCTTCTTCACCGCGCTGGACAGCACCCTGGACCTGCTGCGATGAGCCTGCCTACCGCTGCCGCCGAAGCGCTGCAAGCCTTCACTGCCCTTCAGGGTTGGGAGCAGCGCGCCCGCCTGCTGATGCAATGGGGCGAACGGCTGGAGCCGTTGAGCGAAGCCGAACTCGGCGACGAGCATCGCGTGCAGGGCTGCGAGAGCAACGTCTGGCTGGTGGCCGATCGGCGTGATGACCGCTGGCACTTCCGCGCCTACAGCGACGCGCGCCTGCTACGCGGGCTGCTGGCGTTGCTGCTGGTACGGGTGGAAGGCTTGCCGGCGGGCGAGCTGTCCGCCATCGATCTGCCCGATTGGTTCGATCAGCTCGGACTGGGCCGGCAACTGTCGCCGTCGCGCAGCAACGGTTTGAATGCAGTGCTGACGCGGATGCAGGATTTGATCAGCGCCTGAGGCGCTTGCGTATGCGTAGGAGCGGACTCCGTCCGCGATTGCTGCGCATCGCGTCGGAGACCATCGCGGATAAATCCGCTCCTACAAATGCGCTTAGCCCGCAGCGCGCTCCGAAGGTCGGCGGGCCCCGGCGACGATCTTGTCCACAGCCCTGGCAGCGGCAACCATGCCGAAGGTCGCGGTGACCATCATCACCGCACCGAAACCGCCGGCGCAGTCCAGCTTCACCCCTTCGCCGACGAAGCTCTTGGACTGGCACACGGTGCCATCCGGCTTCGGGTAGCGCAGCTGTTCGGTGGAGAACACGCACTGCACGCTGTAATGCCGGCCCGGCGTGCGCGAGAAGTTGTAGTCGCGGCGCAGCATGGAGCGGACCTTGGCGGCCAAGGGGTCGTTGAAGGTCTTGTTCAGGTCGGCGACCTGGATCTGCGTCGGATCGACCTGCCCGCCCGCGCCGCCGGTGGTGATGATCTGCAGCTTGCGGCGCTTGCACCAGGCGATCAGCGCGGCCTTGGCGGCGACGCTGTCGATGCAGTCGATCACGCAGTCCAGCTCGGGGGTGATGTAGTCGGCCATGGTCTCGCGGGTGACGAAATCCGCCACGGCGTGCACCACGATGCCCGGATTGATCGCCTTCAGGCGCTCGGCCATGACCTCGACCTTGGGCTTGCCCACGGCGCCCTGCAATGCATGCACCTGGCGGTTGGTGTTGGTCACGCAGACGTCGTCGAGGTCGAACAGGGAAATCTCGCCCACCCCGCTACGCGCCAGCGCCTCGGCGGCCCAGGAACCGACGCCGCCGATCCCGACCACCGCCACATGGCTGGCCGCCAGCCGTTCCAGGCCCTCGCGGCCGTACAGCCGTGCGATACCACCGAAACGCTGTTCATCCAGTTCCATACACCACACCTCAAGTCGAAACGGCCGGCATTCTATAACCATCCGGCGGCGCCGTCGGCATGCCTGCAACAAACCTGATTTGGCGCAGTCTCATTCACGCGCCTACAGCCCATTCTAAACTGTCGCAGGCCAGCGTCCGACGCCCCATGGCGGCGAACCGCCGGCAATCTGTACAGTCCCCGGAGTGCGGGGTAGGATGCGCCCCGACCGGACGCCAATCCGGCCCCTCCCCGTTCCACCCTTTGGAACCCGATCGCACCATGCCTGCACGCAAGTTCGGCCTCAACCTGGTGGTCTTCGTCGCCCTCGCGGCGCTGTTCACCGGCTTTTGGGCCCTTTACAACCGTCCCGTCAGCGTTCCCGACTGGCCGGAAAGCATTTCCGGATTCTCCTTCTCGCCCTTCCGCCTGAACCAGAATCCGCAGAAGAACCAGTTCCCCAGCGACGACGAGATCCGTTCCGACCTGGAACTGGTGTCGAAACAGACCGACAACATCCGCACCTACTCGGTGAAGGGCTCGCTGGCCGACATCCCGCGCCTGGCCGAGGAGTTCGGCATGCGCGTCAGCTTGGGGATCTGGATCGGCCCGGACGAAGCCGAGAACGAGGCCGAGATCGAGCGCGGCATCGAAATCGCCAACAACTCGCGCAGCGTCGTGCGGGTCATCGTCGGCAACGAAGCGCTGTTCCGCCGCGAGGTGACGCTGGAGCAACTGACCGGCTATCTCGACCGCGTGCGCAAGGCGGTGAAGGTGCCGGTCACCACCGCCGAGCAGTGGCACATCTATGAGAAATTCCCGGCGCTGGCCAAGCATGTCGACCTGATCGCCGCGCACGTGCTGCCCTATTGGGAATCCACCCCGATGGAGAACTCGGTGCAGTTCGTCCTCGACCGTGCCCGCGAGCTGCGCGCCAAGTTCCCGCGCAAGCCGCTGCTGCTGGGCGAAGTCGGCTGGCCGAGCAACGGCCGCATGCGCGGCGGTGCCGATGCCACCCAGGCGGACCAGGCCATCTACCTGCGTCGCCTGACCAACGCGCTGAACAAGAAAGGCTACAACTACTTCGTCGTCGAAGCCTTCGACCAGCCGTGGAAGGTCGGTGACGAAGGCTCGGTCGGCGCCTACTGGGGCGTCTACAACGCCCAGCGCCAGCCGAAGTTCAACTTCGACGGGCCGGTGGTGAACATTCCCCAGTGGCGCGTCCTGGCGGTCGCCTCGGTGGTGATGGCGCTGCTCGCCCTGACCCTGCTGATGATCGACGGCAGCGCCCTGCGCCAGCGTGGCCGCACCTTCCTCACCGTGGTCGCCTTCGCCGGCGGTTCGGTGCTGGTGTGGATCGGCTACGACTACAGCCAGCAATACAGCACCTGGTTCAGCCTGACCGTTGGCGGCCTGCTGGGGATCGGCGCGCTGGGCGTGTTCATCGTGCTGCTCACCGAGGCTCATGAACTGGCCGAGACCGTCTGGGTGCGCAAGCGCCGCCGGCCGTTCGACCCGGTGCTCGCCGACCTCGGCTACCACCCCAAGGTCTCGGTGCACGTGCCCTGCTACAACGAACCGCCGGAGATGCTGAAGAAGACCCTGGACGCCCTGGCCAAGCTCGATTACCCGGACTACGAAGTCCTGATCATCGACAACAACACCAAGGACCCGGCCGTCTGGGAACCGGTGCGTGACTACTGCGAGGTACTCGGCCCGCGCTTCCGCTTCTTCCACGTCGCGCCGCTGGCCGGCTTCAAGGGCGGCGCGCTGAACTACATCCTGCCGCACACCGCGCCAGACGCCGAAGTCGTCGCGGTAATCGACGCCGACTACTGCGTCGAGCCGAACTGGCTCAAGCACATGGTGCCGCACTTCTCCGATCCGAAGATCGCCGTGGTGCAATCGCCGCAGGACTACCGCGATGGCGAGGAGAACATCTTCAAGAAGCTCTGCTACGCCGAGTACAAGGGCTTCTTCCACATCGGCATGGTCACCCGCAACGACCGCGACGCGATCATCCAGCACGGCACCATGACCATGATCCGCCGTACCGTGATGGACGAGCTGAAGTGGGCCGACTGGACCATCTGCGAAGACGCCGAACTGGGGCTGCGGGTGTTCGAGAAGGGCTATTCCGCCGCCTACTCGCACCAGAGCTTCGGCAAGGGCCTGATGCCGGACACCTTCATCGACTACAAGAAACAGCGCTTCCGCTGGGCCTACGGCGCCATCCAGATCATGAAGGGGCATGCCCGCGCGTTGTTCCAGGGCAAGGACAGCCACCTCAAGACCGGCCAGCGCTATCACTTCATCGCCGGCTGGCTGCCGTGGATCGCCGACGGCATGAACATCTTCTTCACCATCGGCGCCCTGCTCTGGTCGTCGGCGATGATCATCGTGCCCAAGCGGGTCGACCCGCCGCTGCTGATCTTCGCCATCCCGCCGCTGGCGCTGTTCTTCTTCAAGTTCGGCAAGATCATGTTCCTCTACCGCCGCGCGGTGGGCGTGAACCTGCTGCGCTCGTTCCAGGCGGCCGTGGCGGGCCTGGCGCTGTCGCACACCATTGCCAAGGCGGTGCTTTACGGGGCGTTCACCAAGACCATCCCGTTCTTCCGCACGCCGAAGATGGCCTCCAACCACGGCATCCTCGTGGCGCTCGCCGAGGCGCGCGAGGAAGTGTTCATCATGCTCCTGCTGTGGGGTGCGGCGCTGGGGATCGTGCTGGTGCAGGGTGTGCCGAGCCGGGACATGATGTTCTGGGTGGCCATGCTGCTGGTGCAGTCCCTGCCCTACCTCGCCGCACTGGTGATGGCGCTGCTGTCATCGGCGCCGGGGCCGCAGGAGGCGCCGGCGGCTGACGCCGCACCAGCCAGCTGAGGAGATATCTCGTAGGAGCGGACTACGCCCGCGATTGACGGAAAAGCATCGCGGACGGAGTCCGCTCCTACAGATCATCCAGCACCATCCGTCTCCTCCCAAGAACGCCGGCCAATCGCCGGCGTTTTTGCTTTAAGATGGGCGCCTTTTCCGTTCCACCCCCAGGAAGCCCTCAATGTCCCTCTCGCCGACACTGGCCCTCGCCTGCGAGCTGATTCGCCGTCCCTCCGTCACGCCGGTCGATGCCGACTGCCAGCAGCTGATGATGCAGCGCCTGGACGCCTGCGGCTTCACCCTGGAGCCCATGCGCATCGAGGATGTGGATAACTTCTGGGCCCTGCGCCAGGGCCGCGACGGCGTCAACGGCCCGGTGCTGTGCTTTGCCGGCCACACCGACGTGGTCCCCACCGGCCCCGAACAGGCCTGGCAACACCAGCCGTTCGACGCGCTGATCGATGCCGACGGCATGCTCTGCGGCCGCGGCGCGGCGGACATGAAAGGCAGCCTGGCGTCGATGATCATCGCCACCGAGCGCTTCGTCGCCGACCACCCGGACCATCGCGGCAGCATCGCCTACCTGATCACCAGCGACGAGGAAGGCCCGGCCCATCACGGCACCAAGGCCGTGGTCGAGCGCCTGAAGGCGCGCAACGAACGCCTGGACTGGTGCATCGTGGGCGAGCCGTCCAGCACCACCCTGGTGGGTGACATCGTCAAGAATGGCCGTCGTGGCTCCCTCGGCGCCACCCTCAGCGTGCGCGGCAAGCAGGGCCACGTGGCCTACCCGCACCTGGCGAAGAACCCGATCCACCTGGCCGCCCCGGCCCTGGCGGAACTCGCCGCCGAGCACTGGGACAACGGCAACGACTACTTCCCGCCGACCAGCTTCCAGATCTCCAACATCAACGGCGGCACCGGTGCCACCAACGTGATTCCGGGCGAGCTGAAGGTGATCTTCAACTTCCGCTTCTCCACCGAATCCACCGTGGAAGGCCTGCAGCAGCGCGTCGCCGCCATCCTCGACAAGCACGGCCTGGACTGGCACATCGACTGGGCGCTATCCGGCCTGCCGTTCCTCACCCAACCGGGTGAGCTGCTCGACGGCGTTGCCGCCGCGATCCTCGCCGTCACTGGCCGCGAGACCACCCCGTCGACCTCCGGCGGCACCTCCGACGGACGCTTCATCGCCACCATGGGTACCCAGGTGGTCGAGCTCGGCCCGGTGAACGCCACGATTCACCAGGTGGACGAACGCGTACTGGCCAGCGACCTCGATGTCCTGACCGAAATCTACTATCAGACCCTGGTGCGACTGCTGGCATGAGTGGAAACAACAAGAAGTTCTGCCTGGGCGCCGTCCAGCCCGATACCCCGCCGCCCGCGCCCGCCGCCGAACGCCGCTACGCCCTGCGCGTGTACCAGATCGCCCAGCGCCGCCGTTCGCTGCCGACCGTGCTGCGCAACGACCTGCCGCAGCCGCTGGGGCCGACCCTGGGGAAGAAATAATGCTGATCTGCCCGCTCTGCCGCGAGGCGCTCGCTGAGGTCGACAACGGCGTGGCCTGCGCCGCCGGGCACCGCTTCGATCGCGCCCGCCAGGGGTACCTGAACCTGCTGCCAGTGCAGCACAAGAAGAGCCTCGACCCGGGCGACAACGCCGCCATGGTCGAGGCGCGCCGACACTTCCTCGGCGCCGGCCACTACGCGCCACTGGCCAAGCGCCTGGCCGAACTGGCCGCTGAGCGCGCGCCGGGTCGCTGGCTGGATATCGGCTGTGGCGAGGGCTACTACACCGCGCAACTGGGCGAAGCCCTGCCGCAGGCCGACGGCTATGCGCTGGACATCTCCCGCGAGGCCGTCAAACGCGCCTGCAAGCGCGCCCCGCAACTGACCTGGATGGTCGCCAGCATGGCCCGCGTGCCACTGGCCGACGCCTCCTGCCAGTTGCTGGCCAGCGTGTTCAGCCCGATCGACTGGAAGGAAGCCGCGCGCCTGCTCACCCCTGGTGGCGGCGTGCTGCGCCTGGGCCCTGCTCGCGACCACCTGCTGGAACTGCGCCAGCGCCTGTACGACGAAGTGCGCGAGTACGTCGAGGACAAGCACCTCGCCGACCTGCCCGAAGAGCTCAAGCTGGCGCACACCGAACAATTGAGCTTCAAGCTGCCGCTGCACACCCGCGAAGCCCGCGAGCACCTGCTGGCGATGACACCCCACGGCTGGCGGGTAAACCCCGAGCGGCGCGAGCGCATCCTCGCCGAGCCCTTCGAGGTGACCGTCGCAGTACGCTACGATTGGCTGGAACGCCAAGAACCCTGAAGCCGGCCCAAGGCCGGTCTGCGCTCGCTCATGCGGCGTTAAAAACAAACTCGTGCGCGAGTCCGATCAAAATACTCATTTATCCACGTAAACTGCGTTTCTGAATTTATTTTTGCCTAGCCTGAGCATCGCTCGGCTCGGCCTTGAACCGGCTAACGAGGACGCCATGCGCCAACCGGATATCGAGATCTACATCAAGGATGCCGACCAGGCCTCCGTCGCCGCCTGGCTGGAAAAGGCTCTTGGCCCCTGCTCCGAATGGCGCGCCCAGGGCGAGACCTTCAAGTGCACCGCCGGCAGCATCCCGGTGACCTGGCTGCCCAAGGCCGTGGGCAAGTGGAACAGCGTGTTCCTCGACAGCGATGCCACCCCTTGGGACGACGATGTCGCTTGCGCCCGCGATGCCTACGCCGCGCTGGAGGTGGAAGTGCGCTGCGCACCGGGCAGCTGGAGCGAAGACCAGGGCGAGGAGGACGCGGATCGCTGGCTGAAGGTGACCGCCGCGGGCGTCGAAGAGATTACCTGGCGCACGGGCTGAAGCCGTCCTGCGCAAGGCTGTAAAAACAAAGGCCCGTCCAATGGACGGGCCTTTGTATTCGGGGGCTCAGACCTTCGAGACGTCTTCCGCCTGGAGGCCTTTCTGACCCTGGATCACCGAGAACTCCACTTTCTGGCCTTCGACCAGGGAGCGGTGACCATCGCCACGAATGGCACGGTAGTGAACGAAAACGTCCGGACCGCTATCGCGTTGAATGAATCCATAACCTTTGGCGTCATTGAACCACTTGACGGTTCCGACCTCACGATCAGCCATTACCACACTCTCCAACTTGCCTATTATTTTTGGGTGGCCCCCGAAATGAGGACTTCAACGGTTCGTCCGACGAACGTTTTCCTCATTATCCGACCCGTGCCCGAAGCGCGTTGGAAGGCAATTCGAATAACGCCCGAAGGCGACCGCGATCCCGAGTATATAAATCAAAAGTTACAGCTGAAAAGCACTTTTTCAACAAGTCCGCGAGCCTATGACCAAACAGGCCAAAGTGCCATTTTACGGGGCCTGCAGGGCCATTTTGGTGCTCGTTACCCTGCGTAACGAAAGTGTTTCGAACTTGGACTCCCGCACAACTTTGCACGATGGTTCCGGGCGTTTTCGCAACACCCGGAGCCACTTTTCCGATCAGGGTTTGCATCCCTGCATATCGATCCGATGCATTGCCAGAATCCTGCCCACGGCGAAACCCTCAACTGGCCGACACAGCCTGCGGTCGCGAGATATCACGGGTTGACCTGGTAGCCACGCCCCTGCAGGCAGCTGCTGTAGGCGGTGGAGCTGGCCGAACTCTGCGTGGCCTGCTGGTCGCGGCGGTCCTGGCGGCGATCCTGGCGCTGGCGGGAGGCCCCCACCACGGCTCCGGCGGCGGCCACTTCGCCGGCACGGTTCTGCCGGTACTGTTGCTTGGCATCGTCGCTGGCCCGATCGTAGATCTCGTCGTGCTGCTGACCGCGCACTTCAGCGGCGACCGCCCCTGCCGCCGCGCCCCTGGCCGCACCACGCACTCGCCCGCCGGTCTTCGGGTCGGTGGTAGTGGTTGCGTTGCTCGCGGCATTGGCGGCCACTCCGTTGCAGTAGTCCATGTCCTGCTGCACCTGCTGACTGCTCTGGCCTTTGAGCGGTACCACCGACTGCGCTCCTGCCGGCGCCACGCAGGCCAGTGCCAACAAGCATCCAAAAGTAAATTTACGCATCGTTCCACCTCCATAAATTGGAACCCTGATTAAGCAGAATAGTCCCTGCCGATAGCGCGCCAGCTGCCGCCGACCAGCCGCCCGCGGCTTTGCCGCGCGCCTCCTGATCCGGCAAACTACGCTCCTGAGCAATCGCTCGTTTTATTTCTGCCAGCCATAGGGCCTGTATGCCTCGTTACCCGTTCCGCCGCTTCGGTTTTGGTGCCCTGCGCCGCCTGCTCTACCTCTGGGTGCGCTCGGAAACCATCAACCAGTCGTCCTTCAGCCTGAAGATCGACCGCAGCAAACCGGTCCTCTACGTCCTGCAGCAGCCCTCGGTCAGCGACCTGGCGGTAGTCGACACCGAATGCCGCAAGGCCGGCCTGCCGCGCCCGGTGATGCCGGTCGCCATTGGCGAGTCCATCGAGCCCGCAGCCTTCTTCTACCTGACCCCGGAGCCCGACTGGCTCGGCCGCCAGGACAAGCGTGGCGCGCCGCCAGCGCTGGTACGCACGCTCAATGCCATTGGCCAGAACGGTATCGACGACGCGCAGATCGTCCCAGTCAGCGTGTTCTGGGGACAATCGCCGGATAGCGAAAAGAGCGCCTGGAAGTTGCTATTCGCCGACAACTGGGCGGTGACCGGGCGCCTGCGCAAACTGGCGCGCATCCTGATCCTCGGCCGCAAGACCCGCGTGCAGTTCTCCGCGCCCATCCACCTGCGCGAACTGGTGGAACAGGACAAGGGCCACGCGCGTACCCTGCGCATGGTGCAACGCATCCTGCGGGTGCACTTCCGCAACCAGAAGACAGCGGTTATCGGCCCGGATCTCTCCCATCGCCGCACCCTGGTGAAAGGTCTGCTGCGCGCTCCGCTGGTGCGCCAGGCGATCCAGGAAGAGTGCGACACCCAGAAGATTTCCCAGGAGAAGGCCGAAGCCACCGCGCTGCGCTATGCCAACGAGATCGCCGCCGACGTTTCCTACCCGGTGATCCGTTTCCTCGAAGTGACCCTGACCTGGTTCTGGAACAAGCTCTACGAGGGCGTCAAGGTCAACCACATCGAGCGCGTGCAGGACGTCGCCCAAGGCCACGAGATCGTCTACGTGCCCTGCCACCGCAGCCACATCGACTACCTGCTGCTGTCCTACCTGCTGTTCCGCAATGGCCTGACGCCGCCGCACATCGCCGCCGGCATCAACCTCAACATGCCCATCGTCGGCTCGATCCTGCGCCGTGGCGGCGCCTTCTTCATGCGCCGCAGCTTCAAGGGCAACCAGCTGTACACCGCGGTATTCAACGAATACCTGCACACCCTGTTCAGCCGCGGCTTCTCCACCGAGTACTTCGTCGAAGGCGGCCGCTCTCGCACCGGGCGCATGCTGCATCCGCGCACCGGCATGCTGGCGATCACCCTGCGCAGCTTCCTGCGCGACTCGCGCCGCCCCATCGTCTTCGTTCCCGTGTACATCGGCTACGAGCGCGTGCTCGAAGGCCGCACCTACCTGGGCGAACTGCGCGGCGCGGCGAAGAAGAAGGAGTCGATCTTCGACATCTTCAAGGTCATCGGCGCGCTGAAGCAGCGCTTCGGCCAGGTCTGGGTGAACTTCGGCGAACCAATCCACCTCGAGCGGTTCCTCGACCAGCAGCAACCGGACTGGCGCCAGCAGGACCTGGGCCCCGAATTCCGTCCGACCTGGCTGTCGGGCGCCACCAACCACCTGGCCCGCGACGTCGCCCGCCACCTCAACGACGCCGCCGCGATCAACCCGGTGAATCTGGTGGCCCTGGCGCTGCTCTCCACCACCCGCCTGGCGCTGGACGAAACCGCGCTGGCACGGGTGATCGACCTCTACCTCGGCCTGCTCCGCAAGGTGCCCTACTCACCCAGCGCCACCCTGCCCGACGGCAACGGCCAGCAGCAGATCGAATACGTGAAGAGCATGAACCTGCTCAGCGAGCAGAAGGACGCCCTCGGCCGCATCTGCTACCTCGACGAGCAGAACGCGGTACTGATGACCTACTACCGCAACAACGTACTGCACATCTTCGCCCTGCCGGCGCTGATCGCCAGCTTCTTCCAGAACAGCGGTCGCATCAGCCGCGAGCAGCTGCTGCGCTACACCCGCGCGCTCTACCCCTACCTGCAGGCCGAGCTGTTCATCCGCTGGAGCCTGGAGGAACTGGACGCAGTGGTCGACCAGTGGTTGCAGGCCATGGTCGACAGCGAGCTGCTCAAACAGGAGAACGACACCTTCATCCGCCCGGCGCCCAGCTCGCGCCAGTACGTGCTGCTGACCCTGCTGGCCCGTGCCATCGCGCAGACCCTGCAGCGCTTCTACATGTCCATCTCGCTGGTGCTCAACGCAGGGCAAAAGCAGCTCACCGCCGAGGAGCTGGAAAACCTCTGCACCGTGATGGCCCAGCGCCTGTCGATCCTGCATGGCCTGAACGCCCCTGAGTTCTTCGACAAGAGCCTGTTCCGCCACTTCATCCAGACCCTGTTGGACGAGGACGTGCTGCGCAAGGACGAGAACGGCAAGCTGAGCTTCCACGAGCTGCTCGGCGAGCTGGCCGAAGGCGCGGCGAAGCGGGTGCTGCCGGCGGAAATCCGACTCTCCATCCGCCAGGTCGCCCTGGAGCAGCCGCATCAATCAGCGCCAGCCGGACAACCCGCGGTCACTCCGGGGAACTGACCCATAGCGGCCGGCTGCTACCGGCCGCTTGACGCCTGCGCATCGCGGCCGATAGATTTCTGGCGGTCAATCCATCGGTCGCGGTCAGGAACGTTCTCGTGATCAACAGGATTCTTGTCGTCTGCACCGGCAACATCTGCCGTAGCCCCACCGCCGCACATCTGCTGCGCGAGGCCTTGCTGGGCTGCGACATCGCCATCGGCTCCGCCGGACTCGGTGCGCTGATCGGCCAACCTATCGACGGCGCCGCACTGGCGACCCTCGAATGCCACGGCCACCGCCCGCAACTCCACCGCGCACGCCAACTCACCGCCGAGCTGGCCCAGGAGGCCGACCTGATCCTGACCATGGAGCAGGGCCAGGTCCAGGGCGTGATCCAACGCATCCCAGAGGTACGCGGCAAAATCTTCCTGCTCGGCAAGTGGCAGGGCGAGCTGGAGATCCCCGATCCCTACCGCCAGGGGCCGGAAGCCTTCGAGCACAGCTACGGCTTGATCGAGCGCGCCGTGGCAAGCTGGGCGGGCCGACTACTGCTGCGCCGATAAGCGGACCGCCGACGAGCGAGGCATCCGGTCTTCAACTCGCGCCGGGAAAAAGGGCTACGCTGAGGTTCTGCACGACCATATTCCGCTGTTTGGTCTCTCCTGGTAGTCGCTCAACGGACTCGGAGCCCGCCTCAGCCTATGAAGACTCTTCACATCACCGATACCTTTCGGCGACGGCTTCCCCGTTCAAACATAACCTCTTCAATCAAGAGGTCCGCCTGATGAAAGTCGCGATAATCCACTATTGGTGGCTGAGCAATCGTGGTGGTGAGGCTGTCTGCTCCGCTATCGCAGAACTCTATCCCGATGCAGACATCTTCATTCACGTCTGCGATGAGCAGGTCGTACGCCAGGCACTGCCTGGAAACTTCCGGGGAAATATATACAACACATTCATTTCGAAACTTCCAAAGGCCCGCAAGCACTATCAGAAGTACTTACCCTTCATGCCACTGGCGCTCGAGCAGCTCGATCTCACCCAATATGACCTGATCATCAGCAGCGAATCGGGCCCTGCCAAGGGAGTCATTACACGCCCGGATGCCGTGCACATCTGTTATTGCCACTCCCCGATGCGCTATGTGTGGGACATGTACCATGAGTACCTCGCCGGCGCGGGACGTTTCGTTCGCACGCTTTTCCCCGTCATTGCCCATTGGCTCCGGGTCTGGGACAGGCTCTCGGCGGATCGAGTCGACTACTTCATCGCCAACTCGACCTTCGTCGCCTCGCGCATCCGCAAGTTCTACCGACGCGAATCAGAAATCATCTATCCCCCCGTCAACGTCTCGGACTTCAATCCGCGACTGGAGCGTGGCGACTTCTATCTATGCCTGGGACAACTGGTCGCTTACAAGCGCGCCGACATGGCGGTTGAAGCCTTCAACAGACTCGGACTCCCCCTGGTTGTGGTCGGCGAAGGTGAATTGTTCGAGTCGCTGAAGAAGATTGCCGCTCCGAACATCAAGTTGATGGGGCGTCAGCCTTTTTCAGTCATCCAGGATCTCTTGCAGCGCTGCCGTGGCCTGATTTTCCCGGGGATCGAAGACTTCGGCATCGTCCCGGTCGAAGCCATGGCGGCAGGCGCCCCCGTGTTGGCCTATGGCAAAGGCGGTGCCCTGGACACCGTCATTCATGGCCAGACTGGCATCCTGTTTCAGGAGCAGAGTGTCGATGCGTTGATGGCGGCAGTGGGTCAGCTTGAGCGCGGCGAGTTCGACTTCTCGCCGGCGGAAATGCATCTGCATGCGCAGCGGTTCGCCAAGCCCGTATTCCAGCAGCGCATCAAGGCATTCGTTGACCAAGCACTGGCCATTACCCATGCGCCCTCGACAGAAAAGCATGAAGCCAATTCATCTCAAGAGGCCAGACACCACTCTTGAGGACGACGACGGGGCCATTCCCGTCGTCATGACTGGTGACCGCCCGCCGTCCAGCAGTTGATGGCTCACTTCAATACTCACCTATTGCAGGTCCACTATGCGCTGCGCTGTCATCTTCGGAGGCTCCGGATTCATTGGCGTTTTCTTCGCCAGGCACCTGCTTTCGACGGGGGCCTTTGACAAGGTGTACCTGTTCGACAAAGAGCAGGTCTCCGACAAGCCTTTCCCCTACCGGACGAAGCTGGTGCGAGAGTCGGCCGGCATCGTCGAGATTCCCGGCGACGTTCGCCAGCCCATCGACTGGGCGCCCATGGAGCCGGTTTCAATCATTGCCAATTTCGCGGCCGTGCATCGCGAACCCGGACATGACGACTTCGAGTATTACGAAACCAACCTCCAAGGCGCCCAGCACGTCTGCGCCTGGGCCGAGCACGTGAGTTGCAACGAAATCATCTTCACCAGCTCCATCTCTCCCTACGGACCGAGTGAAGAACAGAAAGATGAGCGCTCGCTGCCAGTGCCCATGACCGCCTATGGCGGATCGAAGCTGGTGGCGGAGAAGATGCACCTGGCCTGGCTTGCCGCGGACCAGGACAATCGGCATCTGGTGATCGTTCGACCCGGCGTCGTGTTCGGTCCTGGCGAGGGTGGCAACGTCTCCCGCTTGATCAAGGCAGTGTTGCGCCGTTACTTCTTCTACATGGGCAATCGCGATACCCGCAAAGCCGGCACCTACGTGAAGGAGCTGTGCAACGCCATGTGGTGGATGCTCGAACGGCAGAAAGCCCAGGGAGAGCACTTCTCACTGTTCAACATGTCGATGAATCCCGGCCCATCGATCCAGGACTATGTCGACACCGTCTGCCAGGTGGCCGGAGTAAAACGGCGCGTGCCGGAGATCCCTTTTCCCGTCCTGCTTTGCACAGCCCACTGCATAGACCTGATCGCTCGTCCGTTGGGCATTCGCCACCCCTTCAGTCCGGTCCGCATCCGCAAGCTGGTGCGCTCCAACAATATCCATCCCGCTCGCCTCGTCGAACTGGGCTATCCCTATCAGTTCGACTTGAAGTCGGCGTTCAGCGACTGGAAATCCGCCGCACCCGAGGAGTGGCGCTGATGACCTCGACGCCAGTCCATAGCGCTTGACGACAGCGCCTCTGAAGAGGGAACCAACCTTGCCCAGGTCGGTCCGATAGACTGGCCCGGGAGTTGGCGCGGCCGGCGCTGGGAGCAAGCCCGCACGGGCCGCAGCACGTGCACATCGACCCAATGCGCTGATTCACCGCGCCACCGGGTTTTCCCCAACGGCCTTCGTCCGTTAATCTCCCCGCCTCATTCTCCACCTCGACGGCCACAACGGCCGCCGAGCTTCGTTCAAGGAAGTCTCGATGTTGCGAATTCCCGCTCTGCTGGTCGGCGCCCTGCTCTCGGTCAACGCCTTCGCCCTGTCCCTCTCCGACCTCAGCCAGAACGACGCCTCCACCGGCCTGAAGGATGCTCTGACCCAGGGTGCGCAGGTAGCCGTGAAACAGCTCAGCCAGCCCGGCGGTTTCAGCAATGACCCGCAGGTGCGCATCGAGCTGCCCGGCAAGCTGGGCAAGGCCGCCAAGACCATGAAGCAGTTCGGCATGGGCGCCCAGGTCGACCAGCTGGAAGCGAGCATGAACAAGGCCGCCGAGGCCGCCATGCCGCAGGCCCAGGCCCTGCTGGTGGACGCGGTGAAGAAGATGACCGTGACCGACGCCAAGGGCATCCTCCAGGGGGGCGACCATTCCGCCACCGACTACCTGAACCGCAGCAGCCGCGAGCAACTGCGCGCCAAGTTCCTGCCGATCGTCAAGCAGGCCACCGACCAGGTCGGCGTGGCCAAGCAGTACAACGCCTTCGCCAGCCAGGCCGCAGCCTTCGGCGTGGTCGACGCGAAAAGCGCCAACGTCGAGAACTACGTGACCGAGCAAGCGCTGGACGGCCTGTTCAAGGTCATCGCCGAGCAGGAGAAGAACATCCGCCAGAACCCGACCGCCGCGGCCACCGGGATGGCCAAGAAGGTGTTCGGGGTGCTCTGAGCCTCTCGCAGAAAGACAAAAGAAAAAGCCCGGCATCTGCCGGGCTTTTTTGTATGGCACGAATCACGACTTGCAAGAGCGGGACTGTAGGATGGGTGGAGCCCAGGCGATACCCATGCTGCCGGCGCCACAATTGATGGGTATCGCTGCGCTCCACGCCATCCTACGAGATCAGTACCGCGACTATCAGGCTTCCTTCTTCACCCTGAACCACGCCGCATACAGCGCCGGCAGGAACAGCAGGGTCAGCGCCGTGGCGACGATCAGGCCGCCCATGATCGCCACCGCCATCGGGCCGAAGAACACGCTGCGCGACAGCGGGATCATCGCCAGCACCGCCGCCAGCGCGGTCAGCACGATGGGGCGGAAGCGCCGCACCGTGGCCTCGATGATCGCGTGCCAGGTATCCAGGCCGTGGGCACGGTCCTGCTCGATCTGGTCCACCAGGATCACCGAGTTGCGCATGATCATACCGGCCAGCGCGATGGTGCCGAGCATCGCCACGAAGCCGAAGGGCTTCTGGAAGATCAGCAGGAACAGGGTCACGCCGATCAGCCCCAGCGGTGCGGTGAGGAACACCATGATCATCCGCGAGAAGCTGCGCAGCTGGAGCATCAGCAGGCTGAGCACTACCACGATGAACAACGGGATACCGGCGTTCACCGAGTTCTGCCCCTTGGCCGAATCCTCCACCGTGCCACCGACGTCCAGCAGGTAGCCGTCGGGCAGCTCCGCGCGAATCGGGTCCAGGGTCGGCGAGATCTGCTTCACCAGGGTGGCCGGCAGCGAGTCGTCGTAGATGTCGGCGCGCACGGTCACGGTGGGCAAGCGGTTGCGCCGCCAGATGATGCCTTCCTCGAAGCCGTACTCCAGGGTCGCCACCTGCGACAGCGCCACGCTGTGCCCGCTGCTGGTCTGCATCGACAGGCTCGGCAGCTGCGACAGGTCATGCCGTTCGCGCTCGTCGCCGCGCAGGAGGATTTCGATCAGCTCGTTGTCCTCGCGGTAGAAGCTCACCGTGGAGCCGGTCAGCGAACTCTGCAGGAACTGCGAGATATCCGCCGTGCTCACCCCGAGGGCGCGGGCGCGCTCCTGGTCGATGTCGAGGAACACCGCCTTGCTCGGCTCCTCCCAGTCCAGATGCACGTTCACCACGTGGGGGTTCTCGCGCATCTTGTCGGCGACCTTGCGCGCCAGCGCGCGGACTTCCGGGATGTGCTCGCCGGAAACGCGGAACTGCACCGGGTAGCCCACCGGCGGGCCGTTCTCCAGGCGGCTGATGCGGGTGCGCAGCGTGGGGAAATCCTCGTTCATGTGCTTGATCAGCCACTGGCGGATTTCCTCGCGGGTCTCCAGGTTCTTCGCCAGCACCACGAACTGAGCGAAGCTCGCCGCCGGCAGTTGCTGGTCCAACGGCAGGTAGAAGCGCGGCGAGCCGGTGCCGACATAGGCCACGTAGTTGTCGATGCCCGGATGCTCGGCAAGCATCTTCTCCAGGCGGTTGACCTGTTCGGTGGTGGCGGTGAGCGAATCGCCCTCGGCCAGCTTCAGGTCCACCAGCAGCTCCAGGCGCGCCGACGGCGGGAAGAACTGCTGCGGCACCAGGCGGAACAGCATGATCGAGCCGACGAAGGCGGCCACGGTGAGCAGGATCACCGTCTTGCGGTAACGCACGCACCACTCCACCACGCGGCGAAAGCGCTGGTAGAAGGCGGTCGAATACGGGTCGTGCCCCTTGTCGGTGCCTCCGTGCTTTTCCGCGTAGCGCTTGGCCAGGTCCGGCAGCAGCTTCTCGCCCAGGTAGGGCACGAACACCACGGCGGCGACCCAGGACACCAGCAGCGCGATGGTCACCACCTGGAACAGTGAGCGGGTGTACTCGCCGGTGCCCGACTGCGCGGTGGCGATCGGCAGGAAGCCGGCGGCGGTCACCAGGGTGCCGGTGAGCATCGGGAAGGCCGTGCTGGTCCAGGCGTAACTGGCCGCCTTGAGGCGGTCGTAGCCCTGCTCCATCTTCACCGCCATCATCTCCACGGCGATGATCGCATCGTCCACCAGCAGGCCCAGCGCCAGCACCAGCGCGCCAAGGGAAATCTTGTGCAGGCCGATGCCGAAGTAGTACATGCAGGCGAAGGTCATCGCCAGCACCAGCGGGATCGACAGCGCCACCACCAGGCCGGTGCGCAGGCCGAGTGAGAAGAAGCTCACCAGCAGCACGATGATCAGCGCCTCGGCCAGCACACGGACGAACTCGCCCACGCCCTCGCGCACCGCCGCGGGCTGATCGGACACCTTGCGCAGCTCCATGCCCGCCGGCAGGGTCTGCTGCAGATGCGCGAACTCGTCGTCCAGCGCCTTGCCCAGCACCAGGATGTCGCCGCCGTCCTTCATGGCCACGGCGATGCCGATGGCGTCCTCGCCCATGAAGCGCATGCGCGGCGCGGGCGGGTCGTTGAAGCCCCGGTGCACCTCGGCCACGTCGCCGATGCGGAAGGTGCGGTCGCCGACGCGGATGGGGAAGGCACGGATGTCCTCCACCGAATCGAAGCGGCCGGAAACGCGCAATTGCACGCGATCGGTGGTGGTCTCGAAGAAGCCGGTGGCGGTCACCGCGTTCTGTTCTTCCAGCGCCTTCTGCACTGCCGCCAGCGGCAGGCCGAGGGTGGCGAGCTTGGTGTTGGACAGGTCGATCCAGATCTTCTCGTCCTGCAGGCCGACCAGCTCGACCTTGCCGACGTCCTTGATCCGCTGCAGCCGCAGTTGCAGGCGGTCGGCATAGTCCTTGAGCACCGCGTAGTCGAAGCCCTTGCCCGACAGCGCGTAGATATTGCCGAAGGTCGTGCCGAACTCGTCATTGAAGAACGGCCCCTGGATGCCCTGCGGCAGGGTGTAGCGGATGTCGTTGACCTTCTTGCGGATCTGGTACCAGAGCTCGGGGACATCGCGGGAGCGGAAGTCCTCGCGGGCGATGAACGTGACCTGGGATTCGCCGGGGCGGGAGAAGGAAATGATGCGGTCGTAGTCGCCGGTCTCCATCAGCTTCTTTTCGATGCGCTCGGTCACCTGGCGCGAGACTTCCTCGGCGGTCGCGCCCGGCCAGTTGGTCTTCACCACCATGGCCTTGAAGGTGAACGGCGGGTCCTCGCTCTGCCCCAGCTTGGTGTACGACAGCGCACCGACGATGCCCAGCAGCAGCATGAGGAACAGGACGATCTGACGGTTCTGCAACGCCCAGGCGGAAAGGTTGAATTGCATCGGGCGTTACTCCTTCGCCACCAGCTTGACCGAGCGGTTTTCCCGATCGACCGGCCGTACCTCCTGCCCTTCACGCAATACCTGCACACCCGCGGCTACCACCCAGTCGTCACTGCTCAGCCCTTCGAGCACCGGCACGCGGTCCTCGGCGAAGGGGCCGATGCGCACCGGACGGCGGTGCAGGGTGGAATTCTTCGGATCGACCACCCAGACGAACGGCTTGCCGCCCTCGGCGGTCACCGCCGCCAGCGGTACCGCCAGGGGTACCTTGCCGGCGGCCTGGATGTAGACCCGCGCACTCTGGCCCAGCTCGGCGGGCACCTTGACGTCATCGAAGGCGACCCGCGCGGCGAAGGTGCGCGACTGCGGATCGGCGGCCGGCGACAGCTCACGGATCTTGCCGCTGAAGCGCTTGTCGCGCTGCGACCAGAGTTCAACGCTCACCGCCTCGCCAATGCGGAAGCGGTCGATGGCATGTTCGGGGAAGCTGATCAGCACTTCGCGGTCACCGTCGGCGGCGAGAGTGAAGACGGTCTGCCCGGCGGCGACCACCTGCCCCACTTCCACCCGGCGGGTGGCGATCACGCCGTCCTGGGGCGCGCGCAGCACCGCATAGTCCGCCTGGTTGCGGGCCACGTCGTACTCGGCGCGAATCTGCTTCACCCGCGCCTCGCCGGCGCGGTAGGTGTTCTCGATGTTGTCGAACTGCGACTGGCTGACCAACTGGCGTTCGAGCAGCGTCTTGTAGCGGGCGTATTCGGAACGGACGGTCTGCAGGTTGGCCTCGGCGGCGGCCACCTGGGCGCGCGTGGCTTCGAGCTGCAGGCGGACGTCTTCCGGATCGAGCTCCGCCAGCGGCTGGTCCTTCTTCACGCGCTCGCCCACCTCGACCAGTCGTCGGCTGACCTTGCCGCCGATGCGGAAGGCCAGCTCCGGCTCATGCCGGGCATGTACCTCGCCGGGATAGGCTTCGGTAACATCCCGGGCCGGCAGCGGCTGCACCACCATCGCCGGGCGTACCGCCGGCTTGGGCGGCTCGCCGGAACCGCAGGCGACCAGGGACAGGGAAAGGACGGCAGGAAGCGCGACAGACAGAGCATGGCGGAACATGATGTGTGACCTTTCGCAAAGCGCGGTTGAATTCTTATACTCCCCGGTATAGTAAAAATACAGAACCCACCAGTCCAGTATTAGAAATGTAAAATCATGTCACTCTCGACTCCCTCCAATGGGCCGGGTCGCCCCAAGGACCCCGCCAAACGCAAGGCCATCCTCGAAGCGGCGAAGGACCTGTTCATTCGCTTCGGCTATGACGGCAGCAGCATGGAAGCCATCGCCGCCGAGGCTGGCGTCTCGAAACTCACCGTCTACAGCCACTTCACCGACAAGGAGACGCTGTTCGTCGAAGCGGTGCAGGCCAAGTGCGCCGAGCGCATGCCCGAGCTGTTCGCCGAGCCGCCGGCCGACGAGCCGTTCGAAAGTCTGTTGCTGGCCCTGGCGCGCGGGTTCAACCAGCTGATCAACAGCCCCGAGGCGATCTCCCTCAGCCGGCTGATGGTGGCCCAGGGCGCGGGGAACCCGCACCTGTCGCAACTCTTCTTCGAGGCCGGCCCGCAACGCGTGCTGGACCAGATGGAGCGCCTGCTGGAGCTGGCGCGCCAGCAGGGCAAATTGCAGATGGACTGCCCGCGCCGGGCGGCCGAGCACTTCCTGATGCTGGTACAGGGCTGCGTGCACTTCCGCCTGCTGATCGGCTGCGAAACGGCGCCCACGGAAGCGGAAGCCGAGGCCCATGTGCAGGAAGTGGTGGCGTTGTTCCTCAGGGCGTTCCAACCCTGAAGCAACCGTTACCGGCTGATCGCGGGCATGGCCCGCTCCTACAATTGTTTTGGCGTATCCCCGTAGGAGCGGGCCATGCCCGCGAAACGCGCCGACAGGTGCGCAGGGTCAGCCCTTCAGGCTTTTCAGCGGATAGATGTCATAGCGGCTGGACTTGCCTTCGAGGCTGTAGCTCGGCTTCTGCCCCTCGATGATCGGCGCCTTGCGCGGGCGCTTGACCACCACCCGGTGGCTGGCCAGTTTCAACGCCGCTTCCAGCAGCGCCGGGGCATCCAGGTCGTCGCCCACCAGCGGGCGGAACAGGCGCATTTCCTTCTTCACCAGGGCGCTCTTGTCGCGGTGCGGGAACATCGGGTCGAGGTAGATCACCTGCGGTGCCTCCCCTTCCCACGCGGCCATGCGCTCGATGGCGTTGCCCTGCAACAGACGCATGCGCGCAACGATGGCGCCGACCTCGTAATCCCCCGCCGCACGAGCCAGCCCGTCCTCAAGCAACGCAGCGATGATCGGCTGGCGCTCGGTCAGATCCATCTCGCAACCCAGGGTCGCCAGCACGAAGGCGTCTTTGCCCAGCCCAGCGGTGGCGTCCAGCACATGGGGACGCACACCCTGCTGGATGCCCACCGCCTTGGCGATCATCTGCCCGGCCCCGCCACCGAACTGCCGGCGATGGGCGGTGGCGCCTTCGAGGAAGTCCACCCGCACCGGGCCAGGCGAGTCCGGCCCCAGTTGCAGCAGCTGCAACCCGTCATCGCCCAGTTGCAGGGCAAAGTCCGCATCACCCTCGCCCATCGGCAGCCCGAGCCGCTGCGCCCACTGCTCGGCGGCGGCCTGCCAGGCGGGCGCCAGCGCCTGGACGACGAAGCGCGGCGGGGTGAGAGTCTCGGTCATGACGGGCGATCCTGGAAAAAACCGCGATTCTAGCGCAGCGCGCCGCCCTCCGGCCTTAACGGCGTATCGGTGACGACAGCTCAGCCGCGGAACAACTGGTTGATCCGGTCGAACGGCATCGCCCTGCCCATCAGCGTCAGGTCGCCCTTGGCCAGCGCTTCGGCCGCGCTGAAGAAGGCGCCGAAAGCTACCCGCGCCAGGTTGGAGCCAACGCTCACGCGCTTGACGCCCAGCTCTGCCAGCTCCTCCAGATTCAACTGCAGCGCCTGTGAGCCCACCAGTACGTTGACCGGCCTTGGCGCCACCGCGCTGACCACTGCTGCGATCTCTTCCCTGGTCTTGAGGCCCGGCGCATAGAGCACATCGGCGCCAGCCTCGGCGAAGGCCACCAGTCGGCGAATGGTGTCATCCAGATCGTAGCGCCCATGCAGCAGGTTTTCCGCCCGCGCCGCCAGGGTGAAGGGGAACGGCAGCGCTCGGGCGGCCTGAACGGCGGCGCTGACCCGCTCCACGGCCAGTTCCAATGGGTAGATCGGCGTATCCGGGCGCCCCGTGGCGTCCTCGATGGAGCCACCGACCAAGCCACAGGCAGCGGCGAGGCGGATGGTTTCGGCGCAAGCCTCCGGTTCGTCGCCATAGCCGTTTTCCAGGTCGGCGGCCACCGGAAGCGGTGTGGCCTCGATGATCGCCCGTGCATTGGCCAGCGCTTCCTCGCGGCTCACAGCACCCTCGGCATCGGGCCGGCCGAGGGTGAAGGCCAGCCCCGCGCTGGTGCTGGCGAGCGCTTCGAAGCCCAGGTGGGCGAGCATCTTCGCCGAGCCGGCATCCCAGGGGTTGGGCAGAACGAACAGGCCATCGCGCTGGTGCAGCGCCCGGAACGCTTCGCCGCGCTGTTGTTGGGTGCTTTCGTGCTGGGAAGGCATGGCTATCTCCTTGCCGATCAGGGGAAGGAGCAGGTTAGTCCCGTCGCCGCCGGCATGCCATGCACAGTCGGCCGCTCAGAGCAGGCCGAGCTGTTCCACTTCCGGCTTGGGCGCCGCCAGTGCAGGCAGGCCCGGCAGACGTTCGCGCAGCAGGGCATGGAAGCGCTGCGCCTGCTCGGCCGCGCGGTGGTTGTCCGGGGTATGCAGGAAAACGTGGGGCGTCAGGCCTTGCTCGATCCACTCGACAACCTTGCCCACCCAGGGCCCGAGGTAGGTCGCGTTGGCATCCAGATCGGGGCCGCCGATGAAGCGCACCTGGGGACTGTCGCTGAAGGCTGCCGGACGCACCGGCACCTTCGGTTTCTTCGACTGCGCATGCAGCACGGCGGGGTCGTCCGAGCGGCAGGCGAACAGCGCGCGCGAGTCCAGGCAGATGCGTTCGACGCCACGGTCCAGCAGCAACCGGTTAAGCGCCCGCTCCTCCTCGCCCTTGGCGAAGAACGCCGGGTGCCGCACCTCCACCGCCAGCCGGCGTTCGGCAAAAGCGTCCAGCCAGGCCGCCAGCTCACCGAGGCGATCCGGACCGAAGCTTGCGGACACCTGCAGCCACAGCGGCGCAACCCGCTCGCCCAGCGGCGCCAGCAGGTCGAGGAAGTCCTGGGTATTTTCCAGCTGTCCGCGCAGGTCGCCTTCGTGACTGATGTCGCGGGGCAGCTTGGCGCAGAAGTGGAAGTTCGCCGGCATGGTCTGCGCCCAGCGCTTCAGGGTGTCGGCATTGGGCCGCGCATAGAAGGTGGTATTGCCTTCCACCGCGTTGAACACCTGGGAATAGAAACCGAGGGTCTCGGCGGCGCGCAGGTCGCCGGGATAGAAGCTGCCGCGCCAGGCCGGCTCGTTCCACGAGGGACAGCCCAGGTAATACGGCAAGCTCATGGAATCAGGCGTAGAGGTCGAGACCCAGGACTTCCTGGCCCTCGTACTGGCCGCCCATGCTGGCGGTGCTGGCGTAGCTGGCTAGCGCCTGGGCGGCTCGGGAACTCAGGGGGCGCTGGTACTCGAGGTTATCGCGCAGGGTAGCCGGCACGCTGTAGCTGCTGGCGCTGCCGGCCTCGACACGGCGGGCCTGCGGCTGCTGCTCGAAGCCCTGGCTGGCCGAGGTGGGCGCGGGCCGCTCGCGGCGCGACTCGACGTCGCGCTGCACTTCCCGATAGGGCATGACCGCAGTGCCCGTGCGGGCAGTGCGCTCAGGCGCCTGGGAGGTGGAAACGAGACCGTCGATACGCATTTCGTGGAAACTCGGAGGGGATACCAATCACTCTAACGAGGGCCCTGGGCCTTGGCAATTGGCATGGATCAGGCCTTCTTGGGGGTCGCCACGTTGTCGCGCAGATAAACCGGTTGGGCCTGCTCTGCGTCAACGGCGTCGCCGCGCGCCCAGGCGAATTCGGCCAGGGTCAGCAGGTCTTCGGCATGGGGAAGCAGGCTGGCGTCGCGACCGGCGACCTTCACTGCCAGGCGCTCCTCGAAGCCCCAGCCGGTGCCGGAGCCGAACCATTCACCCTGGGCATCGCGCGGCAGCTCCACACGCTCCGGCGGCAGCACCGCTTCGGCGCCGGCCAGACGCATCTCGCCCTGCTCCTCGCGGTAGCAACCCCAGTACACCTCGTCCATGCGCGCGTCGATCGCCGCGGCCACCTGCGTAGCGCCCTGCTCGCGGTGAGCACGCTGGGCGAGCACCGCCAGGTCGGAAATCGGCAGCACCGGTTTCTGCAGCGCGAAGGCCAGGCCCTGGACCACGCCGATGGCGATACGCACGCCGGTGAAGGCGCCGGGGCCGCGACCGAAGGCGATGGCATCCACGGCGGCCAGTTCGATACCGGCTTCGCCGAGGATGTCCTGCACCATTGGCAGCAGGCGCTGGGCGTGCAGGCGCGGGATCACCTCATGGCGAACAAACCGGCGGCCGTCATGCAGCAGGGCGACGGAACAGGCTTCAGTCGAGGTATCCAGGGCCAGCAGCGTGGGCATGGTGTTTTCCATAGGACGTTAAAAAACAGGGCGATGAAAAAGGGCAGGCATTATAAACGCCAAAGGCCCGCATTGTGCGGGCCTTTGGCATTGCGCGGGGCAATCAGCTCAGAGCGGCGAGCACCTTGGCGGTGATCTGCTCCACCGAGCCGACACCTTCGACGCAGGTGTACTTCGGGGTGCCTTCGACGGCGGCCAGCTTCTGGTAGAAATCGACCAGCGGCTTGGTCTGCGAATGGTAGACCGACAGGCGGTGACGCACGGTTTCTTCCTTGTCGTCTTCGCGCTGCAGCAGGTCTTCGCCGGTCACGTCATCCTTGCCTTCCACCTTCGGCGGATTGTGCTGGATGTGGTAGACGCGGCCGGAGGCTGCGTGTACGCGGCGACCAGCCATGCGGCCGACGATTTCCTCGTCGTCCACGGCGATCTCGACCACGTTGTCGATGGTGACACCGGCTTCCTTCATGGCTTCAGCCTGGGGAATGGTGCGCGGGAAACCGTCGAACAGGAAACCCTTGGCGCAGTCGGGTTGAGCGATGCGCTCTTTCACCAGGTTGATGATCAGGTCATCGGAGACCAGACCGCCGGCGTCCATCACGCTCTTGGCCTTCAGGCCCAGTTCGGTGCCCGCCTTGACCGCCGCACGCAGCATGTCGCCGGTGGAGATCTGCGGAATGCCGAACTTCTCAGTGATGAAGCGAGCCTGGGTACCTTTGCCGGCACCGGGCGCCCCGAGCAGAATCACACGCATCGATATGCTCCTTAATACTTGTTAAGCGAAATCACGGATCCGCCTCTTGGGGCCAATCTCATCATGCTTTTTATGGCGCAGATGCGCGCCGAAAGGTTGCCAACGATACACAGCGGCCCCCCACCATACAAGCCGCCCTCGGCGACCGTACAAGCCGATCGTGGGCGACAAAATCACCCCCGATCAGCCTTCAAATTACCCCCATTTCGGGGTCGTGCAATCCACCATTAGTGGGGGGTGGAACGACCTCAGCCGGTGTTGCGCAAACCGGCGGCGATACCCGCCACCGTGACCAGCATCGCCTGCTCCAGACCGCCGCAGGCGTCGCCCGCGCAGCGCCGGGAGCGGGCAAGGAGTTCGGCCTGGAGCAGGTGCAGCGGGTCCAGGTAGGTGTTGCGCACACCGATCGATTCGCGCGTCTCGGCGGCGTTGCCAAGCAACTGGGATTGCCCGGTCAGCCCCAGCACCACGCGCACCGACTGCGACAATAGGTCGCGTAAATGTGCACCTAATGGTCGCAGTTCCGATTGCACCAGTCGTTCGTCATAAAGTTGGGCGATTTCCCGGTCGGCCTTGGCCAGCACCATCTCCAGCATGTCGATGCGCGTAGTGAAGAACGGCCACTCCTTGCGCATACGCCCCAACAGCGCGCCTTCGCCGCGCTCGATAGCCTTGAACAGGGCGTGTTCCCAGCCCAGCCAGGCCGGCAGCATCAGGCGCGTCTGGGTCCAGGCGAAGATCCAGGGAATCGCCCGCAGGCTTTCCACTCCACCCTCGCGGCGCTTGGCCGGACGGCTGCCCAGCGGCAGGCGGCCCAGCTCCTGCTCCGGCGTGGCCTCGCGGAAATAGTCGACGAACTGCGGGTTATCCCGCACCACGGCGCGGTAGGCCACCAGGCTATCGGCGGCGAGCCGGTCCATCTCCTCGCGCCAGGCAGGTTCCGGCACCGGCGGCGGTTGCAGCGTGGCTTCGAGCACGGCAGCCAGATAAAGGTTGAGGTTCTGTTCGGCAATGCCCGGCAAGCCGAACTTGAAGCGGATCATCTCGCCCTGTTCGGTGGTACGGAAACGCCCGGCCACCGAGCCCGGCGGCTGCGAGAGGATCGCCGCGTGGGCAGGGCCGCCGCCACGACCAACGGTGCCGCCACGGCCATGGAACAGCAGCAGCTCGACACCGTGGTTGCGGCAGATTTCCACCAACGCCTCCTGCGCGCGGTACTGCGCCCAGGCAGCGGCCAGGGTGCCGGCGTCCTTGGCCGAGTCGGAATAGCCGATCATCACTTCCTGCGGGCCGGCCAGGCCGGTGCGATAGCTGTCCAGGCTGAGCAGGCGGTCGATGCAGGGGCCGGCGTTGTCCAGGTCGTCCAGGGTCTCGAACAGCGGCACCACGCGCATCGGACGCTGCAGTCCGCACTCCTTGAGCAGCAACTGCACGGCGAGCACATCGGAGGGCTGCCCGGCCATCGAGATCACGTAGGAACCCAGCGACGCCGTCGACGCCTCGGCCACTACCCGGCAGGTCGCCAGAACTTCGGCGGTCTCCGGCGATGCCGCGTAGTTCGCCGGCAGCAGGGGGCGACGGCTGGCGAGTTCTTCCAGGAGGAATTCCTGGCGCACGGTTTCGTCCCATTCGGCGTAGTTGCCCAGGCCGAGGTATTCGGTGATGTCGCTCATTGCCCTGGCGTGGCGCGTGGAGTCCTGGCGTACGTCCAGGCGCACCAGGAACAGGCCGAAAGTGGCGGCGCGGCGCAGGGTGTCGAGCAGCGCGCCATCGGCGATCACGCCCATGCCGCAGTCCTGCAGTGAGCGATAGCAGAGCTGCAAGGGTTCGAGCAGTTCGCGGTTGTCCGTCAGCACTTCCGCGCAGGGCGCTTCACCGCTGTGGATGGCCCGCTCGGCCCAGGCGCGGGTGGCGCGCAGACGTTCGCGCAATTGCTTGAGCAACGCGCGATAGGGTTCGGCAATGTCCCCCACCTCGGCGCGCAGCTCGGCGCTGGCCTGCTGCATGGAGAGGTCCGCCGCCAGGCTGTCGACATCGCGCAGGTACAGGTCGGCGGCCATCCAGCGCGCCAGTAGCAGGACTTCGCGGGTGATTGCGGCGGTGACGTTGGGGTTGCCGTCGCGGTCGCCGCCCATCCAGGAGGCGAAGCGGATCGGCGCGGCGGACAGCGGCAGGCGCTCACCGAGCGTCTGTTGCAGAGTGGCGTCGACATGCCGGAGGAAGGCCGGCAGCGCTTGCCAGAGCGAGTGTTCGATGACCGCGAAACCCCATTTGGCTTCGTCCACCGGCGTTGGCCGGGTGCGGCGGATTTCCTCAGTGTGCCAGGCCTCGGCGACCAACCGCTGCAAGCGTTCGCGTACCGCTTCGCGCTCTTCCGGCAGCAGATCGGTGTGATCGTCGGCGGCCAGTTGAGCGGACATGGCGTCGTATTTCTGGATCAGGGTGCGGCGCGCCACTTCCGTGGGATGCGCGGTCAGTACCAGTTCGATCTCCAGCTCCGCGACCTGCCGCGCCAGCCCTTCGGCGCCCAGGCCGGACTTGCGCAGGCGCGCGAGCAACTCGCCCAGCACACGGTTCTCGAAGGGCTCCGGCTCCTTGGGGGTGCGCCGGCGAATGCGGTGGTACTGCTCGGCGATGTTGGCCAGATTGAGGAACTGGTTGAAGGCCCGCGCCACCGGCAGCAGTTCGTCCTCGCCCAGCACGTCGAGGGTTGCCGTCAACTGCCGGGCGCCCTCCGCCGAGCCGCGCCGCGCGGCCTTGGCGCCGGTGCGGATGAGTTCGATCTTGTCGAGGAAGCCCTGGCCGTACTGGGCGCGGATGGTGTGCCCCAGCAGCTCGCCCAACAGGTGGACGTCCTCGCGCAGGCGCGCATCGATATCCGGCATGACCATTCTCCTTGAGTGAGAGAGCCCTCGAGTTAGAGAGTCCTTGAGTTAGAGAACCTTGGCGTTAGAGATCCCTGGACGAGAGACCTCGGCTGAGTGATCTACACAGTGCCGCTGACGACACGCACTGACAAGCGTGCGACGAACGCCAGCATTCCAGCTCGGACAGCGACTAGGCTCAAAGTGATCCCGAAGCGATCGGGAAAACACCCAGGCGGCCCCACGAGGCCCGCCCCACATGCCCGCCACGAACGGGCCACAGAGGTGAACATGAAAATCCGCTATCTGGTACGCCATTGGGAACAGAACGCCAGGGGGCGCATGACCAAGCATCACTACAGCATCCCGCTGGACGTGGAAACCGCCGCGCGGCTGGCGGCGCTGCATGACATGTACCCCAAGCGCAGCGTCGAGGAAATCCTGGGAGAGCTGGTCGGCTCGGCCCTTGAAGAGCTGGAGGCGAGCTTCCCCTACGTGCAGGGGCAGAAGGTGGTGGCGCAGGACGAACAGGGCGATCCGATCTACGAGGACATCGGCCCGACACCGCGTTTCCTGCAGCTGTCGCGCAAGTACCTGCAAGAGCTGACGGAGGCCGAGGGGCAGGCCAATCACTCCTGAATGAAAACGCCCCGGCAATCGCCGGGGCGCTTTGCTTTAACTGTAGGAGCGAGCTTGCTCGCGAACACACTTTCCGGCGACTCCGCTATTGGTCGGGTTCGCGAGCAAGCTCGCTCCTACGAAGAGCCCGCAGCCGCGTTTGCCATGCAAGCGCCAGTGAGGCCGTCAGTGCCGGCCGTGAACGCCCGGCACATGCAAATGCCCCGCCTCCACGCAGGCCTCTGGAATCACCGACGGTTCCGCCGGCTGCTCCAGTTCGCGCAGGATGCCGCAATCCTCGCTATTGCCATCGCCGCTGCAACGGGCGCGCAGGTCCTGCAGTTGCTGGCTGAGCGACTGCAACTCGGCGATTCGCACCTCGACGTGGTGCAGGTGTTCGTCGATCAGCCGGTTGGCGGTGCCGCAGTCGGACTCGGGGCGATCACGCAGCCCCAGCAGGATGCGGATCTCCTCCTGGGTCATGTCCAGCGAGCGGCAGTGGCGGATGAACGACAGGCGCTCCACGTGGATGGCATCGTACTGCCGGTAGTTGCCCTCGCTGCGCGAAGGCTCCGGCAGCAGGCCTTCGCGCTCGTAGTAGCGGATGGTCTCCACCGGGCAACCGGTCAGCTTTGCCAGTTCACCGATCTTCATCTTTGACCTCCTGGTTGAATACAGGCTTGACTCTGTAGTTACTACAGGGTGTGCAATCAGCAGCAACTCGTCAAACAGGAACGGACGACATGACTGCCAATCGCCAGGGTCCGATCATCCACGGCCCCGTCCAGGATCAGGAACACAGTGCAGCCGCCAGCTGCTGCGGCTGCGACAAGGGCGCGCTGTTGCGCGCTCCGGCCGCCGAACCTGCCCCGCACAAACACGAGCATGGCCACGATCACGATCACACCCATGATCACCGACATGGCGAGGATCGCACTGCTCGGGCCCAGGAAGCCGCAACGGCGGCAAGTGGCGCCGCCAGTGGCGAACTGCGCTGGTCCAGCCTGCGCATCGAGGCCATGGACTGCCCCACCGAGGAACGCCTGCTGCGCGACGCCCTCGGCCGGGTATCAGCGGTGGAAAACCTCGACTTCAACCTGATGCAGCGCCTGCTGCGCGTACAGCACCGCTTCGACAGCATCGAGCCGCTGCAGAAACTGGTGGCCTCGCTGGGCATGCAGGCCGAGCCGCTGGACGACAACGCCCCGATCGCCGCCCCCGCCGCCAAGCAGAAGCCCTGGTGGCCGCTGGCGCTGGCCGGCGTTGCCGCAGCGGGCGCCGAATTCTTCGAATGGTTCGCCATCGGCCCGCAATGGCTGGTGGCGGCGCTGGCCGTCGCGGCCATCCTCGGCGCCGGCCTGCCGACCTACCGCAAGGGCTGGATCGCGCTGAAGAACCGCAACCTGAACATCAACGCCCTGATGAGCATCGCCGTGACCGGCGCCATGCTGATCGGCCAGTGGCCGGAAGCGGCGATGGTCGCCGTGCTGTTCGCCATCGCCGAGCTGATCGAGGCGAAGTCCCTGGAGCGTGCGCGCAACGCCATCCGCGGGCTGCTGCAACTGGCGCCGGAGCAGGCCACCGTGCAGCTCGATGGCGAGTGGCGCGACGTGCCGGCCAAATCGGTGGCACTGAACGCCCGTGTCCGCGTGCGCCCCGGCGAACGCATCGCCCTGGACGGCGAGGTGCTCGACGGTCGCTCCAGCGTCAACCAGGCGCCCATCACCGGCGAGAGTCTGCCGGTAGAGAAACAGGCGGGTGACACCCTGTTCGCCGGCACCATCAACGGCGAGAGCGCGCTGGAATACCGCGTCACCCGCGTGGCCGACGACAGCACCCTGGCGCGGATCATCCACGCCGTGGAAGAAGCCCAGGGCTCGCGCGCGCCGACCCAGCGCTTCGTCGACCAGTTCTCGCGCATCTATACCCCGGTGGTGTTCCTCATCGCCATCGCCACGGCCCTGCTGCCGCCCCTGTTCTTCGGCGCGGCCTGGCTGGACTGGGTTTACCGCGCCCTGGTGCTGCTGGTGATCGCCTGCCCCTGCGCCCTGGTGATTTCCACTCCGGTGACCATCGTCAGCGGACTGTCGGCGGCGGCACGCATGGGCATCCTGATCAAGGGCGGGGTCTTCCTCGAACTGGGTCGCTCGCTCAACTGGATCGCCCTGGACAAGACCGGCACCCTGACCGAAGGCCGGCCGCGCCAGACCGACTTTACCGCCCTGCGCGAATCCGCCGCCGGCGACGTGCGCGCCCTGGCCGCCAGCCTCGCCGCTCGCTCGGATCACCCGGTGTCGCACGCCGTGGCCCAGGCCGCCGAAGCCGACAACGTCGCGCTGTACAGTGTCGGCGAGCTGACCGCCCTGCCCGGCCGCGGCGTGAAGGGCGAGATCGACGGCCGCACCTACCACCTGGGCAACCACCGGCTGGTGGAGGAGCTGGAGCTGTGCTCGAAGGAGCTGGAAGCCCGCCTCGACGCACTCGAACAACAAGGCAAGACGGTGATCGTGCTACTCGACGCTGAAGGCCCGCTGGCCCTGTTCGCGGTGGCGGACGCGGTCAAGGAAACCAGCCGCGAAGCCGTTGCGCAGCTGCACGAACTGGGGGTGAAAACCCTGATGCTCACCGGCGACAACCCGCACACCGCCGCCGCCATCGGCGCCCAGGTAGGCATCGATGCGGCGCAGGGCAACCTGCTGCCGGAGGACAAGCTCAACGAAGTGAAGCAGCGCCAGGAAGGCGGGCGTCGCGTCGGCATGGTCGGCGACGGCATCAACGATGCCCCGGCCCTGGCCCGCGCCGACATCGGCTTCGCCATGGGCGCGGCGGGCACCGACACCGCCATCGAGACCGCCGGCGTGGCGCTGATGGACGACGATTTGCGCAAGCTGCCGTCCTTCATTCGCCTGTCGCGCCAGACCCATCGCGTACTGATCCAGAACATCAGCCTGGCGTTGGGCATCAAGGCCGTGTTCCTGGCCCTGACCCTGGCCGGCGAAGGCACGCTGTGGATGGCGGTGTTCGCCGACATGGGCGCCAGTTTGCTGGTGGTGTTCAATGGGTTGCGGTTGTTGCGCTACCAGGGCTGAGTTGCCTTGGCCTCTTGCTCGCTCCTGCCCTTGCAAGAGCGAGGGGGACGCCTAGTTCTTGCTCGCGAACAAATTTCCCGGCTGCATCGGCGTTGGGCGATTCGCGAGCAGCCCGTAGGGCGAATAACGCGCAGCGTTATCCGCCACGATGGGTATCGCTTCGCTCCACGCCATCCTACGTTCGAGGCTCCCGGTGCGGCAGGAGCGGGCCGACGGATAAGCCCTCAGCCCAACAGCCGCCGGTACAACTCCGCCATCTCGGTCGAGAACGCCACCAGCACCATCTCCCTCAGCGAACTCCCCTGCCCGCGCGGACGTCGCAACTCATCGACAGCGATCTGCGCCGCCGCTTCGGCGGGAAAGCCATAGATACCGGTACTGATGGCCGGGAAGGCGATGCTGGCCAGGCCGCTGTTCTCGGCCAGTTGCAGGCTGTTGCGGTAGCACTGGGCGAGCAGCGCCGCCTCACCATGCCCACCGCCGTGCCAGACCGGCCCGACGGTGTGGATGACGAAGCGCGCCGGTAAACGAAAACCGGGGGTGATTTTCGCGTCGCCGGTCTTGCAGCCGCCCAGCGGACGGCAGGCGGCGAGCAGTTCCGGGCCGGCGGCCCGGTGGATGGCGCCGTCGACACCGCCACCGCCCAGCAGCGAGCTGTTGGCGGCGTTGACGATGACATCGAGGTCGAGGCGGGTGATGTCGCCCTGCCAGACGCGGATTTCGGGGTGGCTCATGGTGCTTCCTCCCTTGTCGCGCCAGGGTGCTCCCGTCACTTCACTTGCTGGGGAGTCTCCTGGCCCATGCAGCGTACGGCACGCTTGCGGCCGTCGACCAGTACGCCAGTCAGGCCCTTCTGGGTCATATCGAACATCACCAGCACACCGTCGATGCACTGCGCCTGCTGGTCGGCCGGGTCCAGCGACAGCTTGGTGTCCTGGCCGGGGATGCTTTTGAGCATGGTGAACTGGCTCAGCTCAAGTGCGTCCTCGGGTTTGGCGAAGTGCAGGTAGCCGTAGTACCAGAGCGTGCCGATCGACACGAAGATGGTGGCGATGACGGTGAGGATGTACGAAATCGGATTGCGGTCGTTCATGGCTTGCCTTGTTCTGGGGAGTCCGCCTTGGCGGAGGCTGCTTTAGCAGGTTCTGGCGTTGACGAGTTCGGGACTTCGGCCAGCCGGCGCAATCCGGTGAAGCGCTGCGGATCGTCGAGGAAGCGCAGCATCACTTCGCGCCAGACCGGTTCGCCGAAGGTTTCCACATGGTTGCCGCGGGTCAGCTGGAAGACTTTCGGCGGCGGCGCGGCCTTGTACAGGCTCAGGCCGTTGTCCAGGGGCACAATGGTATCGTCGATGCTGTGGAAGAACAGCACGGGTGCGCCAGAAAGTCGCGGCATGGAGCGGATCGCGCTGTCACCATCGGGCACCACCCAGGACAACGGCACCTGTAACGGCCAGGTCAGCCAGGTCTTGCCCAGGGTGTAGCGCGCCACGTCGCGATAGCTGGCTGGCACGCCATCGAGAACGACCGCCCGCAGCTGCTTCTGCCGCTCGGGGTGCATTCCCAGGTAGTGCACCGCCATGGCGCCGCCCAGGCTCTGGCCGAGCAGTACCACCGGCTTGCCCTGCACCTCGGGCGCCTGGTCCAGCCAGGCGAAGGCGGCGTCGATGTCCCGGTAGACCGCCGGCAGGCTCGGCGCGCCCTCGGAGTGTCCGTAGCCGCGGTAATCGACCATCAGCACCTGGTAGCCCTGCTCCGGCAGCCAGTAAGTGCCCCCCAGGTGCCAGGCCATGTTGCCGCCGTTGCCGTGCAGCTGCAGCACGGTGCCCTTCACCGCTACGCCGGCCTTGGCTGGCAGCCACCAGCCGGCAAGCTTCACGCCGTCGGCGGTGGTCAGGGTGACGTCGCGGTAGTCGAGCTTGGCGCGGGCCGGAGTGATGGCGACGTCGTCGCTGGGATAGAACAACAGCGAGCTGCAACCGCCAAGAGCTAGCAGCAGCGAGACGGCAACAGCGCGGAAACAGCGGTTCAGCATGAGTTCATCCATGGCATACGTCGCGCTCTGATTGCAAGGAAGCGCCTCACTTAGGATGGGTGGAGCTTGCGATACCCATCACCCTGCAGCGCCGGAATATCGATGGGTATCGCTTCGCTCCACGCCATCCTACGACCGAGGTCCATCGCGCACAGGCAGTCAGAGGATATTGGCGTAATCTGCCTCGATACGGTCGAGGCTGAGATGGTTGAGGAAGTTGGAGAAGCACATCCAGGCCGACAGCGCGTTGAGGTCGCGGAACTGCGGCGGCAGATACTTGGGCGGCACCACCAGCCCCTCGTCCACCAGCTGGCGCAGGGTACGCATGTCTTCCAGGGTGGCCTTGCCGCAGAACAGCAGTGGGATCTGCTCCAGCTTGCCTTTACGCACGGCGAGCTGGATGTAGTTGTAGATCAGGATGAAGCCCTTGAGGTACGACAGGTCCTTGGTGAACGGCAGGCCCTCGGGCGTCGAGCCACGGAACACCCGGCTGGAGTTCTGGTAGCTGCTCTCCATGCTGTAGCCCTGCTCGCGGTAGAAGTGGAAGACCTCGAGGAAGTCCGCGCCCTCCTCCGCCATGTGGATGGCGCGGGTGCGGTTGGTGAGCTTGCGCAGGCGCGTCGGGTAGGAGGCGAAGGCAATCACTTCCATCAGGATCGCCAGGCCCTCCTGGGTCACGGTGGAGGACGGCGGGCCCTTGGCGAGGAAGGTGCAGATCGGCTGGTTGAGGCCGTTCAGGGTGGTGCCGACGTGCACCAGGCCCTCGTGGACCTCCAGCGCACGCACGTCGCGCTCGTTGAACAGCGCGTCGGCCCGTACCTTGATGTAGTCGGCGCCGGCCGCAGCGTCGGCGACGATGCCGTCGGACTCGAAGACGCGGATGGTGTCTTCGCCGGAGTCGAACACTTTGTTCAGGCGCTCCTGCAGCATCGCTACCACTTCCGTGGCGGTCAGTGTCTTGGGTTCGTCCTTGAGGTCGCCGCGGTCGGCGATGTTGTTCAGGTAGTCCGAGAGCATCAGCCCCAGGTCGGCCAGGGTCGGGTCGCCGGCGTGGAAGGCATCGGACGCCGAGCCGTAGAGTTCCTGGGAGATCAGCCCGAAGTCCTGGGTGCCGCGCGCTTCGAGCATGCGGATGACCATGCGGTATTCCTTGCACATGCGCCGCATGATCTGCCCGACCGGGTTGAACTGCCCCAGGTGGCGGGTGATCTCGCGCTCGATGTTCTGGAATTCCTGCTTCTTGGCACTGGCGTCGAAGGCCAGCGGGCGGCCGTCGTAGTAGCTGCGGTCGACCTTGGGCGCATGCTTGCCGCGCCCCTTGAGGAAGTCGTCGCGGATGCCGTCGTCCCATTTGATGGCATCGAGCACGCGGATTGGCGTCTGCGCCTCGACGATGCGGTCGGACAGGCCACGGATGATCTGCTGGTATTCGGTGGGCGAGGTTTGCTTGCGCCGCGGCGTCATTGCCGTTCTCCCGGAGTCAGGCGTGAAAAGCGCAGGGCTTCGACGAACACGTCCGAATTGGCCGGGTCGTTCAGGTAGGCGATCACCCGGGGCAACGGGCTGGTCACCAGGGCACCCTCGCCCTGCTCGGTGTCCACCTTCTGCCCTTTCAGGGCGCCTTCACCCATGTCCTGCAGGATGTGCTCGACATCCAGGTTATAGATCACCAGTTCGTCCTTGTCGGTGATCTCGAAGCCGGCCAGGGCGAAGTTGCCGCCCATGCTCTTCGGCAGCCCGGCGGAGAGATACCACCGCTTGCCGTGGTGGGCGACGGTGAAACCGAAGTCCTCGACGCTGTCGGTGTTGTCCTTGCTGTCGACGTAGCTGATCGCGCGATAGACATTGGAGCCGGAACGGGTCACCTCGAGGAACTGCTCCTCGCCATACTCGTTCACCCGCGACCACTGGCCCAGGAGGTGGACAGGCGCAGCCTCGTTGGCCGGAATCGGGTCCTTGAACGTCACCAGGCAGCCACTGAGCAGACATATGCTCAACAGCAGCAGTGCACGCCAGACTTTCATCACGCCCTCCTTAGGTCCCGCCGCCCCTCACGTGGAAGAGAGTTTGGCGTCGGGAGCAGAAAACCCCGCCGGACGGCGGGGTTGCAATGCTGCTGCGCTTACAGGCCCATCACCAGATCGAGGTAGCGGCTAAGGATGCCACGCATTTCCTCCACCTGCAGGTGCTCGGCACCGTCCAGCAGGCCCTGATACTCCATCTGCAGGATGATGGCCGTCAACACCTTGGCATCCTGCTCCGGCTGCTTTGAACCAAGCACTTCGAAGAAATGCACGACGCCCAGGGAGAGGATGCGCCGGTGCCGCTGCGCCAGCTCCACCAGGCTCGGGTTGAGCAGCGCCTCCTGGCGGAACGCCTGCTCGGCCAGCAGGTGCTCGCGGCGCGCGGTGAGCTGCGCCTGCACGTACTTGATCGCCAGCTCGACGATATTGTCGGTCAGCGCGCGGCGCGCCTTCGGGTCGTCCTGGCCGAGGCTCGCGGCCATCGCCTGCAGATCGCCCTCGACGCTGGCCCAGAAGGCCGCGAGCGCCTCGGCGCTGCGTTCGACGAAGAGCGCGAAGGTGTCGGTGATGAGGTCCTGGATGTCCTTGAAGTAGTAGGTGGTGGCCGACAACGGCACACCGGCCTCGGCGGCTACGGCGCGGTGACGCACGGCACGCACGCCGTCGCGGACGATGATCCGCAGCGCAGCGTCGAGGATCGCCTGGCGGCGCTGCTCGCTGCCCTGGCGGCTGGCCTTGCGGCCCTGGTACTGAACACTTTCTGCGATGGCGCTGGCGACTTGCGCGGCGCTGTCTCGCGGGGACACTGGGGTCACTGGCATTACCTCCGGCGGCACGGCCTGATGGCGCATTGTTCGAGCTTTTCGATGGGGAATCAATTGCCGTTCCGCGCCTGCTTTCTTGCAACAGCATGGAGCGGGTATGGCACGGCGGCGGCAGAAAGTCCGGCCTGGGGTGTATGACGTGCTACATGGCGTCCGGGCCACCTATGCGAGCGCACAGTTCGTCGGGCGGGGCAGCCATAGGCCGTACAACCGTTCGCGGTTGTCCGCCGTTGCACCCGGCCGTCATCGACTCGCGAGCGACACACGGCCAAGGTGGGACGGCGTATAACGCAGAGCGTTATACGCCCTACGTTCCTGAACCATTGTGAAACCCTTGTAGGAGCGGGCCATGCCCGCGATCGCGCGCGTGGCGCGCTCCTACAGGCTGGCCTCGGTGCCATCCGGTAGCGCAGGTTGGGTTTCGCCGCCGCGCAGCAACGAAAAAGGCCGCCCGAAGGCGGCCTCTTTCACGCAGTTCCTGCGCTTACGCCTGCGGGCGCATGTGCGGGAACAGGATCACGTCGCGGATCGACGGCGAGTTGGTCAGCAGCATCACCAGGCGGTCGATGCCGATGCCTTCGCCGGCGGTGGGCGGCATGCCGTATTCGAGCGCGTTGACGAAGTCGGCGTCGTAGTGCATCGCCTCGTCGTCACCGGCGTCCTTCTCCTTGACCTGCAGCATGAAGCGCTCGGCCTGGTCTTCGGCGTCGTTGAGCTCGGAGTAGGCGTTGGCGATCTCGCGGCCACCGATGAACAGCTCGAAGCGGTCGGTGACGCTCGGGTCGTTGTCGTTGCGGCGGGCCAGCGGGGAGACTTCGAACGGGTACTGGGTGATGAAGTGCGGCTGTTCCAGCTTGTGCTCGACCAGTTCCTCGAAAATCATCACCTGCAGCTTGCCCAGGCCTTCGTGGCCGAGGACCTTGGCGCCGGCCTGCTTGGCGATGGCACGGGCCTTCTCGATGTCGTTCAGGTCAGCCGCGGTGAGCTCAGGGTTGTACTTGAGGATGGCGTCGAACACGGACAGGCGGGCGAACGGCTCGCCGAAGTGGAAGACCTTGTCGCCATAGGGCACGTCGGTGCTGCCGAGCACGGCCAGGGCCAGCTCGCGGAACAGCTCCTCGGTCAGGTCCATGTTGTCTTCGTAGTCGGCGTAGGCCTGGTAGAACTCGAGCATGGTGAACTCGGGGTTATGCCGGGTCGAAACGCCTTCGTTACGGAAGTTGCGGTTGATCTCGAAGACCTTCTCGAAGCCACCGACCACCAGGCGCTTGAGGTACAGCTCCGGGGCGATACGCAGGAACATGGCCATGTCCAGTGCGTTGTGGTGGGTTGCGAAGGGCTTAGCCGCCGCGCCGCCGGGGATGGTCTGCAGCATCGGGGTTTCCACTTCGAGGAAACCGCGCTCGGACAGGAAGCGGCGGATGTGGGCGATGACCTGGGAACGCACGCGGAAGGTGTGGCGGGTTTCCTCGTTGACGATCAGGTCGACGTAGCGCTGGCGGTAGCGCTGCTCGGTGTCGGTCAGGCCATGGTGCTTGTCCGGCAGCGGGCGCAGGGACTTGGTCAGCAGGCGCACGCTGGTCATCTCGACGTACAGGTCGCCCTTGCCGGAACGGGCCAGGGTGCCTTCGGCGCCGATGATGTCGCCCAGGTCCCAGGTCTTGATTTCGGCCAGGGTCTCTTCGGGCAGGGTCTTGCGGTTCACGTAGGCCTGGAGGCGGCCGCTGCTGTCCTGCAGGACGATGAAGGAGCCGCGGTTGAGCATGATGCGACCGGCAACCTTGACCGGAATGGCGGCTGCTTCCAGCTCTTCCTTGGTCGCGGTTTCGTACTTTTTCTGCAGGTCCGCGAAGTAATCGGCGCGGCGGAAGTCATTGGGGAAGGCAATGGCCTGGGCCTCACGCACGGCGGCAAGCTTTTCCTTGCGCTGGGCGATCAGCTTGTTTTCTTCCTGTTGCAGTTCGTGCTGGTCGAGTTGTTGGTCGCTCATGGTCGTTCTATCTGCCTGGCGTCTATATCAAATGGGGTACGGGTAGGAGCGGCCGGCCGGTTCGCGAGCAAGCTCGCTCCTACAGGGTGCGGTTTACAGGCCCTGTTTCAGGCTGGCTTCCAGGTATTCATCCAGGTCGCCGTCGAGAACCTTCTGGCAGTCGCTACGCTCGACGCCGGTCCGCAGATCCTTGATGCGCGAGTCATCGAGCACGTAGGAGCGGATCTGGTGACCCCAGCCGATATCGGACTTGGTGTCTTCCAGCGCCTGCGCGGCGGCGTTGCGCTTCATCATCTCCAGCTCGTACAACTTGGCCCGCAGCATCTTCATGGCGGTGTCCTTGTTGGCGTGCTGGGAGCGTTCGTTCTGGCACGCCACCACGGTGTTGGTCGGCACGTGGGTGATACGCACCGCGGAGTCGGTGGTGTTCACGTGCTGACCGCCGGCGCCGGAGGAACGGTAGGTGTCGATGCGCAGGTCCGCCGGGTTGATCTCTATCTCGACCTTGTCGTCGATCTCAGGGGACACGAACACCGCCGAGAACGAGGTGTGGCGGCGGGCGCCGGAGTCAAACGGGCTCTTGCGCACCAGGCGGTGCACGCCGATCTCGGTGCGCAGCCAGCCGAAGACGTACTCGCCCTTGATATGCACGGTGGCGCCCTTGATGCCGGCGACCTCACCCTCGGACAGTTCGATGATGGTGGCGTCGAAGCCGCGCTTGTCGGCCCAGCGCAGGTACATGCGCAGCAGGATATTGGCCCAGTCCTGGGCTTCGGTGCCGCCGGAGCCGGCCTGGATGTCCAGGTAGGCGTTGTTCGGGTCCATCTCGCCGCTGAACATGCGGCGGAACTCGAGCTTCTCGAGGATCTCGCGCAGGCGCTGGACTTCGGTCTCGACGTCGTTGACGGCGCCTTCGTCATTCTCCTCGACCGCCATGTCGAGCAGGTCGCGGGAGTCGGCCAGACCGCCGGTGAGCTCGTCGAGGGTCTCGACGATCTGCGCCAGCATGGCGCGCTCGCGGCCCAGGTTCTGGGCGTATTCGGGCTTGTTCCAGACCGCTGGGTCTTCCAGCTCGCGGTTTACTTCGACCAGACGATCATGTTTCAGATCGTAGTCAAAGATACCCCCGAATGGACTGGGTACGGTCGGAGAGGTCCTTGATGCTGTTGAGGATTGGTTGGATTTCCATGGCGGGCATCTCTCACGGGTAAAGGGCGTAGAAAAGCCGGCAAGTATACGTGATTTTTCGCAAGCCTTTCAGGCTTTACGACAAAGCACCGCCGTCGTTTCCACGCCCCTGCGCCGTTGTTCAGCCCGCGATTCCCACCTGGTTGCGGCCGCCGTGCTTGGCGTTGTAGAGCGCCTGGTCGGCCATCTCGATCAGTTGGCGGCAGGGCTGGCCGGCCTGCGGAGTCACCGTGGCGACACCGATGCTGATGGTCAGCGGCGCGCCGGGATGGGGCAGTTCGTGGGCGATGCCCAGATCCTCCACCGAACGCCGCAGCTTCTCCGCCAGCAGGCGCGCGCCACCCGGCGAGGTGCCCGGCAACACCAGGACGAACTCCTCGCCGCCGTAGCGCGCCGGCAGGTCCGATGGCCGGCTGCAACTGGCGCGGATCGCCCCCGCCACCTGGCGCAGCGCCTCGTCGCCCTGCACGTGGCCGAAGGTGTCGTTGTAGATCTTGAAGTGGTCCACGTCGATCAGCAGGATCGACAACTGGGTCTGCTCGCGCTGGGCGCGGCGCCACTCCATCTCCAGGTACTCGTCGAAATGCCGGCGGTTGGACAGCCCCGTGAGGCCGTCGGAGTTCATCAGCCGCTGCAGCACCAGGTTGGTTTCCAGCAGCTGCTGCTGGCTTTCGCGCAGGGCACGGTAGGCCTCGTCGCGCTGCAGCAGCGCAAGGTACGAGCGCGAGTGGTAGCGAATGCGCGCCACCAGCTCGATGGCGTCGGGCAGCTTGACCAGGTAGTCGTTGGCGCCGGCGGAAAACGCCGCGCTCTTCACCGACGGTTCTTCCTTGGTCGACAGCACGATTATCGGGATGTCGCGGGTCGCCACGTTGGTCCGGTAGTCGCGCACCAGCGCCAGACCGTCGGCGCCGGGCATCACCAGGTCCTGGAGAATCACCGTCGGCTTGATCTGGATCGCCAGGGCGATCGCCTGCTGCGGATCGGCGCAGAAGTGGAAGTCGATGCTGGGATCGTCCGCCAGTGCGCGGCGCACGGCCTCGCCGATCATCGGCTGGTCGTCGACCAGCAGCACCATCACGGCGGAATCGCCTGGAGTGGTCACGGGGTAGTTACTCTGTGTCGGGTTCATGAAAGCTCCTAGACGCACACGTCGGCGAGACGGCGGGCGATGTCGCCCAGCGCGCGTATCTCTACGGCGGCGCCGATCGCTGCCGCGGCCTTTGGCATGCCGTAGACGGCACTGCTGCCCTGATCCTGGGCAAGGGTGAGAAAGCCGCGCTCGCGCATGTGCTTGAGCCCTTCGGCGCCGTCACGGCCCATGCCGGTGAGCAGCACGCCGACGGCGTCACCGTTCCAGTTCTCCACCACGCTGTCAAAGAACACGTCGATGGACGGACGGTATATGTGGCTGCTCGGTTCGGCGGTGTAGGCCAGCTCGCCGTTGCCGAGCAGTCGGATATGGTGATTGGTGCCGGCCAGCAGCACGCAGCCGGGCTGTGGCGGCTCGCCCTGGCGGGCCAGGCGCACCGGGATGCTCGCCTGGGTCGCGAGCCAGTCGGCCATGCCGGCGGCGAATACTTCGTCGACGTGCTGGACCACGACGATGGCGGAGGGAAAGCTCGCCGGCAGGCGGCTGAACAGCTCCGCCAGCGCCGCAGGACCACCGGCGGAAGAGCCAATGGCCACCAGCTGGCGCGCGCCGCCGCCCTTGCGCAACGGCGCGATGGCGGTCGCCGGGCGCTCGTCGCTCGGCGCATTGAGCCAGGCCAGGTTCTGCAACTTGCGCAGCAGCGGGCGGGCCGCATCCAGGGGGTCGCCCGTGCCGATGCTCGGGGTGTTCACCGCGTCCACCGCGCCATGGCCCATCGCGTCGAACACGCGGGTCATGTTCCGTTCCAGGTCGACAGTGACCACGATGATCGCGCAGGGGCTCTGCGCCATGATCCGGCGCGTAGCCTCGACGCCATCCATCACCGGCATCAGCAGGTCCATCAGCACCACGTCGGGCTTCTGCGCGGCGCACATCTCGATGGCTTCCGCGCCGTTGGCGGCGACCCAGATCACCCGGTGCGCCGGCTCGAAGGCCAGCGCGCGGCGCATCGCCTCCACCGCCAGGGGCATATCGTTGACAATCCCTATCCGCACTATGCACCTCCGATCAGGTCGACCACCGCATCCAGCAGGGCCTCATCGTGGAAGCTGGCCTTGGCCAGATAATAGTCGGCGCCGGCATCGAGCCCACGCCGTCGGTCTTCTTCGCGGTCTTTGTACGACACCACCATCACCGGCAGCGACTGCAGGCGGGTGTCGCGGCGAATCAGGGTCACCAACTCGATGCCGTCCATGCGCGGCATGTCGATGTCGGTGATGACCAGGTCGAAATGCTCCGAACGCAGTGCGTTCCAGCCGTCCATGCCATCCACTGCCACCGCGACGTCGTAGCCGCGCCCGAGCAGCAGCTTGCGTTCCAGCTCACGCACGGTGAGCGAGTCGTCCACCACCAGCACGCGCTTGCGCGCCGGGCCGCTGAGGCGGCCAGTAGGATCGATGCGTTCCAGGCGGCCGGTGGCCAGCAATTTCTCCACCGAGCGCAGCATGTCCTCGACGTCGAGGATCAGCACCGGCGTGCCGTCGTCCAGCAGCGCTCCGGCGGACACATCCGGTACCTTGCCCAGGCGCGGGTCGAGCGGCAGCACCACCAAGGTCCGCTCGCCGATGAAACGCTCCACCGCTACGCCGTAGGCCATGTCGCGCTCGCGGATCACCACCACGGCGATATCGTCGTCACCCGCGCTCCCCTCGGGGCGCTGGAGCAGCTGGCTGGCAGAGACCAGACCGACGTGCCGCCCCTCGTGCCAGAACTGCTGGCGGCCTTCGAGCTGGACGATCTCGTCCGGCGCCAGTCGACGCATGCGTTCGATATGCGCCAGCGGGAAGGCATAGGCCTCGCCGCCGATGGTGACTACCAGGCTGCGCACCACCGAGAGGGTCAGCGGCACCTCCAGGTGGAAGCGCGAGCCCTGCCCGCTCACCTGCTCCATGCGAATGCCGCCGCGCAACTGGCGCACCATGTGCTGCACGGCATCCAGGCCGACACCACGGCCGGAAACCTCGGTGACCTGCTCGCGCATGCTGAAGCCGGGCAGGAACAGGAAAGTCAGCAGCTCGTCCTCGGTCAGCCGCGCCACGGTCTCTTCGGTGGCCAGATGACGGCGCACGATGGCGCCGCGCAGGCGCTCCAGGTCGACCCCGGCGCCGTCGTCATGCAGTTCCAGCACCAGCATGCCGGCGTGGTGCCGGGCCAGCAGCTGGATGCAGCCCTCTTCCGGCTTGCCGGACTGACGGCGCACCTCGGGGGACTCGATGCCGTGATCGACGGCATTGCGCAGCAGATGGGTGAGCGGCGCTTCGAGCTTCTCCAGCACCTCGCGGTCGACCTGGGTGGAAACGCCCTGCATCTCCAGGCGCACGCTCTTGCCCAGCGAGCGCCCGAGGTCACGGACCATCCGGGTCTGCCCGCCGAGCACATCGGAGAACGGTCGCATGCGGCAGGCCAGCGCGGTGTCGTAGAGCGACTGGGCGCGCTGGCCGGCCTTGAAGCTGAATTCATCGAGCTCGGCGATCTGTTCACTGAGCAGTTGCTGACACTCGCCAACCAGCCGCCGCGCATCGGCCAGGTACGCCTGGGCCTCGGGATCGAGCGTGGCACTGCCAACGGCATCGCGGGCGCCGTCGAGCACGCGGCTGGCACTGGCCTGCACGCGCTTCAAGCGCTGCAGCGAATCGAGCAGCGGCTTCAGGCGCTGGGACTCCACCAGCGCCTTGCTGGAGTAGTCGAGCAGTTGATTGAGACGCTCGGCGGTCACCCGCAGGACGCGGTCGCCAACGTCGTCGCCGTCGCTGGCGCGGCGGCGTGGAGCCGGCTCGGCCGCGACCTCTGCCTCAACTGGAGGCGCGGGCGGGACCGCAGCTGTCGCTGGCGGCGCCGGCGGCGTGGCACGGACCGGAGTCTGGCCGCTCACCAGCGCCTGCAGATGCTGCACCATCGCCGGGATCGCCTGCTGCGCCTGTTCGGCGCGCGCGGCCTCGGCATCCACGATGTGCAACAGGATATCGGTACCGGCCAGCAGCGCATCGATATGCTCCGGCGCCAGCAGCAGCCGGCCCTCCTGGGCACCGACCAGGCAGTCCTCCATCACGTGGGCGACCTGCACGCCGGCATCCAGCCCGACGATCCGTGCCGCGCCCTTGAGCGAATGGGCGGCGCGCATGCAGGCTTCCAGCTGGTCGGCCTGGGTCGGGTTGCGCTCCAGCGCCAGCAACCCCTGGCTGAGCACCTGCGTCTGGGCCTCCGCCTCCAGGCGGAACAGCTCCAGCATCGAGGCGTCCTTCATCTGATCCGGCGTCATGCGAGGCTCCGGGTGGCGGCTTCGAGCAACGCCTCGGGGTCGAGCAGGCGGACACTGCGGCCGCTCCACTGCAGCACGCCGTGGGTGAATCGATCATTGGCCGCCAGCGACTGCCCGGAGGCGGCGATCACGGCGGCGCTGTCCAGCTCATGAATGCCGTCCACCTCATCCACCGGCGACAGCACCGGGCCGCTGGCGGCCGCGAGGATCAGCATACGCGGCACCACTCGCCGTCCGTCGGTGGCGACCGAGCGGCGGTCGAGGCCGAGCAGCTCACCCAGCGAGACACAGGCCACCAGCGTCCCGCGCACATTCGCCACGCCCAGCAGAGCCGGCGAGCGCTGGTGCGGCAGGGAGTGCACCGCCGACTCGGAGGCGACCTCGGCCAGGGCGCGGGTCGGCAGGCCCAGCCATTCATCGCCGAGACGGAAGATCAGGTAGGCACAGCCTTCCTCCGGTGCGACCTCGTTGGCCGCCGGCGCCCGCGCGGCGGACTCGTCGCCCAGCGAATAGCGGTCCAGCAGGCGGATCGCCGCTGCCGCGTAGACCGGGCAGTTGCGGCAGTGGATGTGCTCGACCAGCTTCAGGCAGGACTTGTCACCGCGCACGCCAACGCGGTTCCAGCAGTCGTCCACCGGCTCGGCGTGGGCATCCAGTTGCAGTTCGTAGTCGTGCTCAGGCATCGCGCTTCACTCCTCGCGCGGCGCGTTCCTGCAGGCGCCGGGCTCCCTCCGCGTCGCCCTGGGCGGCGAGCAGCGCGGCCAGATGCAGGAGGCTTTCCTGATGATCGGGTTGCAAATACAGCGCCTTGCGGTAGTAGCCCTGCGCCTGCGCCGACTGTCCCTGGGCATCGCTGAGCAGGCCCAGCCAGTAGAAAGCCTCGGCGTTGGGCCCCTGCTCGACGAGCAATGCTTCACAGTGCTCGCGCGCCTCGGCGGTCTGGCCGGAATTGGCCAGCCGGGCGATGTCCGCGAGGCCCGCGCTGGCCGGGACGGGCGGCGGAGCTGGCTGCAACACCGGGGCCTGCGGCTTCGCAATGCTCGGGCGGATTGGCGCAACGCTGGCTCTGGGCGGCGTCCGGACGGGCCGGGGTGACGGCGGAACAAAGGCGGGACGCGCCCCCGGCTCCTGACTGTCCAGCGGAAAGGCAAAGGACTGCGCCACGCCCAGCGGGCGCAGCCCCTGGCGGGACAGCAGGCTGGCCTCGGCGGGCCCGATGAACAGCACCCCGTCCTCACGCGCCAGGCGGCGCAGCACCTCGACCACCTGCTCCTGGGTGGTGCGGTCGAAATAGATCAGCAGGTTGCGGCAGAACACATAGTCGTAGGGCGCCTCGTCGGCCAGCAGCGCTGGCGTCAGCAGGTTGCCGACGCGGAATTGCACCTTGGCCTGCACCGTCTCGCTGATCTGGAAATCACCGTCAACGCCGGTGAAATAACGGTCGCGGAAACCCAGGTTGTCGCCGCGGAAAGAGTTGCGGCCGTATCGACCGGCTTCCGCGCGTTCGAGCACCGAGCGGCTGACGTCCAGCGCGTCGACCTGGAAGGCCGAAGGCGCGAGACCTGCGTCGAGCAGCGCCATGACCATCGAATAGGGTTCCTCGCCCGACGAGCACGGCAGGCTGAGCAGGCGCAGTGGGCGCGCCCCGGCCATTGCATGCACCCGGCGACCGGCCAGCTGGGCCAGCGCGGCGAACGACTCCGGATAGCGGAAGAACCAGGTCTCTGGAACGATCACCGCCTCGATCAGCGCCTGCACCTCTTCGGCGGACGCCTGCAGGCGCTCCCAGTAAAGGCCGGCATCGCCCTCGGCAACCTTGGTGCTGCGCTGGCGCACGGCGCGGCCGATCACCGCATCGCCTACCGACTCGGCATCCAGGCCGATGCGTTCCTTGAGCAACTGGGCAATGCGCGGATCGGTCATAGCGCATTCCCCGCATCACGCAGCAGACGCTCACGCGCCTCATCGGTCAGCAACTGGTCGACCCGCACGCGCTGCAACAACCCCTGCTCGTCTTCCAGCACCGGGCCAAGGTAGCGGGCGCTGCCGTTGTCCAGTTCATAGTTGCGGAAGGCCGCCGGATCGCGACGCAGGGTGTGGGTGGCCTGCTCGAGGATCAGCCCGAGAGACTGTTCCCTCGCCTGTGCGTCCACGCGATAGCGCACCAGCACCAGGCGCGTACTGGTGCGCCGGGGCGCGCTGTGGCCGAAGGCGAGCTGGCTGAGGTCGAGCACCGGCAGCAGCTCACCCCGGTGAGCGTACAGCCCGGCGACCCAGGCCGGCGCTTCGGGCAGGCGCTTGAGCGCCGGCAACGGCAGCACTTCGATGACGTCGTGCACGTCCAGCGCATAGCGGTCCGCGCCGAGGCGGAACTGCAGGTAGAGCCTGCCGGCCACCGCAGCGTCAGACCTTGAAGCGGGAGACGCCATTGCGCAGTCCGTTGGCGACCAGGTTCAATTCATCGATGGCGAAGCTGGCCTGGCGCAGCGATTCCACGGTCTGCCCGGTGGCCTCGCCGAGCTGCACCAGCGCCTGGTTGATCTGCTCGGCACCGGTAGCCTGGGCCTGCATGCCCTCGTTGACCATCTGCACCCGCGGCGCCAGCGCCTGTACCTGCTGGATGATCTGCGAGAGCTGCTCGCCGACTTGGCCGACTTCGGAGATGCCGCGACGCACTTCCTCGGAGAACTTGTCCATGCCCATCACGCCGGCGGACACGGCGGACTGGATCTCGCGAACCATCTGTTCGATGTCGTAGGTGGCCACGGCGGTCTGGTCGGCCAGGCGGCGCACCTCGGTGGCCACCACGGCGAAGCCGCGACCGTACTCGCCGGCCTTCTCGGCCTCGATGGCGGCGTTGAGCGAGAGCAGGTTGGTCTGGTCGGCGACCTTCACGATGGTGGTGACCACCTGGTTGATGTTGCCGGCGCGCTCGTTGAGGATCGCCAGCTTGGCGTTGACCAACTCGGCGGCGCCCATCACGTGATGCATGGTTTCTTCCATGCGCGCCAGGCCCAGCTGGCCGGAGCCGGCCAGGGTGGAAGTCTGCTCGGCGGCCGAGGACACCTCGGTCATGGTGCGCACCAGGTCGCGCGAGGTCGCGGCGATCTCCCGCGAGGTGGCGCCGATCTCGGTGGTGGTCGCGGCCGTCTCGGTGGCGGTGGCCTGCTGCTGCTTGGAGGTGGCGGCGATCTCGGTGACCGAGGTGGTGACCTGGATGGCCGAGCGCTGGGCCTGGGATACCAGGGTCTTGAGCTCCTCGGCCATGCCGTTGAAGCCGGTTTCGATCACGCCGAACTCGTCGTTGCGCTCCAGCGCCAGGCGGGTGGTGAGGTCACCGCCGCCCATCGACCCCAGGCCGCGCACCACCTGGCGTACCGGCTGGGTGATGGCGCGCATCAGCAGGAAGCCGCAGATCGACGCCACCACCAGGGCCAGCAGCATCGACACCAGCATGATCAGCTTGGCCCGCTGCACTTCGACGACGATGGCGGCAGCCGCGGCGTCGGCGATCTGCTTGTTCAGGTCGATCAGGTCGTTGAGCGTCCGGCGGCCTTTCTCCCACGTCGGGTCCAGCGTCTCCACCAGCATCTTGCGCGTGGCGACGCGGTCCTTGCCGTACAGGTCCAGCACCTGCGCCAGTTGCTCCTCGTATTCCTGCGCCTCTAGCTTGAAGCGCTCCAGCATCTGCCGGTCGCGCTCCTCATGGATGGTCAGCTCGTACTTGGCGATGCGATCGAAGAGCACGTCATGGTTGGCGTTGAACGCCTGGCGGTCGGTCGCGTCGAGCGGCTTGTCGTCGTTCAGGCCGACCAGCATCTGCACCATCAGGATGCTATCGGTCCAGGCTGAGCGCACGGTGGTCAGGGCGTAGGTGCCCGGCATGGCGTCGTGGCTGACCCGTTCCGTGCTGGCTTCCACGTCCAGCAGGCGGATATAGGAGATCACCACCATGAGCAGCATGATCGCGATGACGACAGCAAAGCTGGCCAGGATGCGTTGGCGTAGAGTCCAGTTCTTCACAGCGTTCCCCAGAGATGATCGAGACGAGCTGACGGAAGTGCATGCGAAAGAGCTTAGGCTCGCAAATGCAAATTCCTACTAATTCCTCAGCAAGATAGGACATATAGTATCTGGACACGCCTAAAGCTCGCCTCTTTATTCCAAAAAACCAGCACTTTTTTCTGTCCCGGAAAGTCGACGAATTTCCCCCATGCTGCCTCTCGCCCTGGCCGCCCACGCCGGCCTGTTCCTCTCGGCCTTCGGCGCCGCCACCCTGCTGCCCCTGCAATCGGAAGCCGTGCTGGTCGGCCTGCTGCTTGGCGGGCAATACCCGCTGTGGTCGCTGCTGCTGACCGCGAGCCTGGGCAACGTGCTCGGCTCGCTGGTGAACTGGGTGCTGGGGCGCGGCATCGAGCGCTGGCATGACAAGCGCTGGTTTCCGGTCAGCCGGCAAGCGCTGGAAAAAGCCCAGGCGCGTTACCGGCGCCTGGGTTGCTGGTCGCTGCTGCTGAGCTGGGCGCCACTGATCGGTGATCCGCTGACCCTGATCGCCGGCGTGATGCGTGAGCCGCTCTGGCGCTTCCTACTGCTGGTGACGCTGGCCAAGGTCGGGCGCTACGCGGTGCTGGCCTGGCTGACGCTAGGCTGAAGTGCCCGCCCCACAAGAGCTTGCAGGGCTTCCTGGCCGTTCGTCTTGTTGTGTCGCCGCCCCAATGAAAGGCGTCAATAATGTCACTGCGCCATTATTTTGTGCCAGAAGGCACGTCGGGCCGCAGACCACGAATGACAGAAAGGACGTCACTATGTACAGAAGCATGAGTATCGGCCGCCGCGCCTCCCTGGGGTTTGCCATCATGGGTGTGTTGCTGGTGTTCCTCGGCGCATTCTCACTGCTCAAGCTTTCCACCCTGCGCGCCGCCTCGGAAGAGATCGACAGCAACTGGCTGCTGAGCCTCAACCACATGACCGAGCTGTCCAACGACATCGCCCGTATCCGCCTGGAGTCGATGCGCCTGCTGGTCAACCGGGATGCCGCCACCCGCCAGCGCAGCCTCGACCTGATCGCCGACGCCCGGCGGAACAAGGAAAACGTACTGCGTGACTACAAACGCCTGATCCTCAGTGCGGAAGAGCAACAGCACACCGACGCGCTGACCCGCTCCCTGGATACCTACCTCAGTCACGTTGACGAACTGCTGGAAAAGATTCGCCAGAACGACCACGAAGGCGCATTGCAGAAGCTCAACGGCGACATCGCCCAGCAAGGAAAAGACCTCAACCAGCGCCTGACCACGCTGATCGAATTCAACCGCCACGGCGCCGCCGCAGCCGCCGAACGTGCGGTGGAGCAGTACCAGAACGGCCGCCTGGTGGTCGCCGGGGTACTGATCCTCAGCATCGCGCTGACCGTGCTGCTGGCCTGGCAGCTCACCCGCAGCATCGTCCTCCCGCTCAATCAGGCGGTGCGCGTGGCCCAGACCATCGCCAGCGGCGACCTCAGCCAGCGCTTCAGCGTCGAAGGCCGCGACGAGCCGGCGCAACTGCTCAACGCGCTGGCCGACATGCAGGGGCAGTTGCGCGAAACCATTCGCGGTATCGGCAACTCAGCCAGCCAACTCGCCTCCGCCGCCGAAGAGATGAACAGCGTGATGGAGCAGAGCAGCCGAGCGCTGCAGCAGCAGAGCGACCAGATCGAGATGGCCGCCACGGCGGTCAACCAGATGACCAGTGCCGTCGAGGAAGTGGCCAACAACGCCGCCTCGACCTCCGCCGCCTCCCGCGACGCCATCGAGGCCGCCCGCTCCGGCCAGGGCCGGGTATATGAAACCTCCAGCTCCATCGGCGCACTGGCCGGCGAGGTCGGCAGCGCCTCGCAGCAGGCCGAGGCACTGGCCAACCAGGCGCAGGACATCGGCAAGGTACTGGAAGTGATCCGCAACGTCGCCGAGCAGACCAACCTGCTGGCGCTCAACGCCGCCATCGAAGCGGCGCGGGCCGGCGAGGCCGGACGCGGTTTCGCGGTGGTCGCCGACGAAGTCCGCTCGCTGGCGCAGCGCACCCAGAGCTCCACCCGCGAGATCGAGGAACTGGTGTCGGCCATCCAGACCGGCAGCGACCAGACCGTGGCCGCCCTGCTCAGCAGCAGCGCCCACGCCGAACGCACCGTGGCCCGCACCAGCGAAGCCAGCGCGGCGCTGGAGGTGATCCTGGAGCGCATGTCGCTGATCAACGAGCGCAACCTGGTGATCGCCAGCGCCACCGAGGAACAGGCGCAGGTCGCCCGCGAAGTGGACCGCAACCTGCTAGCGATCCGCGACCTGGCCACCCAGACGTCCGCCGGCGCCACCCAGACCAGCGCGGCAAGCCAGGAGCTGTCCCGCCTGGCCGTGGACCTGAACGGCATGGTGGCGCGTTTTATCGTTTAATCAGGGAATTTTTCCTACGCTGACGTATCCAATGGCCATCATGGAACGCCACGGGGTGGATAGATGAACGTATTGAAACTGTCGGCCGTGCTGGCTGCCGCTGCGCTGCTGAGCGCTTGCGGTGGCGGCAATCAGGCCAAGGTCTGCGGGTCGGATGACGTGAAGAACCAGTTGGTGAAGATCTTCCTCAGCGGCTCACTGTCCAGCCAGGCCGATGCGCTGACCAAGGCCGAGCTGAAGGACGTGGCCATCATCGAGAAGGACCCGGACAGCGGCGTACTGGAATGCGTCGGTACGCTGTCGGTGCCGGTGGTTGGGCAGGTGGCGTCCGGCACCCTGAAATACCGCATCGCCCCGGCGGCCAAGTCGGACCACGACTACCTGCTGCTGCTCGCCGACGGCGACCTGGCGAATGCCTTCGCCAAGCGCATCGAGAACATGGTTCCGCGGCAGTAAGGTTACCCACAGGCAATGAAAAACCGGCCCCTGTGGCCGGTTTTTTATTGGGTGCGTTTTGCCGTTATCGATCGCGGAAGAGCACCGCGGGCGCATGACGCCGGCGTTCACATAGAGCACCGAGTCGGCCGCGATGGATTTCGCGGACAAGGTCCGCTCCTACGAAGAGCCCCTCTCCGTTCCCAGCCTTGGCTCTTAAAAGACTTCCAGAGAAACCTCCGCACACTCCGGAGCGCCCCTTCAGGAGGCCGAGTGGAATAGGAGTTTCAGGGGTTGAGCGGCATGGATGCCGCGAGAGCGTCGCTGGGCCAGGGATGGCCCTTCGACGGGGGACGCCTAGTTCGGGCCCCTGAAACTTCGATGGAGCGAGGGAAACGGAGCGCAGCGAAGTAACAGCCGAAGGCTGGCCCGTAGGGTGAGCGAAGCGAATCAGTCCCGCGAAGCGGGACCCGGATGCAGGGGCAAGACTTTTTGGTTCCTTTTGTGAGGGCGGCTATCCGACGTTTGGCAAAAGGGACTCGCCCGAGGGGGCGAAACCAAAAAACACCAGCACACGCCGAAGCGGCGCAGAACACCCAAAGCAGAAGCATCGCGGACAGAGTCCGCTCCTACGGGAACGGAGACGGCGGAGTCAGTCTGTAGGAGCGGGCCATGCGCGCGATCGCGGGCATGGCCCGCTCCTACAGGAAAATTACGAACTCAGAACCCATCCAGATCGATCAGCTCTCCCTCAAAGAGAATCGACCCACCCTCCTCGTTCGCCTCGCCGCCCTTGATCTCACCGTAATAGGACAGCCCATTCTCCAGCGTCACGCAGACATGGGTCGGCTCATCCGGCGCATCCAGCTGGCCCTTGAAGCGCAGCTCGATCACCCCCTCCTCCGGAGCACTGAGGCTGATGGTGACCCGGGCGTTGTCCACCGCTTCGGCTTCGCGGCCCCAGTGCTCGGCGCTGACGGTCACGGTGGCGATTTCCTGTTTCATGCTCGATGGCTCTCCAGACGGCTCCGACGCCATGCGCGCCGGGAAGTGACAACAAGGATACCGCGCCTCGCCACAGCGCCGAAACGCCGGTTTCCCCCGCCTACCGCTTGTCGCCTGCCCCTCCCCCATCCATACGAACCGCCCGCCAGCGCTGGCTCGGGACACTTCCACCCCAGGGTAATCAGGTCTTGCACAAAGCGTATTATGGTATACCATGATACCGAATCCCTTCCCCAACCCAGCCGAAGTCACAACTGGAGCGACCCATGAGTTTCGAGATTCGCAAGATCGTCACCTACAGCGAGCAGACCTTCATCGAAGCCGGCAAGGCCACCGATACCCCGGTGACCATGGTCGGCCTGGCCGTGGTGATCAAGAACCCCTGGGCCGGTCGCGGCTTCGTCGAAGACCTCAAGCCCGAGATCAAGGCCAACTGCTCCGACCTGGGCGCGCTGATGGTCGAGCGCCTGACCGCCGCCATCGGTGGCGCTGACAAGATCCAGGCCTACGGCAAGGCCGCCGTGGTCGGCGCCGATGGCGAGATCGAGCACGCCTCCGCCGTCATCCACACCCTGCGTTTCGGCAACCACTACCGCAAGGCGGTCGATGCCAAGAGCTACCTGAGCTTCACCAACAAGCGCGGCGGCCCGGGCACCTCGATCCAGATCCCGATGATGCACAAGGACGACGAAGGCCTGCGTTCGCACTACATCACCCTGGAAATGCAGATCGAAGACGCCCCGCGCGCCGATGAAATCGTGGTGGTACTGGGTGCCGCCGACGGTGGCCGCCTGCACCCGCGCATTGGCAACCGTTACATCGACCTGGAAGAGCTGGCTGCCGAACAGGCTCAGTGATCCACACCGTGCAGGAGCGCTCCATGATTCGGCTCACCGCTGAACGCACACCGGCCGGCACCAGTTACCTGGCGACCGGCCAGGGCCACCCCGTGGTACTGATCCACGGCGTCGGCCTGAACAAGGAAATGTGGGGAGGCCAGATCGTCGGCCTGGCGCCGCAATTCCAGGTCATCGCCTACGACATGCTTGGCCATGGCGCGAGTCAGCGTCCGCAGCCGGACTGTGGGCTGGTCGGCTATGCCGACCAGCTGCGCGAGCTGCTCGACCACCTCGGTGTGTCCCGCGCGACGGTCATCGGCTTCTCCATGGGCGGTCTGGTGGCGCGGGCATTCGCCCTGCACTGTCCCGAGCGCCTCGAAGGCCTGGTGATCCTCAACAGCGTGTTCAACCGCAGCGCCGAACAGCGCGCCGGCGTGATCGAACGGACCCGCCAGGCCGCCGAGCACGGCCCGGACGCCAACGCCGAGGCGGCCCTGTCGCGCTGGTTCAGCCGCGAGTACCAGGCCGCCAACCCGGCGCAGATCGCCGCGATCCGCCAGACGCTTGCGAGCAATGACCCGCAGGGCTATCTGACGACCTACACCCTGTTCGCCACGCAGGACATGTACCGCGTCGACGACCTGGGCAACATCAAGGTGCCGACCCTGGTCGCCACCGGCGAGCTGGACCCCGGTTCGACGCCGAAGATGGCCACGGAGCTCGCCGAACGCATTCCGGGCGCCAAGGTCAGGGTGCTCGAAGAACAGCGCCACATGATGCCGGTGGAGTCGCCGCGCCTGGTCAACCAGATGCTGCTCGACTTCCTGCAACAGGCACAGGTTTCCAAGAATCACGTACAGGGGAATGTCGCATGACCCTCGCACGCTTCCAGATGTTCATCGATGGCCAGTGGGTCGACGCCATTTCCGGCAAGACCTTCGAGAGCCTCAACCCCGCCCTGGCACAGCCCTGGGCCGAACTGCCCGATGCCGATGAAGCCGACGTCGAGCGCGCCGTGCAGGCCGCCCAGCGCGCCTTCAACGACCCGGCCTGGCGTGGCCTCACCGCCACCGCGCGCGGCAAGCTGCTGCGTCGCCTGGGCGACCTGATCGCCGAGAACAAGGAACACCTGGCGCAGCTGGAAAGCCGCGACAACGGCAAACTGATCCGCGAGACCCGTGGTCAGGTCGGCTACCTGCCGGAGTTCTTCCATTACACCGCCGGTCTTGCGGACAAGCTCGAAGGCGGCACTCTGCCGCTGGATAAGCCGGACCTGTTCGCCTACACCGTGCACGAGCCGCTAGGCGTGGTCGCTGGGATCATCCCGTGGAACAGCCCGCTGTACCTGACCGCGATCAAGCTGGCCCCGGCCCTGGCCGCCGGCAACACCATAGTGCTCAAGCCTTCGGAACACGCCTCGGCGACCATCCTCGAACTGGCCCGCCTGGCTACTGAGGCCGGCTTCCCGGCTGGCGTAGTCAACGTGGTCACCGGCTTCGGCCCGAGCACCGGCGCGGCACTGACCCGCCACCCGCTGGTGCGCAAGATCGCCTTCACCGGCGGCGCCGCCACCGCGCGGCACGTGGTGCGCAGCAGCGCGGAGAACTTCGCCAAACTGTCGCTCGAACTGGGCGGCAAGTCGCCCAACATCATCTTCGCCGACGCCGACCTGGACAGCGCCATCAACGGCGCCGTGGCCGGCATCTACGCCGCCTCAGGGCAGAGCTGCGTCGCCGGTTCGCGCCTGCTGGTGCAGGACGAGATCTACGACGAGTTCGTCGCCCGCCTGGTGGAACGCGCCCAACGCATCCGCATCGGCAACCCGCAGGACGAGCAGAGCGAGATGGGCCCCATGGCCACCGCGCAGCAGCTCGCCGTGGTCGAAGGCCTGGTCGCCGACGCCCTCGCCGAAGGCGCCCGCCTGCGCCTGGGCGGCAAGCGTCCGGACATCGATTCCGCAGGCTGGTTCTACGAGCCGACCCTGTTCGAGTGCGACAGCAACTCGATGAAGATCATGCAGGAAGAAGTCTTCGGCCCGGTGGCCTCGGTGATTCGTTTCAAGGACGAAGCCGAAGCGCTCGCCATGGCCAACGACTCGCAGTTCGGCCTTGCCGCCGGCATCTGGACCCGCGACCTGGGTCGCGCCCATCGCATGGCCCGTGGCGTGCGCAGCGGGATCATCTGGGTCAACACCTACCGCGCGGTGTCCGCCATGGCGCCCATCGGCGGCTTCCACAACAGCGGCTACGGCCGCGAGAGCGGCATCGATTCGGTGCTGGCCTACACCGAGCTGAAGACGGTGTGGATCAACCTCTCGCAAGCGCCCATGCCCGATCCCTTCGTGATGCGCTAAAAGGAGCGACGAGATGATCGAACCCGGCATCTACAAAGAAGTGATGGGCTCCTTCCCGTCCGGTGTCACCGTGGTCACCACCCTGGACACCAACGGCGAGATCGTCGGCATCACCGCCAGCGCGTTCAGCGCGCTGTCGATCGAGCCGGCGCTGGTGCTGTTCTGCCCCAACTACGCCTCGGACACCTACCCGATCCTGCGCGACAGCAAGCAGTTCGCCATCCACCTGCTGTGTTCCGACCAACAGGCGGAGGCCTACGCCTTCGCCAAAAAGGGCAAGGATAAGGCCAAGGGCATCGAGTGGCATCTGAGCGAACTGGGCAACCCGCTGCTGAGCAAGGCCACCGCGATCATCGAATGCGAGCTGTGGCGCGAGTACGACGGCGGCGACCACGCGATCATCGTCGGCGCGGTGAAGAACCTGATCCTGCCGGAGCAGGAGGTCACCCCGATGGTCTATCACCGCGGCAAGCTCGGCGCACTGCCGGTGATAGCCGGATAGAGCTTTGCAAGGCCGCTCGCCATCACCCTCGGCAGCGGCCTTTTTTATTCCAGCCTGCGGGCTGATGCTTTTCGTAGGAGCGAGCTTGCTCGCGAACGGATTTCCCGGCGACACCGATGCTGGACGGGTTCGCGAGCAAGCTCGCTCCTACAGGGATAGAAAGGAGCGACCGATGAGCAACGAGAAATACGAAAAAGGCCTGGCGATCCGCACCCAGGTGCTGGGCGAGGCCTACGTGAACAAGTCGATCCAGAACGCCGACGACTTCACCCGCCCCCTGCAGGAGCTGGTCACCGAGTACTGCTGGGGCCACGTCTGGGGCCGGGAGGGCTTATCGCTCAAGGAACGCAGCATGATAAACTTGGCGATGATTTCGGCACTCAACCGCCCTCACGAACTCAAGCTGCACGTACGCGGGGCCCTGCGCAACGGCCTGTCCCGAGAGCAGATCCGCGAGATCCTCCTGCAGGTCGGCATCTATTGCGGAGTGCCCGCGGCAGTGGACAGTTTCCGCCTCGCCCGCGAAGCCTTCGCCGAGGCCGACGCCGAGGAACGTGGTTGATTGCTGACCCTACTTGACGAGGGAGCCCCTGAGCGTGCTCCATCGTTCCTCCTACGGACAGCCAGTACACAGAGCGGACCCCATGAAACGCTTGCCACTCGACGATAGCTTCAAGGTCAATCGCAACCCCGTCACACTGCGCGAAATCGTCCTCGACAAGCTGCGCGGCGCCATCCTGAATTTCCAGCTGCTGCCGGGTGACCGCCTGGTGGAGCGCGACCTGTGCGACCGCCTGGGCGTGAGCCGCACCTCCGTGCGCGAAGCACTTCGCCACCTGGAGTCCGAGGGCCTGGTGGAGTTCGCCGACGCCAAGGGTCCGCGCGTCGCCATCATCACCCTGGAAGACGCCGTCGACATCTACGAGCTGCGCTGCGTGCTCGAAGGCCTGATCGTCCAGCTCTTCACCCTCAACGCCAAGGCCCGCGACATCCGCAACCTGGAGCGCGCGCTGGAGGAAAACCGCAAGGCCCTGGAAGATGGCGAACTGCAACAGGTGATCGAGTCGGTGCAAGGCTTCTACGACGTGCTGCTCGAAGGCTCGGGCAACCGCACCGCCGCCACCCAGCTGCGCCAGCTGCAGGCGCGCATCAGCTACCTGCGCGCCACCTCCGTATCCCAGGAGAACCGCCGCAGCGCCAGCAATCAGGAAATGGAACGCATGGTCGAGGCGATCAAGAGCGGCGATCCGGTCGCGGCTCACCAGGCCTCGGTCGATCACGTCCGCGCCGCCGCCAAGGTCGCCCTGGATTACCTGCGTTCCAAGCAGGATGGCGAAGGCAACGTCCGCGACATCGCCACCCCCATCGCGCTCAAAGAGCCGCGCATCGGACGCTGACGCCATGACCGCCCCGCGCTTCTGTCCCGCTTGCGGCAGTGGTGGCCTGAGCCGCCAGTGCCCGCCGGGGGATACCCATGAGCGCCTCATCTGCGCGGGCTGCGGCTACATCCACTACGAGAACCCCAAGGTCATCGCTGGCTGCATCGTCGAGCGCGACGGCAAGTACCTCCTCTGCCAGCGCGCCATCCCGCCGCGCCCCGGCACCTGGACCCTGCCGGCCGGCTTCATGGAAAACGGCGAGACCACCGAGCAGGCCGCCCTGCGCGAAGTCTGGGAAGAGACCGGAGTGCGCGCCGACATCGTTTCGCCCTACTCCATCTTCAGCGTGCCGAAGATCAGCGAGGTCTACATCATCTTCCGCGCCACCGTGATCGAGGAAACCGGCGAGCATGGGCCGGAGTCCCTGCAGGTGAAATTCTTCGCGCCGGAAGAGATTCCCTGGGACTGCATCTACTACCCGGCGATCCGGCAGATTCTCGAGCGTTACATCGAGGAGCGGCAGGCGGGGGTGTATGGGATCTACATGGGTAACGATGACACCGGGAAGGTGCATTTCATTCGGTAGTCTCCTGTAGGAGCGCGCCATGCGCGCGATTCGCGGGCGTGGCCCGCTCCTACGAGGAGCCAGTCAGCCCTCGATCCCCTCCACGATGACAATCTCCGCCTTCGCCACGCCCTGCCGGTGCGCGCAGGCCTCCTGGTATTCCGCCGAGCGGTAGCAGGCCACCGCCTGCTCGAAGGAATTGAACTCGATCACCACGCTACGCTGAGGAGTAGCCCTGCCCTCCAGCGCTTCGGCGCGCCCGCCGCGGGCGAGGAATTTGCCGCCGTAGCGGGCGAAGGCCGCCGGGGCACGGCGGGTGTATTCGCTGTACTGCTCGGGATCGGTGATGTCGACGTGGGCGATCCAGTAAGCCTTCATGCTGACCTCTGCGGTTCTGGTTGCTATGGCGAGTTCTGTTTGGACAATAAAGGTATTATGGTATACCAGATTACCCCTCCATTGATCCAGCCGAGTACCGCACCATGCCGTTCGACCGCATCGAAGACATCATCGAAGACTACCGCCAGGGCAAGATGGTGCTCCTGGTCGACGACGAAGACCGCGAAAACGAAGGCGACCTGCTGCTCGCCGCCGAGCGCTGCACGCCGGACGCGATCAACTTCATGGCTCGCGAGGCGCGTGGGCTGATCTGCCTGACCCTGACCGACGAGCACTGCGACCGCCTGGGCCTGGAGCAGATGGTGCCGGCCAACGGCAGCGTCTATTCCACTGCCTTCACCGTTTCCATCGAGGCCGCCACCGGGGTCTCCACCGGCATTTCCGCCGCCGACCGCTCGCACACCGTGCTCACCGCCGTGGCGCCGAATGCGCGCGTCGAAGACCTGGTGCAGCCCGGCCACATCTTCCCCCTGCGCGCCCGCGAAGGCGGCGTGCTGACCCGCGCCGGGCATACCGAGGCGGGCTGCGACCTGGCGCGCCTGGCCGGGATGACGCCGGCCTCGGTCATCGTCGAAGTGATGAACGACGACGGCAGCATGGCCCGGCGACCGGACCTGGAAGTCTTCGCCAAGCGCCACGGCATCCGCATCGGCACCATCGCCGACCTGATCCACTACCGCCTGAGCAACGAGCACACCGTCGCGCGTATCGGCGAGAGCGAATTGCCGACCGTGCACGGCACCTTCCGCCTGGTCACCTACGAGGACCGCATCGAAGGCGGCGTGCACATGGCCATGGTGATGGGCGACATCAAGCGCGAAGACCCGACCCTGGTGCGCGTGCACGTGATCGACCCGCTGCGCGACCTGGTCGGCGCCGAGTACACCGGGCCGAAGAACTGGACGCTCTGGGCCGCCCTGCAGAAGGTCGCCGAAGTCGGCCACGGCGTGGTGGTGGTACTGGCCAACAACGAATCTTCCCAGGCGCTGCTGGCCCGCGTGCCGCAGCTGACCCAGGCGCCACGGCAGTTCACCCGCTCGCAGTCGCGCATCTACTCCGAGGTCGGCACTGGCGCGCAGATCCTCCAGGACCTCGGCGTCGGCAAGATCCGCCACCTGGGTGCGCCGCTGAAATACGCCGGCCTCACCGGCTACGACCTGGAAGTGGTGGAAACCCTGCCTTTCGAAGGCTGATCCGTTCGTCCGCTCGCCGTGCTGGCGCTTCGCCAGAAATTTCCAGCACGGTCAGCCCAGGAAAACTTTTCCTTTTTCAATCAACAACCTGAGCAATACGAGGAGAGACGCGGGTTTCACCCAGTCTTCGCTGCCACGATGGCCGGTGTCGCCGAGGACTTGCGGAAAGTTTGGAATACCATAATATGACATTCCGTAGGCCTTACTTTTTCCACCAGTCAGCGCGCCTCACCGACGCTGCCTGAAACGCTACGGCTACCTGCTCCAGACAAGCGGTCCACGAAGTCCGCTGTTAACAAACACAACAACGAGGGCAAGCAAGATGGTGTTCAAGAAACGTGTGATCGCGGTCCTGGCCGCTGCAGTCCTGGGCGCAACCGGCACCGCTGCCTTCGGCGCCGACAGCCTCAGTTTCGTCAGCTGGGGTGGCACTACCCAGGATGCACAGAAGCAGGCCTGGGCCGATTCCTTCAGCAAATCCACCGGCGTCCAGGTGGTCCAGGACGGCCCCACCGACTACGGCAAGCTCAAGGCCATGGTCGAGAGCGGCAACGTCCAGTGGGACGTGGTCGACGTCGAAGCCGACTTCGCCCTGCGCGCCGCCGCCGAAGGCCTGCTGGAGCCCCTGGACTTCAACACCATCAAGCGCGACCGCATCGACCCGCGCTTCGTCTCCGACCACGGCGTCGGCTCGTTCTATTTCTCCTTCGTGCTCGGCTACAACCAGGGCAAGGTCGGCGGCAAGCAGCCACAGGACTGGACCGCCCTGTTCGACACCGCCACCTATCCGGGCAAGCGCGCGCTATACAAATGGCCAAGCCCCGGCGTGCTGGAACTGGCCCTGCTGGCCGACGGCGTGCCCAAGGACAAGCTCTACCCACTGGATCTGGAGCGCGCCTTCAAGAAACTCGACACCATCAAGAAGGACATCGTCTGGTGGGGCGGCGGCGCTCAGTCGCAGCAACTGCTGGCTTCCGGCGAAGCAACCCTCGGCCAGTTCTGGAACGGCCGCATCTACGCCCTGCAGCAGGACGGCGCGCCGGTGGGCGTGAGCTGGAAGCAGAACCTGGTCATGGCTGATTTCCTCGTGGTGCCCAAGGGCTCCAAGAACAAGGACGCGGCGATGAAGTTCCTGGCCAATGCCAGCAGCGCAAAGGGCCAGGCCGACTTCGCCAACCTGACCGCCTACGCTCCGGTGAACCTGGACAGCGTCGGCCAGCTCAAGTCTGACCTCGCGCCGAACCTGCCCACCGCCTACGCGCAGGAGCAGATCACCCTCGACTACGCCTACTGGGCGAAGAACGGCCCGGCGATCGCCGCACGGTGGAACGAATGGCTGGTCAAGTGAAAATGGCTGTGATGCAGCCGGGCCAGGCAGCCGGAGGCGCATCCAGCGCCGCCGGCGCCACCGCCCCGAAGGCAGAACCCATGCGACAGGATGAAGCTCTCACACACCGTTGGCGCGGTTTCCGCAACCTGCTGCCGGCGTTGCTGTTCCTCGGTCTGTTCTTCCTCGCCCCGCTGATCGGGCTGCTGCTGCGCGGCGTGCTCGAACCCACGCCGGGCCTGGAGAACTACGCCCAGCTGTTCGCCAACTCGGCGTACACCCGGGTGCTGTTCAACACCTTCGCCGTCGGCGCGCTGGTCACGATTATCAGCCTGCTGCTGGGCTTCCCGCTGGCCTGGGCGATCACCCTGGTGCCGCGCGGCTGGGGTCGCTGGCTGCTGAACATCGTGCTGCTGTCGATGTGGACCAGCCTGCTGGCGCGCACCTACTCCTGGCTGGTGCTGCTGCAGGCCTCGGGGGTGATCAACAAGACCCTGATGGCGCTGGGCATCATCGACCAGCCGCTGGAGATGGTGCACAACCTCACCGGCGTGGTGATCGGCATGAGCTACATCATGATCCCGTTCATCGTGCTGCCGCTGCAGGCCACCATGGCGGCCATCGACCCGATGGTGCTGCAGGCCGGCTCGATCTGCGGCGCCAGCCCCTGGACCAATTTCTTCCGGGTGTTCATCCCGCTGTGCCGGCCGGGGCTGTTCTCCGGTGGCCTGATGGTCTTCGTCATGTCCCTGGGCTACTACGTCACCCCGGCGCTGCTGGGCGGGGCGCAGAACATGATGCTGCCGGAGTTCATCGTCCAGCAGGTGCAATCCTTCCTCAACTGGGGCCTGGCCAGCGCCGCCGCCGCGTTGCTGATCGTCATCACCCTGGTGCTGTTCTACCTCTACCTGAAGCTGCAACCGGAATCCCCGGTGGCTTCCAGTAGCGCGAGGTAAGCCATGCTGCTCTCACCCAATGCCATGAGCCGGAGCATGCGCGTCGGCCTCTACCTCACGACCGGGACCATCGCGGCCTTCCTGCTGCTGCCCATTGTGTTCATCGTGCTGCTGTCCTTCGGCTCCTCGCAGTGGCTGGTGTTCCCGCCGCCGGGCTGGACGCTGAAGTGGTACACGCAGTTCTTCTCCAACCCCGAGTGGATGAGCGCAGCGTTCACCAGCCTGAAGGTGGCGATCCTCACCACCCTCTGCTCGGTGGCCCTGGGCCTGCCCACCGCGTTTGCCCTGGTGCGCGGCAAGTTCCCCGGCCGCGAGATGCTCTACGGGCTGTTCACCCTGCCGATGATCGTGCCGCTGGTGATCATCGCGGTGGCGGTGTACGCGCTGTTCCTCAAGCTCGGCTACACCGGCACGCTGTTCTCCTTCGTGGTCAGCCACGTCATCGTCGCGCTGCCCTTCACCATCATCTCGATCATCAACTCGCTGAAGCTGTTCGATCAGTCCATCGAGGACGCCGCGGTGATCTGCGGTGCCTCGCGCCTGCAGGCGGTGATGAAGGTGACCTTCCCGGCGATCCGCCCCGGCATGGTGGCCGGCGCGCTGTTCGCCTTCCTGGTCTCCTGGGATGAAGTGGTGCTGAGCGTGATGATGGCCAGCCCGACCCTGCAGACCCTGCCCGTGAAAATGTGGACCACCCTGCGCCAGGACCTGACCCCGGTGATCGCCGTCGCTTCGACGCTGCTGATCGGCCTGTCCGTCCTTGTGATGGTGATCGCCGCCGCCCTGCGCCGGCGCAACGAAATCAGCGCCTGAGCGCCGAGGTAAATGCCATGAGTGCCGTGATCCAAGAATCCCGCGAGCAGAAGACCCTGGTCAGCCTGCGCAACCTGAACAAGTTCTATGGCGACTTCACCGCCGTGGACAACATCTCCCTCGACATCCAGGACGGCGAGTTCCTCACCTTCCTGGGCTCCAGCGGCTCGGGCAAGAGCACCACGCTGTCCATGCTGGCCGGCTTCGAGACACCCAGCAGCGGCGAGATCCTGGTCGAAGGCCAATCCCTGGTGAACGTGCCGCCGCACAAGCGCGACATCGGCATGGTGTTCCAGCGCTACTCGCTGTTCCCGCACCTGTCGGTGCGCGACAACATCGGCTTCCCGCTGGACATCCGCAAGCAGAAGGGCGCCGAGCGCGACCGTCGCGTCGACGCCATGCTCAAGCTGGTGCAGCTGGACAAGTTCGCCCACCGTCGCCCGGCGCAGCTCTCCGGTGGCCAGCAGCAGCGCGTCGCCATCGCCCGCGCGCTGGTCTATGAGCCGCGCATCCTGCTGATGGACGAGCCCCTCGGCGCGCTGGACAAGAAACTGCGCGAGGACCTGCAGGACGAACTGCGCCACCTGCACCGCCGCCTGGGCATCACCATCGTCTACGTGACCCACGACCAGGAAGAAGCCATGCGCCTGTCCCAGCGCATCGCCATCTTCAGCCACGGCAAGATCGTCGGCCTGGGCAGCGGCTATGACCTCTACCAGAACCCGCCGAATGCCTTCGTCGCATCCTTCCTCGGCAACTCCAACTTCCTTCGCGCCCGCGCCCACGGCAACGCCGCGGCGGAGTTCGAAGGCCGCGTACTGTCGATCAGACCGACCGCAAACCTGTGCGAAGGCCAGGACATCCTGCTGATGGTGCGCCCGGAGAAGGCCCAGGTGCTGAGCCCGGCCCAGGCGTCTGCCACTCCCCTGGCGGCTGGCTGGAACGAGATCCCGGCGCGCGTGGCCGAAACGGTGTTCCTCGGCGAGAGCCTGACCTGCAGCGTGGTGACCGCCAGCGGCGCGAACCTGACGCTCAAGGAATTGTCCGGCAACACCCAGCCACTGGCTCCCGGCAGCGAAGTGCGTGTGCGCTGGGCGGCTGCCGATGCGTGCGTGTATGACCAATGGAACGAGAGCGACCTGACCAAGGGCGCGCACTGATCCACGACTGAAGAGTTGTCCCTTGAACCCCCGGTTTGCTTCTTGGAGCCGGGGGATTTTTTTGGCTGGTGTTTTTTAGCTTGCTGCCGTGCTCACACGTCGAGCCTGTAGGAGCGGACTCCTTCCGCGATGCTTTTGCTCTTCGTAGGGCACATAACGCCTCTGGCGTTATCCGCCGTTCGGGTATTGGTGTTTCTGCGCTGCTTCGGCGTGCTCGGATGTTTCTTGTTTCGCCCCCTCGGGCACGTCACTTCTTCCAAACGTCGGAAGGCCGCCCCCAAAGAAGTAACCAAGAAGGCTCGTCCCGACATCCGGGTCTTCGCTTCGCTCAGACTCCCCTCCTTCCGGTATCGCTCCGAGGGTCGGCGTCCATGCCGCTCGCCCCTCTGCGCAATACCTCCACTCGGCCTCCTGACCGGACTCTGCGCGCGCCTGATGCATGGGCAGTACCTGAGTGGCTCGTGTGTGAACGCTCTTCGTAGGATGGCGTGGAGCGAAGCGATACCCATCAGGGCGTACCTGTCTGCGACTCTGGTTGCCCTTCGTAGGAGCGAGCTTGCTCGCGAACCGCCCCTCCATCGCTGTTTCGGCGTTGCCTGCAACGCTGATCGCGGGCATGGCCCGCTCCTACAAGAGATGCATCGCCCTCGCCCATCCCACAGGCAAAAAAAAGCCCCACCAAATCCCGGCAGGGCAGAGAGTGTAACGACGAAAACGAAAGCTTATTCCGCGATCCCCAGCCCCACCGGCTGGCCCATCTCGCGCGCCTGGCCGCGAGTCGCCAGGCAGTAGTAAAGCGGGCAGGTCACCAGCAGGCCGAACAGCCACGACAGGTCCACCCCATCGATGTAATTGGCATATGGCCCGACAAACAGCGCCGTATTGGCAAACGGCAACTGCACGACGATGCCCAGGAAGTACGCAATGATCGCGTGCGGATTGAAGCGCCCGTACACCCCACCGTCACGACTGAAGATCGACTGGATGTCATAGCGGCCACGCTTTATCAGGTAGAAGTCGACCAGGTTGATCGAGGCCCAGGGCACCAGAACCACCAGCATCGCCAGGATCAGGCCGATGAAGTGGGAGATGAAGTCGGCCGAGGCGCCCAGCGCCATCACGCAGCTGCCCGCCAGCACCGCCGAGGACAGGACCACGCGCACGCGCACGCTGGGTGTCCAGCTGCCGGCGAAGGTCTGGATCGAGGTGACGATGGAGAGCACCGCGCCGTACAGGTTCAGCGCGTTATGGCTAACGATGTTGAGCAGGAACAGCAGCATCAGCACTGGGCCGAACATCCCGGTGGCCTGCTTCACCGCGAGCATCGCGTCGGTGCCTTCCGGGGTCGCCAGTACGGCGACGGCGCCGAAGCTGAACGACAGGCTGGTACCCGCCACCGCGCCGGCGAAAGTCGCCAGGAACGGTTTACCGATACCCACGCTGGCCGGCAGGTAACGCGAGTAGTCCGAGGTGTAGGGGGCGAAGCTGATCTGCCAGATGATGCCCAGGCACAAGGTGGCCAGGAAGCCCGACAGGTTGAAAGCGCCGCGGGAGAAGAAGTCCGCCGGCAGCTCGCCGCCGAACATGATGACGAAGCCCGCCAGCAGCGCGCCGCCCATCACCCAGGTGCCGATGCGGTTGAGGGTGTGGATGAAGCGGTAGCCGATCACGCCGATGGCGGTGGCGCCCAGCGCGCCGAGAATGATCGCCACCGGCGTCGGGGTCGCCGGCACCAGGCCCTGGATCGACTTGCCCGCCAGAACGATGTTGGAAATGAAGAAGCCGACGTAGATCAGTGTGGTGAAGAACACGATCAGCAAGGCGCCGTAGCGGCCGAACTGGCCCCGGCTCTGGACCATCTGCGGGATGCCCATCTGCGGCCCCTGCGCCGATGCCAGGGCGAGGAACACGCCACCGAACAGATGGCCGAGAACGATGGCGATCAGCCCCCAGAGCAGGTCGAGGTGGAATACCTGGACCGCCATCGCGCCGGTGACCACCGGCAATGGTGCGATGTTGGTGCTGAACCACAGCGTGAAGAGATCGCGGGACCGCCCATGGCGCTCGGCCGGCGGCACGTAATCGACGGTATGGTTCTCGATCAGCGGAGTCTCGGACATCGTTGTTTGCCTTGCTTATTGTCTTTGTAGGTCTGGTCATCCGGCGCCTTGAAACGGGCAGAATCGGTGCTTCGGCGACAGCGGCAATATTATGGTATTCCAAATACCAGGCAAGGGGTTTCTGCCTAACCGTTGGTCGAATGGCCGTCGACCGGGTACCCGCCGGCAACCTTCAGCCACGCTGGAAGCCCCGTAGTCAGCAGCCTCCAGCCGATCATCGAGAAACCTCCATCCATCCATCGGGAAAAGAAAGGGCTTGCTTTCGAAGTATTACGGTATACCATCAGACGAAACGGTCACCCCCGATGACCGGATCACAAGACAGGTACTCGCAATGATCGACAACGCTGCCTACAAACAAGTCATGGGTTCCTTCCCGTCCGGCGTCACTGTCATCACCACCATGGACGACGACGGCCAGGTGGTCGGTCTCACCGCGAGTGCCTTCAGCTCCCTGTCCATGGACCCGGCGCTGGTACTGTTCTGCCCCAACTACAGCTCCGACTCCTACCCGGTGCTGATCCGCCGCAAGCACTTCGCCATCCACCTGCTCTCCGCCGACCAGCGCGGCGAGGCCTATGCCTTCGCCAGCAAGGGCAAGGACAAGGCCCAGGGCATCAGCTGGACCCTGAGCGAACGCGGCAACCCGTTGCTGGACAACGCCACCGCCATCATCGAGTGCGAGCTGTGGCGTGAATACGAAGGTGGCGACCACGCCATCCTGGTCGGCGCTGTGAAGAACCTTATCGTCCCCGAGCAGGAGGTCATCCCGATGATCTACTGCCGCGGCAAGATGGGTGCCTTGCAGGCCTTCGCCTGAAACCTTGCGTGAGACCCGCCGGCGGGCAGGTTCCCGGCCAGGCGGCCATTATTGAAATATCCGGCCCGACGGCCGCAGTAATCGCCCCGAGGTAACGCCATGAAATTCTCCTTGTTCGTACACATGGAGCGCTATGACGAGCAAACCAGCCAGCGCCAGCTCTTCGAGGACCTGACCGAGCTGACGCTGATGGCCGAGGCCGGTGGCTTCAGCACCGTGTGGATCGGTGAACACCATGCGATGGAGTACACCATCTCGCCCAGCCCGATGCCGCTGCTGGCCTACCTGGCCGCTCGCACCGAGACCATCCGCCTGGGTGCCGGCACCATCATCGCGCCGTTCTGGAACCCCATCCGCGTCGCCGGTGAATGCGCGCTGCTCGACGTGATCAGCAACGGCCGCATGGAAGTGGGCCTGGCGCGCGGCGCCTACCAGTACGAGTTCGACCGCATGGCCAATGGCATGCCCGCCTCCGAAGGCGGCAAGTACCTGCGCGAGATGGTCCCGGTGGTGCAGGCGCTGTGGCAGGGCGATGTCGCCCACGAAGGCGAAATCTGGAAGTTCCCCACCTCCACCTCCTCGCCGCGCCCGATCCAGAAGCCGACCCCGCCGATGTGGATCGCCGCCCGCGATCCGGACTCGCACAACTTCGCTGTGGCCAACGGCTGCAACGTGATGGTCACCCCGCTGATGAAGGGCGACGAGGAAGTCCTCGACCTGAGGAACAAGTTCGAAGCCGCCCTGGCCAACAACCCCGGCATCCCGCGTCCGCAACTGATGGTGCTGCGCCACACCCACGTGCACAACGCGGACGATCCGGAAGGCTGGAAGGTCGGCGCGCAGGCCATCTCGCGCTTCTACCGCACCTTCGACGCCTGGTTCGGCAACAAGCAGGTACCGGTCAACGGCATCCTGCCGCCCAGCCCCGAGGAGAAGTTCAAGGACCGTCCGGAGTTCGAACTGGAGAACATCCGCAAGAACACCATGATCGGCACCCCGGAAGAAATCATCGCGCGCATCCGTTACTACCAGGAACTGGGCGTCGACGAATTCAGCTTCTGGGCGGACAACAGCCTGTCCCACGCCGAGAAGAAGAAGTCGCTGGAGCTGTTCATCCAACATGTGATTCCGGCGTTCCGCTGATCATTGCTGCCACATGCAAAGGGCGCCTTTGGGCGCCCTTTGCTTTTGTGGCGAGCACAAAGCCCCCACGTAGGATGGGTGGCGCTTGCGATATCCATCGAATGCCTCCTGGGACTCTGGCAATGGGTATCGCTTCGCTCCACCCATCCTACGGTCGTGCCCAAAGATAGGCGCGGACTCCGCCCGCGATCGCGCCCATGGGGCGCTCCTGCAAAAACACCGCACAAACGAAAAGGCCCGGCATCACGCCGGGCCTTCTCACATCAACAACCGATCAATCCGCATGAATATCGTTGTGCCGCGTCTCACCCAGGAACAGCAGCGCGCACACCAGGCTCACCGCCGCGATCAGCACCGGGTACCACAGGCCGTAGAAGATATCCCCGGTGTACACCACCAGCGCGAACGACAGGGTCGGCAGCAAACCGCCGAACCAGCCATTGCCGATGTGGTACGGCAGCGACAGCGAGGTATAGCGGATGCGGGTCGGGAACAGTTCCACCATCAGCGCCGCGAGCGGGCCGTAGCAGAGGCAGGAGATCAGCACCAGCGCCACCAGGATGGTGATCACCATGCCCTTGTTGACCAGAGCCGAATCCGCCTTGGCCGGGTAGCCCGCCGCCTTCACCGCCGCGCTCAGGGCAACGGCGTCGAAGCCTTCGAGGCGCGTCTCGCCCACGGTCACCACCACGCCACTGCCGACCGGCGCCGCCTGCGTGCTATAGGGCACACCGCTCTTCACCAGCAACGTTTTCACCTGGTCGCAAGGGCTGTCGAATTTGGCCTTGCCCACCGGGTCGAACTGGAAGGTGCAGGTCGCCGGGTCCGCCATCACGGTGATCGGCGCACTGCGCGTGGCCTGGTCGATCTGCGGGTTGGCGTAATGCGTCAGCGCCTGGAACAACGGGAAGTAACCCACCGCCGCCAGCGCCAGCCCCGCCAGCAGCACCGGCTTGCGGCCGATCTTGTCGGAAAGCCAGCCGGCCACCACGAAGAACGGCGCACCGATCACCAGCGCGACGATCAGCAGTTCGTTGGCCAGCGCGCCATCCACCTTCAGCACCTGGGTGAGGAAGAACAGCACGTAGAACTGCGCGGTGTAGAAGGTTACCGCCTGGCCTGCGTTGATGCTGAACAGCGCGGTGAGGACGATGCGCAGGTTCTTCCAGTTGGTGAAGGACTCCTTGAGCGGCGACTTGCTGGTCTTGCCCTCGGCCTTCATCTTCAGGAACGCCGGCGACTCCTGCATCGACAGGCGAATCCAGGTGGAAATACCCAGCAGCACGATCGACAGCAGGAACGGCAGGCGCCAGCCCCAGGTCTCGAACTCATCGCCGGTCAGCTGGCGGCAGGCGAGGATCACCAGCAGCGACAACAGCAGGCCGCCGGTGGCGGTGGACTGGATCCAGCTGGTGTAGCTGCCGCGCTTGTTCGCCGGGGCGTGCTCGGCCACGTATATCGCCGCGCCGCCATACTCGCCGCCCAGCGCCAGGCCCTGGAGCATGCGCAGGGCGATGAGGATGATCGGCGCGGCCACGCCGATGGTGGCGTAGGACGGCAGCAGGCCGACGGCGAAGGTCGACAGGCCCATCAGCAGGATGGTGGCGAGGAAGGTGTACTTGCGCCCGATCATGTCGCCCAGGCGGCCGAACACCAGTGCGCCGAAGGGCCGGACCAGGAAGCCGGCGGCGAAGGCCAGCAGGGCGAAGATGAAGGCGGTGGTGTCGTTCACCCCGGCGAAGAACTGCTTGCTGATGACCGCCGCCAGGGCGCCGTAGAGGAAGAAGTCGTACCACTCGAACACCGTGCCGAGCGACGAGGCGAAGATCACCTTGCGCTCTTCGCGGCGGGACGGCACGTGCCGCTCGAAGGACCTGCTCTGTGTCGCGTTCGTCACTGCTGGATCAGACATTGCGGGCTCTCCTGCCCCTTCCCGGGGCTCTTATTGTTGTTTCAGCGTCGACTACCGCGGGTGACGTACCGCGCGATAGTGGTTTCTGAGGCTCCTGTTCGAGCGACTGTCTTCGACGGAACCTGCGAAACAAGGCCCGCCCATACTGAAAATTCGGCCTACGCACGGCCCCGTAGGATGGTGTGGAGCGAAGCGATACCCATCAATTCAGTGCACCGACAGCATGGGTATCGCTTCGCTCCACCCATCCTACAAAGCGTTCGCCAACGAACCTCCACTCACGCAACGGGAGCTTGCTGCTGCGCTTGCGCAGTAGAGGGGATGACCTCCGGTTTGCGCATGGGTTCGCTCAAAATCATCTGCGCCGCCTTCTCGGCGATCACCAGCACCGGCGAGCAACTGTTGCCGGAGGTCAGGCTGGGCATGATCGAGGCATCGGCGATGCGCAGGCCGGGAATGCCGTGCACACGCAACTGGCTGTCCACCACCGCCCCCGTGCCCTGCCCCATGCGGCAGGTGCCGGCCGGGTGGAAGATGGTGGTGCCGACCTCGGCGGCGGCGCGGTGCAAATCCTCCTCGGTCTGGTAGTCCGGGCCGGGCTTGAACTCTTCCGGGCGGAAGCGCGCCAGCGCGGGAGCGGCGGCGATACGACGGGTCAGGCGGATGGCATCGGCGGCCACGCGCAGGTCTTCCGGATGGCTCAGGTAATTGGGCTGGATGATCGGCTTGTCGCTTGGGTCGAGCGAGCGCAGCGTCACCCAGCCCCGGCTCAGCGGGCGCAGGTCGCAGACCGATGCGGTGAAGGCCGGGAAGCTGTGCAGTGGCTCGCCGAAGCGCTCCAGCGAGAGCGGCTGCACGTGGTATTCGAGGTTGGCCGAGCGCTGGTTCGGGTCCGACTTGGCGAAAGCGCCGAGCTGGCTGGGCGCCATCGACAGCGGGCCGCTGCGTTTGAACAGGTACTCCAGGCCCATGCCCATCTTGCCCCAGATCGTGGAGGCGATCTGGTTCAGCGAGGGCGCGCCGCTCATGCGATAGATCAGGCGCAACTGCAGGTGGTCCTGCAGGTTCCCGCCCACGCCGGACAGCTCATGGCGCACGCCGATGCCGTGTTTCTCCAGCAGGTCGCGCGGGCCGATGCCGGAGCGTTGCAGCAGCACCGGCGAGTTGATCGCGCCCGCACAGAGGATCACCTCACGCCTCGCCCGCAGCTCACGGCGCGCACCCTGCCAGTTCACTTCCAGCCCGCTGGCGCGGCCGTTTTCCAGCAGCACGCGCTGGGCTTCCACGTTGGTCAGTACGGTGAGGTTGGACCGGTTGGCGATGGGCCGCAGGAAGGCCTTCGACGCATTCCAGCGCACGCCCGAACGCTGGTTCACCTGGAAATAGCCGCAGCCTTCGTTGTCGCCACCATTGAAGTCCTCGACGAAGGGGATGCCCGACTGCGCCGCCGCCTCGCGGAAAGCATCGAGGATCGCCCACGACAGCCGCTGCTTCTCCACCCGCCACTCGCCGCCGGCGCCATGCAGCTCACTGGTGCCGGCGAAGTGGTCTTCCATCCGGATGAACAGCGGCAGCAGATCGCTCCAGCCCCAGCCGGGATTGCCCTCGGCAGCCCAGCCGTCGTAGTCCAGCGCCTGGCCACGCATGTAAATCATGCCGTTGATCGAGGAACAGCCACCCAGCGTGCGCCCGCGCGGGTACTTGATGGCGCGGCCATTTAGCCCCGGCACCTGCTCGGTGTCGAAGCACCAATCGGTGCGTGGATTGCCGATGCAGTAGAGGTAACCGACGGGGATGTGAATCCAGGGGTAGTTGTCCGGGCCGCCGGCTTCGAGCAGCAGCACGCGGTTGGCGGGATCGGCGGACAGACGATTGGCCAGCAGGCACCCGGCGGGGCCCGCGCCGACGATCAGGTAGTCATACACATCCAGTGCCTGGTGCATCGAAAGTCCCTCGTCGTGCTTGTTCTTTTTGTATGACGACCGAGCCGAGGCTCAGTTCGACAGTCGTCGAGCGAAGGTCAGGCGAGGCAAAAATCGGTGAGGACACGGAGTTAACACGCAGTTAATGAGCAGTCCGAACCGACTTTTAACGAAGCATCACCGATGCGTAGACACTGTCGGGCTGAGCCTAGTCGTTCGTTCGTGATAAAAGAACACTCGTTTCGAGTCAGCTGCTGTGCGTTTTCTAACAACAAGGGCCGCCGAGATGTTCGACTGGAATGACCTGCGCTACTTCCTGGAACTGCACCGCAGCGGCCGCCTGCTGACCACTGCCAAGCGCCTCAGCACCACCCATGCGACCGTGGCGCGGCACATCGATAACATCGAGCGCGACCTCGGCACCCAGCTCTTCGCCCAGCACACCGGCGGCTACCAGCTCACCCCGGCCGGACAGGCGCTGCTCAAGCACGCCGAGGCCATGGAGAACGCTGCCCTCCTCGCCCAGGAGGAAATGAGCCAGGCCATCTCGCCGCTGGGGCAGATCCGCATCGGCGTCACCGAAGGCCTGGGCAGCATGTTCCTCGCCTCGCGCATGGGCGAGCTGATGCGCCGCTATCCGGGGCTGGAAGTGGAACTGGTGTCGGTGCCGCGCTTCGTCAGCATCACCAACCGCGAGGCGGACATCGCCATCACCCTGGAGCGCCCCAGCGCCGACCTGGTGATCAGCCGCCGCCTCACCCGCTACCGCCTGAGCCTGTTCGCCAGCCCGGCCTACCTCGAATCCGCCCCGCCTCTGCGCGACCGCGAAGACCTGTGCAAACACCCCTGGATCGGCTACGTCGACGACCTGCTTTTCAGCCAGGAACTGCTGTTCCACCACAGCTTCTGCCGCCACCCGCAGGTGGTGTTCCGCAGCACCAGCGTGGTCGCCCAGCAGCAGGCCGCCCAGGCCGGCATCGGCATCGCCATCCTCCCGCAGTACATGGGCCTGCACGATCCGCTGCTGGTGCCGGTGCTGCCGGAGGAGTTCATCGAGCGGGAATACTGGATGTGCACGCGACGGGAACTGCACCGGTCGGTACGGCTGAGATTGGTGTGGGATTTTCTGCTGGACTTGTGCGAACGCGAGCAGCAGATGCTGGTCGGTGGCAAGACCGCCGCGCTGACGTAGGGCGTACAACCGTTCGCGGTTGTACGCCGATATACCTCGGCGTGTCGTCGGCGTCAGGGTGACGTCCGGAGTGCCCTGAAGCCAAGGTCAAGCGGCGGATAACGTCGAACGTTATCCGCCCTACGCGTTCAAGACATTAAAATAATACAGAGATTAATATACTTTCTTTTTATTCAAACAAAAATAGCGACCATCCAACTCAACATCAAATATCTTTATAGCCACACCAGTAGACCTAACCAGCCTCACAATCTCTGCGCGAACATCTGGACTCATCCTTGCCCCAAGGAAAACACTTCGAATCGCCGCCACTGGGAAATCATAAACCCCGGGACCACCATTACTTGAAATCAACTCAGAGATTTCATCAAGGCATGCTTCCCCATTTTGATATCGCTCAAAATAAAAATCCCGCTCATCTTCTTCAATTGTGCGTCTTATCACTCGCCACTCACCCTCATACTCCCAGTGAATGGATTTTTTCAAGAATACATTCTCCAAAAGCTCATCAGACGAAGAGCCAATAGTCACACAAGGTCGATCAGGACTGTACAAGACCTTTATTGCATCATGAAACGGCGGATAACCAGTATCAAACCCAACACAAATACCGGAATGATCAAATGCATAATGAGACCACATCAATATGCTCAAAGGATATTCTGAAAGGCATAATATCCCTATTTTACCCTTCCAATCATTCGAAACAGCGTCCGGATTGGCCAATCTAAACAATCTATTTACTTCACCCGCCTGCCGCCTGGAGAGCCCATACATAAGTGGCGACCTAGATATATCAATCTTTGCCGAAAGCTCAAATGGGTCATTAAATCTCAGCGGCGAAGAAAAATAGATATTCCCCTCCAGCAGCCTCTTAAATCTGCGGACATTCTCAGGAGAGCTAACAGAGCAATATTTGTAAAGAGTCCTTTTCAATTTTATCCTCAAACTCATAGCTCGAATACATAGCCAAACAGGTCAGTAATTTAGCACCAGGCCATCGTTTAGCCCTCATCCGCGACTAGGTGGTTGACCACCCTCTATCAACCGTCTAGATTCCGCCCCGGTGCTGAACACACCTCTCACGACGTCCCACCGCTCCGAAATGGCGGCCTAAGCGGCTATAGCTCTTGCTATGGCCGGGTAGCGCGCAGCCATACAAAACCCGAAAGGGGAAAACTGCGGGCGGTTCGTGAGCCGTGTTCAAGTACCCGGTCACCCCTCTGAACAAGGGGTGGAATGAACAAATCTCACGAGTTAATCATCATGACCACGGACGTCATCACTGCCTCCGGGCAGCCATCTTCACCTCTTTTCCCCACCCTCTTCTTCCGCCACAAACGCCGCATGCGCGCCCTGTTGATCGAGGGCCAGCCCTGGTTCGTCGTGCAGGATCTGGCCAAGCTGATGAACGCCTTTCTGGAAGACCGCGTCGGGCGCAATCTCGATGCGGATCAGGTGTGCCGCCTGATGGTCCAGGGCGACCACGGGCTGGCCGAAGAAATGGAGCTGATCAGCGAGTCGGGCCTGTATGCCTCGCTGATCTACTTCCACCATCCGGAGAACCGCTGCATTCGCCAGTGGATCACCCACACCGTGGTGCCGAGCCTGCGGGCGGAGACACAGACGCCGGATGAGCGGCCGCAGCGTCGCTTGCTGCGCTGGGAGCGCCAGCAGTTGAGTGTGCTGGATTGGCAGGGGCAGGTCTGGGTGCCGTTGCCGGACCTGTCGCAGGTGTTGCCGCCGAGTTGAGGTCGGGCGCCCCGCAGCTAGTGCTGCGGGGCACTTCAGCCGCCGTAGCGGCGGATCATGCGGCGGCTTTCACGGTGGGAACGTTGTTGCCGGCGGCGTGCAGGACGTTCGGGTGCTCGTCGAGATACGCCTTGATGCGCCTGGCGCTGCGCATTGCCTCGTAGGTCTTGCCGACCCACCCCGCCACCAGCACGGAAAGCAGGAAGCCGGCGGCGCCCAGGAGGAATCCATAGATCGGCATTTTCACGATCAGTGCCGCCCAGACCAGTGCGCCGCTCAGGGTGAGTGCGATGCTGACGATCAAGGCGCTCCAGGCTTCGAGGATGTCTATCGGCTCGAAGTGAATCCGGGGGTATTGCCCGAGCGGCAGCATCTTCAGGTACCTGGCCGCGGCGCGAACCTCTTCCGGCGCCCAGATACCGGCCCGGAACAATTTGATGAGCACCAGCATCTGCTTGCGGTTGGCCCGTACGCCGGAAACCGCGCGGAATTTCGCCAGCTCCATTTCGCTGTCGAGGTAGTTTGCCAACTCACCCTCCGTTCGAGCGTCGGCGCACACTTCCGTCAGGGTTTTCAGTTGTCCTCTGGCGAAGTACCCAAGCTCGAAATCGGACGCTCTCCACAGCATGATCAGGGCTCTGACCAGCGCAGCCGCCACGCCGACGAAAGCCGACACGCCCGCCAGCCCGGTCAAGAGTAAATCCCACCAATTGGCCGCCATTTCCGCTCCTCCTACGACAAGAAAGGACGCACCCTGCCACGGCGGAAGTTGCGGTCTCCATAGGCGACCCTGCGGATAGGAAAGTCCGCTATGAACTACGGAAATGGCACACACGCGGGTCAGCGAAATGCCAACTTTCTGAGACGCGCACGGGGGAGCTTTTGTAGGGGGAACTGCCATTTGCGTACTTGTAGGATGGCGTAGAGCGAAGCGAAACCCATCAATTCCGTGCACCGACAGCATGGGTATCGCTTCGCTCCACCCATCCTACGAACTGCGGCAACGCGAGACTGGGGCCTTCAGGAAGAATGTTCGCGAGCAGGCTCGCCCCACGAAGAGTACTCGGCGTCAGACCCGCAACACTCCACGGAACCCGCGCGCGGCGTAATAGGACTGCGCGCCATTGTGGTAGACGAACACAGTGTCGTAGCGGCGGTCGCAGAACAGCGACCCGCCGAGCTTGCGAATGGCCGGCGGCGTCTGCACCCAACTGGAAGTCTTGGCGTCGAACTCGCCAAGCTTCTGCAGTTCGCGGTACTGCGCTTCGCTGAGCAGTTCGATGCCCATGGCCTGGGCCTGCTCCAGCGCGCTGCCGGCGGGTTTGTTCTCTTTCCTGGCGTCCAGCGCCTCGCGGTCGAAGCAGAGGCTGCGGCGGCCGGCGGGGCTTTCGGTAGAGCAGTCGACGAAAAGGTATTCGTCGGTGGCGTCATCCTGGCCGATGACATCCGGTTCGCCCCCTGTGCTTTCCATGGCCTGCAATGAACGCAGCTTCTCCGGCCTGGACTCCAGCCGGGCCCGGACCCGGGCCCAGTCGATGCCCGGGTGACGGCTGGCATGCTTGTCGAAACGTGCTTGCAGCAGGCCCAGCAGCTCTGCTTGTTGCTTGGCGTTCATCGGGTTCTCCAGTCGGTCCTTCGAGTGCGTCGATCGAGCGTAGCGGCAACGCTCTCTCGGCGCACGTGGGTGGAAGCCCGATAGAAGGCGGGATTATTCCGCGCGGGCGTGTTCGACCTTCTCGGACGCCGACCAGATGCGATAGCGCACTTCGACATCCTTCGGTGCATAGATCACGATCGGCAGCTTGCTGTTGTAACGCAGCACGAAGCCATCGCCGACCACCGGCACGAAGTCCTTGCGGGTCTTGCCGTCCGGGCAGGCCATCAGGGTGCTGGCCGGGCCGCTGACCTTGTCCAGGCGATAGTAGGAGTAACCCCAGCCTTCCAGGGTCTTCTCTTCCAGGGAACCGCCCAGGCGCTGGCGATTGCAGTCGACGGCCAAGGTCTTGCCGGCCAAGACCTCGACCTTGAGGTCGTCTTCGCGAGCCTGCTTGGGCAGGTGGATGACCTGACGGACGAAGCCGTCCTCGGCCTTGGGATAAGGCGCGACGTCTTCGAGCTTGGCGGCATTGGCCAGGGTGGCGGTGACGCTGAGCAGCAACGCGGTGGGGAGGGTGAAACGAACGAACGGCATGAAGCCTCCTTGCAGAATTGAAGAACGAACGCACCACGTGGGTGCGCTCGTCTGAATTCCTTTGACCTCAAAGTTGTACGAACGCTCCTACAGCCGGACTTGAAGTTGTATCAAGCTGCTTCACCACCGGCCTTGGCCTGCTGCTCCAGGTGAGCCTGCAGTTCCGGGGCGAGGTTGAGGTTGTAGGCGAGTTCGTCCAGGTAGGTGCGCTCGGTGCCCTGCTGGTCGTCCACCAGCATCACGCTGACCAGGTACATCTCGGCGGCCACGGCCGGGTCGCCCTGGGCGGATTCGGCGACTTCGGCGGCGTCCAGCGGTTTGCGCACCTCGGCGTCGAGCCAGTCCTGCAGTTCCGGCTCATCGGTGTGGCGGGCAATCTCCGCCTGGATGGCAGCCTTCTCCCTTTCATCGATGCGGCCGTCCGCCTTGGCGGCGGCGATCATCGCGCGCAGGATCGCGTGGCTGTGGGCTTCGGCCTCGGGGCCGGAAAGCTGGTCCACGGTCATCAGTGACTGCTGCTGCGAGGGATTGGCGTTCTGCTGGCGCTGCCAATTCTCGTAGGCCTGGAAGGCCATCATGCCCAGCGAGGCGAGCATGGCGTAATTGACTCCGCCGCTGCTGCCAGTACGGCTCTGGGGCGCGCCGCCGCCGAGCATGCTGCCCAGCACATCGCCCAGCCCGCCGCCGGCACCGCCAGAGGAGCCGCCGAGCAAACCACCCAGTAACCCGCCAAGGCCGCCCAGGCCTCCCGCGCCACCTTGTTGCACCGACGTGCCTTGACCGGCGCGCAGCAATTGTTCCAGTAGATCCGAAGTGTTCATGGAGTGACCCTCGCCGGCTTGCGTGACGCGCTTTGCCGCGTCGCCAACCTGTTGCAGCAATGAACTCTGACCTGCCTTGAGCAGTTGTTCGAAAAGAGAACCAGCATTCATGAGATGACAACTCTCGCTATGCGTTGGGCAACGATAGTCCCGCCTCGCCGATGCGCCAGCGCCGTTCGCCGGCCTGTGCAACGTGGCGGAACGCCTGGCGGCGGAGACTAGCGCTGACAGGAACGACGCACCGGCCGGGCGCTGCCCGAGTGGGTCATTTCATGCGGATTGCGAGGGGTGTCACGCTGAGCTTCCGGCACTTCGCGACCCCCTCGTCCCGGCGCCCACTCGTGCGCCGCAACCAAACCTTCAGCGATATCTGACAGCCGTTTCCGAATCATCCATGAGCCCTTTTGCAGAAGATATCCGGCATCCCCTCCCGGAGAAAATTCATGCGCCAGCGCCAACCCAGCCTGTCATTGCAGACCATCATCGATGCACTCAAAAGCGGCGCCCTCGCCCGTGGCGAAACCCTGGCGCGACAGCTCCTGCGCACGCAGCCGCGCAATGCCGACGCGCTGCATCTCTGCGGTGCCGCCTGCCTGATGCAGGAGAAGGCAGCCCAGGCGCGGGACCTGTTCAAGCGGGCCCTGAGCGTTCGCCGGGACGGCACCTTCTACCTGAATCTGGCCCTGGCCGAGCGCGCGTTGGGGAACGATCACGCGGCGGAAGCGGAGTTCCGCAATTGCCTGCAACTGCAACCGGGAAATGCCAAGGCAGCCAACAATCTGGCGAATATCCTCAATCACCAGCGCCGTTACGCCGAGGCCGAACAGCTCTACCGCCAGGCGATCGCCAGCAATCCCGGCTATGTACTGGCCTACAGGAATCTGGCCAATCATCTGCGTGAACGTGGCTACAGCGAGGCGGCCATCCCATTGATCAACCAGGCGCTACGGATCAGCCCCGACGACCGGGAACTGCAACTGGAGCTGGCGCGGGCCCTGGAGAAGCGAAAGCGCTATGTCGAGGCGGCCCAATGGTTCAACAGAACCCGCCATTGGGGCGACTTGCAGTTCGTCCTGCGCAACCTCGGCGACTGGTCACGGTTGGCAGAGGTGGACTCGGCGCTACTGCAGCAGCTGCAAGATCCCGCGCAGGAACGCACCACGCCCTGGAGCCTGATCAACCTACCTGAGCTCTCCCCGCAGCTGCACTGCGACGCCGCCAGACACTACGCCGAATCCTGCTGGCCCGGAGAGCTGGCCGCCGCAGCGCTGGCCGGCGAACCGGCACCGGGTGAACGCCTGCGCATCGGCTACCTCTCCAGCGACTTCTACGGCCATGCGACCATGCACCTGATGATGGGCGTGCTGGAGGCCCACGACAGCGTCAAGGTGGACATCCATCTCTTCGACTACAGTCCGGAGCGCGAGGACTACTTCACCCACCGCATCGCCGCGACCGGACTGCCCCGCCACAACCTGCGCGAGCTGTCCGACGAGGCGGCGGCCAAGCTGATCGCCGAGCAGCGCCTGCATATCCTGGTGGACCTGAAGGGCTACACCACCGGCGCGCGCCAGGGCATAACCGCCCTGCGCCCGGCGCCGGTGATCGTCAACTGGCTGGGCTACCCGGGCAGCCTGGGGCATCCGCGCCTGGCCGACTATCTGATTGGCGATCCAACCGTAACGCCCGCCGGGCACGCCGAACATTTCAGCGAAACCCTGGCGCTGATGCCGCACTGCTACCAGCCCAATGATCGCGATCGGCCATTGAGTCCGCCACCCGGCCGCATCGAAGCGGGACTGCCGGAGCAAGGCGTGGTGTTCTGCAGCTTCAACCAATTACTCAAGCTCAACCCGAGTGAGTTCGATCTGTGGTGCCGTCTGCTGCGCGAGGTGCCCGGCAGCGTGCTCTGGCTGCTCGAACCTGAGGTGAAGGAAGCCCGCGACAATCTCCGGCGCGAGGCGCTGCAACGGGGAGTCGCGCCCGAGCGCCTGGTGTTCGCGCCGCGCCTCAAGCAGGCGGAGCACCTGGCCCGGCTGGCGCTGGCCGACCTGGCCCTCGACAGCTTCCCCTGTACGTCGCACACCACCGCCAGCGACGCGCTCTGGGCTGGAGTGCCGCTGGTGACACGGCTGGGCCGGACCTTCACCAGCCGCGTGGCCGGCAGCCTGCTCCAGGCGCACGGGTTCGAGGAGCTGGTGGCAGAGGATGCGCAGGACTACTTCGAGCGTTTGAAAGCACTGGCTCTCGACGGCCTCATGCGCGATGACCTGCGCCTGCGACTGGGCGCGGCAAGACTGAACTCGCCGCTATTCGACACGGCCCGCTTCACCCGCGATCTGGAAGCGCTGTACCGAGCCATCTGGGAGCACCACCGTTGCGAGCCGGAGGAGCGCACGGCGGTGGTCACGATCAGTGAGAAACGGCCCGAGCACTGATCAGGCTGGCACTGCATCCAGCGCCTTGCGCGCCTGGGTTTCCAGCTCCACCTTGAGGCCGGCGTCGAGGCTCAGCTGGCGGGCCAGCTCATCGAGGTAGGCGCGCTCCATGAAGTTGGTCTCGTCGATCATCAGCAAGCTGGCCAGGTACATCTCGGCGGCCATTTCCTCGCTGGTGGCGGCGCGGGCGACTTCGGCCGGGTCCAGCGGCTTGGCCAGCTCGCCGTCGAGCCAGCCCTGCAGTTCCACGTCGCCGGTGAGCTTGGCGATCTCGCCGTCAATCATCTGGCGTTCGCGATCATCGATGTACCCGTCGGCCTTGGCCGCCGCAACAATGGCCCGCAGGATAGCGTGGCTGTGCTGTTCGGCCTGCGCCGGAGGCAGGCGGTCGACGGTCTGCGGCTCGCCGCGCGGGGCGCTGGCCTGCTTCTGCTGCCAGTCGCCGTAGGCCTTGTAGGCGAGCACGCCGAGCGCTGCGAGGCCGCCGTAGGTGACGACCTTGCCGCCGACCTTGCGTGCCTTCTTGCTGCCCATCAGCAAGCCCAGCGCGCCCGCAGCCAGGGCGCCACCACCGGCGCCGGAGAGCAGGCTGCCCAGGTCCAGGCCGCCCGCCTTGCCAGAGGAAGAGGATGGCTGACCGCCACCCTTGTTCTGCAGGAGGTCCTGGCCGGATTTGAGCAACTGGTCGAGCAGGTCGCGCGTGTTCATGGCGTTCTCCACTGTCTATCGATAAATGTGGATTCCGACTCTAGCCCGGAGCTCGATTCAGACGGAGCGGCAGTGTGCATCCGGATATTGCGAGCCTCTGCCAGCGGACCCGCAGGGCAATAAGCCGCTTTCATTCGATAAAAAAGAATGGTCCTATAGATTTTCGATAATCAACAATGAAAAGCGCTGGAGTGCCGTCCTAGACGCCTGCACTCTGCCATCACCGATTCGCAAGCGGCCCACCGCCCATGATGACGCTCCGTCAGATCCGCCATTTCATCGCCGTCGCCGAGACCGGTTCGATCTCCGCCGCCGCCCAGGCTGTGTTCATCTCCCAGTCGACCCTGACCCTGGCCATCCAGCAGCTGGAGGAGGAAATCGGCGTGCGCCTGTTCGACCGCCACGCCAAGGGCATGACCCTGACCCACCAGGGTCACCAGTTCCTGCGCCAGGCGCACCTGATCCTGGCCACGGTGGAGAACGCCAAGCGCAGCCTGCAGCAGAGCACCGACCAAGTAGCCGGCAGCCTGACCATCGGGGTGACCAGCCTGGTAGCCGGTTATTACCTCGCTGACCTGATCAACCGCTTCCAGCGCGCCTACCCCAACGTGCAGACCCGCGTGGTGGAGGACGAACGCCCTTATATCGAACACCTGCTGGTGAGCGGCGAGATCGACGTGGGCGTGCTGATCCTCTCCAACCTGGAAGACCGCCACGCCCTGCAGACCGAGGTACTGACCCACTCGCCGCACCGCCTCTGGCTGCCGGCGCAGCACCCGCTGCTGGAGCGCGACAGCATCGGCCTGGCCGATGTGGCCGGCGAGCCCCTGATCCAGCTGAACGCCGACGAGATGGGCCTGCACACCCAGCGCATCTGGTCGCGCGCCGGGCTGGTGCCGCAGGTGACGTTGCGCACGGCGTCCGTGGAAGCGGTGCGAAGCCTGGTAGCGGCCGGCCTGGGCCTGTCGATCCAGCCGGATATGACCTACCGCCCCTGGTCACTGGAAGGCGACATCATCGAAGCGCGGCCGCTGGTGGACCTCTCCGAGCCGCTGGACGTGGGTCTGGCCTGGCGCCGTGGCACCGCGCGACCGGCACTGGTGGACCCGTTCCTCACCGTGGCCCGCGAGCAGCCCAACGCGAAGAAGCTGTCGATCTGAGGAGGGCCAGACGACTCCGAGCCAACGTAGGGCGCATAACCGCTTGCGGTTATCCGCCGAAAGGGATCACGGAGGCACCAACGGCGGATAACGCTTGTGGCGTTATCCACCCTACGACTCTGGCACGAAGGAACCAGTCATTCGATTTAATCGAATGCCACTTTCAGTAATTAGAATTTGTCGACCCCACGCCCGGACTCTAGTCTCTGCCTCCATACAAAGGACCAGTTTCGGGTATCGCCCCCACCCGGAGCACGCACATGGTCCCCGAAAACAAGACAGATAAAAGACGAGCTTCGAAGATGACCGGCGCAACCCTGCACACCGCCTTGCTGATCGACGGCCAACTGGTCGCCGGCGAAGGCATTGCCGAGCCGATCATCAACCCGACCACGGGCGAGACCCTCATCAGCATCGCCGACGGCTCCCTGGACCAGGTCGAGCAGGCCATCGCTGCCGCGCACCACGCCTTCCCCGCCTGGGCCCGCACCACGCCCGCCCAGCGCGCCACCGCCCTGCTCGCCATCGCCGACGCCATCGACAAGCGTGCGAACGACCTCGCCCAGCTGGAATCGCTGAACTGCGGCAAGCCGCTGCACCTCGCCCGCCAGGACGACATCCCGGCCACCGCCGACGTGTTCCGCTTCTTCGCCGGCGCCGTGCGCTGCCAGCAAGGCCAGCTCGCCGGCGAATACGTACCCGGCCACACCAGCATGGTGCGCCGCGACCCGGTGGGCGTGGTCGCCTCGATTGCGCCGTGGAACTACCCGCTGATGATGGCCGCCTGGAAGATCGCCCCAGCCCTGGCCGCCGGCAACACACTGGTGTTCAAGCCGTCCGAACACACCCCGCTGAGCATCCTGGCGCTGGCCCCGGCACTGGCGGAAATCCTCCCCGCCGGTGTGATCAACATCGTCTGCGGCGGCGGCGAAGGCGTCGGCAGCCACCTGGTCAGCCACCCGAAGGTGCGCATGGTGTCCCTCACCGGCGACATCGTCACCGGGCAGAAGATTCTCCAGGCCGCCGCGCGCACCCTCAAACGCACCCACCTGGAACTGGGCGGCAAGGCGCCGGTGATCGTCTGCAACGACGCCGACCTCGACGCCGTGGTCCAGGGCGTCCGTACCCACGGTTACTACAACGCAGGGCAGGACTGCACCGCCGCCTGCCGCATCTATGCGCAGGCCGGTATCCATGACCGCCTCGTCGCCGAACTGGGCGACGCCGTGTCGAGCATCCGCTTCGCCCGCAAGCGCGACGCCGACAACGAGATCAGCCCGCTGATCAGTGCCCGCCAGCGCGACCGCGTGGCCAGCTTCGTCGAACGCGCCCTCGGCCAGCCGCACATCGAGCGCGTCACCGGCGCCGCCGTGCATTCGGGCCCCGGTTTCTACTACCAGCCGACCCTGCTGGCCGGTTGCAAGCAGCAGGACGAGATCGTCCAGCGCGAAGTGTTCGGCCCGGTGGTCACCGTGACCCGCTTCGACCAGCTGGAGCAGGCGGTGGACTGGGCCAACGACTCCGAATACGGCCTGGCCTCCTCGGTGTGGACGCAGAACCTGGACAAGGCCTTCCAGATCGCCAACCGCCTGCAGTACGGCTGCACCTGGATCAACACGCATTTCATGCTCGCCAGCGAGATGCCCCACGGCGGGCTCAAGCGCTCGGGCTACGGCAAGGACCTGTCCAGCGACTCGCTGCAGGACTACAGCGTGGTGCGCCACATCATGGCGCGCCACGGCCAGCAACTGGATTGAACCATCCGGCGGGCCACCCGCCGGCACACAAGAAAGTCCCCGACGGTTCGGCACGCCCGCCCGTACAGAGGGACGTTGCTCGATTGAACTGCCCCACCAATAGAGACAACAACGAGAGGGAGACACCCGATGCGCAAGACCGCACTGCTCAGTGCCATCACCACCGCCCTGCTGGCCAGCGCCGGCGTCCAGGCCGCCGAGGCCCTGAAGGAAGTCGGCAAAGGCGAAGGCCGCCTGGACATCATCGCCTGGCCCGGCTACATCGAACGCGGCCAGTCCGACAAGAACTACGACTGGGTGACCCAGTTCGAGAAGGACACCGGCTGCCAGGTCAACGTGAAGACTGCCGCCACCTCCGACGAGATGGTCAGCCTGATGGCCAAGGGCGGCTACGACCTGGTCACCGCCTCGGGCGACGCCTCCCTGCGCCTGATCTACGGCAAGCGCGTGCAGCCGATCGATCCGTCGCTGATCCCCAACTGGAAGAACATCGACCCGCGCCTGAAGGACGCCGCCTGGTACGTGGTCAACGGCAAGACCTACGGCGCACCGTACCAGTGGGGCCCGAACCTGCTGATGTACAACACCAAGGTCTTCCCCACCGCGCCGGACAGCTGGAAGGTCGTCTTCAACGCCGAGAACCTGCCCGACGGCAAGCCGAACAAGGGCCGCGTGCAGGCCTACGACGGCCCGATCTATGTCGCCGACGCCGCGCTGTACCTGAAGGCCACCCAGCCGGAACTGGGCATCACCGATCCGTACCAGCTCGACGAGAAGCAGTACGCCGCCGTGGTCGAGCTGCTGCGCAAGCAGCATGAGCTGATCCACCGCTACTGGCACGACACCACCGTGCAGATGAGCGACTTCAAGAACGAAGGTGTCGCCGCTTCCAGCGCCTGGCCGTACCAGGCCAACGCCCTGAAGGGCGAAGGTCAGCCGATCGCCACCGTGTTCCCGAAAGAAGGCGTCACCGGCTGGGCCGACACCACCATGCTGCACGCCGAGGCCCAGCACCCGAGCTGCGCCTACAAGTGGCTGAACTGGTCGCTGGAACCCAAGGTCCAGGGTGACGTCGCCGCCTGGTTCGGCTCCGTGCCGGCCGTGCCCGAAGGCTGCAAGGCCAGCACCCTGCTGGGTGCCGAAGGCTGCGCCACCAACGGCTACAACCAGTTCGACAAGATCGCGTTCTGGAAGACCCCGGTGGCCGAGGGCGGCAAGTTCGTCCCGTACAGCCGCTGGACCCAGGACTACATCGGGATCATGGGCGGCCGTTAAGCCGCTGTTTATTGGGTCCCCGCGTTCGCGGGGATGACGGGTCCGCGCTTCGCCGCCGGTACTGAGCAGGCCCCACCACGACTCCGCCAGGACATCGACGCCTGGCGGACGTGGCAGGGCCCCACAAACCCAGGTCATCCCCGCGAACGCGGGCACCCAGCAAACCCATCTCGAATAACACCGTATCACCCGTATCTCAGATTCACGGGCAGGGCTTCCCTACGCCGGATTCCTGCCCCTTGGAGCGTGCACCATGACCACTCCCGCTGTTCAATTCACCCAGGTCTCCCGCCAGTTCGGCGAGGTGAAAGCCGTTGACCGGGTGTCCATCGACATCAAGGACGGCGAGTTCTTCTCCATGCTCGGCCCGTCGGGTTCGGGCAAGACCACCTGCCTGCGCCTGATCGCCGGCTTCGAGCAACCCACCGCAGGCTCCATCCGCATCCATGGCGAGGAGGCCGCGGGCCTGCCACCCTACCAGCGTGACGTCAACACGGTGTTCCAGGACTACGCGCTGTTCCCGCACATGAGCGTGCTGGAGAACGTCGCCTACGGCCTGAAGGTGAAAGGCATCGCCAAGGCCGAGCGCCTGAAGCGCGCCGAAGAAGCCCTGGCCATGGTCGCCCTGGGCGGCTACGGCGTGCGCAAGCCAGTGCAGCTTTCCGGCGGCCAGCGCCAGCGCGTCGCGTTAGCGCGAGCCCTGGTCAACCGCCCGCGCGTACTGCTGCTGGACGAACCCCTCGGCGCGCTCGACCTCAAGCTGCGCGAGCAGATGCAGAGCGAGCTGAAGAAGCTGCAGCGCCAGCTGGGCATCACCTTCATCTTCGTCACCCACGACCAGAGCGAAGCGCTGTCCATGTCCGACCGCGTGGCGGTGTTCAACAAGGGCCGCATCGAGCAGGTGGATACCCCGCGCAACCTCTACATGAAGCCGGCTACCCCGTTCGTGGCCGAGTTCGTCGGCACCTCCAACGTGCTGCGCGGCGACATCGCCCAGGGCCTGACCGGCAACACCCAGCCGTTCTCCATCCGCCCGGAGCACATCCGCTTCGCCAACGGCGAACGCGCCGCCTCGGACATCGAGATCAGCGGCCTGCTGCACGACATACAGTACCAGGGTGCGGCGACCCGCTACGAAATCCGTCTCGACAACGGCCAGAACCTCTGCCTCAGCCAGGCCAACAGCCAGTGGGCCGACATCGACCTCGCCCACCAGCCGGGCCAGCGCGTGACCGCCCGCTGGGCGCGCGAGGCGATGGTGGTGCTGAACGAGGGCGCGTGAGATGGAACTGACGATGAATGCAGCGCTGCCGGCGGCCAGCAATGGCCCGCTGCGGCGCCTGTCCAACCTGCTCTACCGCAAGCCGACGCTGTACCTCTCGCTGCTGCTGGTACCGCCGCTGCTGTGGTTCGGCGCGATCTACCTGGGCTCGCTACTGACGCTGCTGTGGCAGGGTTTCTACACCTTCGACGACTTCACCATGACGGTGACGCCGGACCTGACCTGGGCCAACTTCGGCTCGCTGTTCAGTGGCTCCAACTTCGACATCATCCAGCGCACGGTGCTGATGGCCGTGGCGGTGTCCATCGCCAGTGGCGCGGTGGCCTTCCCCATCGCCTACTACATGGCGCGCTACACCACCGGCAAGACCAAGGCGTTCTTCTACATCGCCGTAATGATGCCGATGTGGGCCAGCTACATCGTCAAGGCCTACGCCTGGACCCTGCTGCTGGCCAAGGGCGGCGTCGCCATGTGGTTCGTCCAGCATCTGGGCCTGGAGCCCGTGCTGAACCTGCTGCTGGGCATTCCGGGCGTCGGTGGCAACACCCTGTCCACCTCCAGCTTCGGGCGCTTCCTGGTGTTCGTGTACATCTGGCTGCCGTTCATGATCCTGCCGATCCAGGCCTCCCTGGAACGCCTGCCGCCGTCGCTGCTGCAAGCCTCGGCCGACCTCGGCGCGCACCCGCGGCAGACCTTCCTGCAGGTGATCCTGCCGTTGTCGATCCCCGGCATCGCCGCCGGCTCGATCTTCACCTTCAGCCTGACCCTGGGCGACTTCATCGTGCCGCAACTGGTGGGCCCGCCCGGCTACTTCATCGGCAGCATGGTCTACGCCCAGCAGGGCGCGATCGGCAACATGCCGATGGCCGCCGCCTTCACTCTCGTGCCGATCGTGCTGATCGCCGTGTACCTGTCCATCGTCAAACGTCTGGGGGCTTTCGATGCACTCTGAGAAAGCGTCTTTCGGCCTCAAGGCCGCCGCCTGGGGCGGGCTGGTGTTCCTGCACTTCCCGATCCTGATCATCTTCATGTACGCCTTCAACACCGAGGACGCGGCCTTCAGCTTCCCGCCCAAGGGCTTCACCCTGCACTGGTTCAGCGTCGCCTTCGCGCGCCAGGACGTGCTCGAAGCCATCGAGCTGTCGGTGAAGATCGCCAGCGTCGCCACGCTGATCGCCATGTGCCTGGGCACCCTGGCCGCGGCCGCGCTGTACCGCCGCGACTTCTTCGGCAAGGAAGGCATCTCGCTGATGCTGATCCTGCCGATCGCCCTGCCCGGCATCATCACCGGCATCGCACTGCTGTCGGCGTTCAAGACCCTGGGCATCGAGCCGGGCTTCCTGACCATCGTCATCGGCCACGCCACCTTCTGCGTGGTGATCGTCTACAACAACGTCATCGCGCGCTTCCGCCGCACCTCCCACAGCCTCATCGAAGCCTCGATGGACCTGGGCGCCGACGGCTGGCAGACCTTCCGCTACGTGATCCTGCCCAACCTCGGCTCGGCGCTGCTGGCCGGCGGCATGCTGGCGTTCGCGCTGTCCTTCGACGAGATCATCGTCACCACCTTCACCGCCGGCCATGAACGCACCCTGCCGATCTGGCTGCTGAACCAGCTGGGCCGCCCGCGCGACGTGCCGGTGACCAACGTGGTGGCGATGCTGGTGATGATCGTGACCATGCTGCCGATCCTCGGCGCCTACTACCTGACCAAGGGTGGCGAAGGCGTGGCGGGCAGCGGCAAGTAAGGCAACAGAACCCCTCAGGCCCGCCGGCCCAAACCGGCAGGCCCCCAAGAAGAAACACCCGAATCGAATTTGCACCACGCTCCTGAACTAGAGGACTCAACCATGCAAACCAAACTGCTGATCAACGGCCAACTGGTCGCTGGCGAAGGCGAGAAGCTCGCCGTCCTGAACCCATCCCAAGGCACCACCCTGGTGGAAATCGCCGAGGCCACCCCGGCCCAGGTCGACGCCGCCGTGCTGGCCGCCGACGCCGCCTTCGACAGCTGGTCGCAGACCGCGCCGAAAGACCGCGCCCTGCTCCTGCTGCAACTGGCCGACGCTATCGACGCCAACGCCGAGGAACTGGCCCGCCTGGAATCCAATAACTGCGGCAAGCCCTTCTCCGCCGCGCTGAATGACGAACTGCCGGCCGTGGCCGACGTGTTCCGCTTCTTCGCCGGCGCCTGCCGCGTGATGCAAGGCTCCGCCGCTGGCGAATACCTGCCGGGGCATACCTCGATGATCCGTCGCGACCCGGTGGGCGTGGTCGCCTCCATCGCGCCGTGGAACTACCCGTTGATGATGGTCGCGTGGAAACTCGGCCCGGCCCTGGCCGCCGGCAACACCGTGGTGCTCAAGCCCTCCGAGCAGACCCCGCTGACCGCCCTGCGCCTGGCCGAACTGATGGCCGGCATCTTCCCCGCCGGCGTGGTCAACCTGGTCTTCGGCCGTGGCCCGAGCGTCGGCGAGCCGCTGACCACCCACCCGAAAGTACGCATGGTGTCCCTGACCGGCTCGGTCGCCACCGGCAGCCGCATCATCGCCGGCACCGCCGACACCGTGAAGCGCATGCACATGGAACTGGGCGGCAAGGCCCCGGTGCTGATCTTCGACGACGCCGACATCGACGCCGCCGTGGAAGGCATCCGCACCTTCGGCTTCTACAACGCCGGCCAGGACTGCACCGCCGCCTGCCGCATCTACGCGCAGAAAGGTATCTACGCCAAGTTCGTCCAGAAGCTCGGCGAAGCCGTCGGCAGTATCCAGTACGGCGAGCAGGACGACCCGAATACCGAGCTGGGCCCGGTCATCACCGAGCAGCATCTGGAGCGCGTCATCGGCTTCGTCGAGCGTGCCCGCCAGGTGCCGCACATCGAAGTGGTCACCGGCGGCAAGCGTGCCGACCGTCCGGGCTTCTTCTTCGAGCCGACCGTGCTCGCTGGCGCCCGCCAGGACGACGAAGTGGTCCGCCGCGAAATCTTCGGCCCGGTGGTTTCGGTCACCGAGTTCGACGACGAAGCACAGGCGCTGGCCTGGGCGAATGACTCCGACTACGGCCTGGCCTCCTCGGTCTGGACCAGCGACATCGGCCGCGCCCATCGCCTGTCCGCCCGCCTGCAGTACGGCTGCACCTGGGTCAACACCCACTTCATGCTGACCACCGAAATGCCCCACGGCGGCATGAAGCTGTCGGGCTACGGCAAGGATATGTCCATGTACGGTCTCGAGGACTACACAGCGATCCGCCACGTAATGATCAAGCACTAAAACGACCGGCTGCGCGTCGGCAGTACAGCGTTGGATACGGGGACGGGCCCAGTCATTTACTACTCGTAAACTCCTGGGCCCGTCCCCGTATCCGCCTCGTCCTGCTCTAGCTCGCGCGGTCGTTGGCTCCTCGCAACACCGTAAAGATCAAAAGCTTCAGATCGGCGCCCCGCTCGACCGGGACCGCCGCGCGGCCACGCATGCCGCCCCCCCTTCCGGAGCGAAGGGCAAAACCATGACAGCCCCTGCCCCGGGCCATCACCTTGCAAGGATTTCCCATGAGCATCACCCGCCGCGACTTCCTCAACGGCGTTGCCCTCACCATCGGCGCGGGCCTGACCCCGCTGCAGCTTCTCCAGGCCGCACCCTCCGGCCGCTACTACCCGCCCGCCCTCACCGGCCTGCGCGGCAGCCATCCCGGCGCGTTCGAGGTCGCGCACCAGATGGGCTGGGAGAAGAAGGTGTTCGACACCGATGGCCTGAAGATCGAGGAGCAGTACGACCTGGTGGTGGTCGGCGGCGGCATCAGTGGCCTCTCCGCGGCCTGGTTCTACCGGCAGAAGCACCCCAAGGCGCGCGTGCTGATCATCGAGAACCACGACGACTTCGGCGGCCACGCCAAGCGCAACGAATTCCAGGCCGGCGGCCGGGTGATCCTCGGCTACGGCGGCAGCGAAGCCTTCCAGTCGCCCAAACACCTGTACAGCGACACGGTCAACAGCTTGCTCAAGCAGCTCAACGTCGACGTGGACCGTTTCGAAACCGCCTTCGACCGTGATTTCTATCCGAACCTGGGCCTGTCGCGCGGCGTGTTCTTCGACAAGGCCGGCTTCGGCGAAGCGAAGCTCGTGACCGGCGACCCGACGCCCATGGTGGCCGACGACATCGCCCCGGAAAAACTCAACGCCCGCAGCTGGCGCGCGTTCATCTCCGACTTCCCGCTGCCCGAGGCCGACCGCCAGGCGCTGATCGACCTGCACGAAGCGCCCAGGGACTACCTCGCCGGAAAGACCCGTGAGGAGAAGGAAGCGCACCTCGCCAAGACCAGCTACCAGGACTTCCTGCGCAAGGACGTGGGCCTGAGCGAAGCCGCCACCCGCTACTTCCTGAGCCGCACCAACGACTTCTCCGCGCTGAGCATCGACGCCGTCCCGGCTGACTCCGCCTACTCCGTGGGCTTCCCCGGCTTCGCCGCGCTGGACCTCTCGCCCATCAGCGAGGAAGCCAAGGCCGAGATGGAAGAGCCGTACATCTACCACTTCCCCGACGGCAATGCCTCCCTGGCGCGCCTGCTGGTGCGCGGCCTGATTCCGGGCGTGGCGCCGGGCAAGGACATGAACGACGTCGTCCTCGCGACCTTCGACTACTCCAAACTGGACCAGCCGAAGAACGCCGTGCGCCTGCGCCTGAACAGCACCGCGGTGAGCGTGAAGAACCGCGACGGCGGCGTGGACGTCGGCTACAGCCGCGCCGGCGCCCTGCATCGCGTGCGTGCCAAGCACTGCGTGCTGGCCTGTTACAACATGATCATCCCCTACATCCTGCGCGACCTCTCCGCCGAGCAGAGCCACGCCCTGGCGCAGAACGTGAAGTTTCCGCTGGTGTACACCAAGGTGGTGATCCGCAACTGGCAGAGCTTCATGAAGCTGGGCGTGCACGAGATCTACGCGCCGAGCCAGCCGTACAGCCGCGTGAAGCTGGACTACCCGGTGGACATCGGCGGCTACAGCCACCCGCGCGATCCGAACCAGCCCATCGGCCTGCACATGGTCTACGTGCCCACCAGCCCCAACGCCGGCATGGACGCGCGCACCCAGGCCCGCGTCGGCCGCGGGAAGCTCTACGCCATGAGCTTCGAGCAGATGGAAGGCATGATCCGCGACCAGTTGCAGGCCATGCTCGGCCCGGCCGGCTTCGATCATCAGAAGGATATCCAGGCGATCACCATCAACCGTTGGTCGCACGGCTATTCGTACTTCTCCAACAGCCTCTTCGATGATGAGCAGGAGAGCGAAAAACTGATGAACCTGGCTCGTACCAAGGTCGGCAACGTCACCATCGCCAACTCCGATGCCGCCTGGGACGCCTACGCCCACGCGGCCATCGACCAGGCCTGGCGCGCGGTGGGCGAACTGGCCTGATGTATCCGGCGCCACGCTGTGCGTGGCGCCGTACTCAACGGCCGTCCGGCCGACAACCCGCGGGTACGCCCGCAACGGAGGCAAGCATGCGTCACCTCGTCAGAGCGTTTTACCTGCTGTCGCTGTTCACCTTTGCTGGTCTTGTCCAGGCCGCAGAGTCGCCAAAACAGATCGTCGATGCCTACATGGCCGCGTGGAACGCCCACGATGCCGAGAAGGCCGCCAGCTACCTGGCCAAGGACGCGGAGTACTTCGACGTCACCGTCGGCACCCCGCAGAAGGGTCGCGAAGCCGCGCGCGACAATGTGATCAAGGTGTTCGTAGGTGCCGTTCCGGACCTGAAGTGGAAGATGAATGGCAAGCCGATCGTCGACAAGGATGGCATTGCCTTCCAGTGGACCTTCAGCGGCACCAACACCGGCGCCTGGGATGCCCAGACCCCGGCGACCAACAAGCCGCTGTCGTTCGACGGTGTGAGCTACGTGAAGGTGAAGAACGGCAAGATCGTTTACCAGGGCGACTATTACGATGCCCTCGGCCTGCACAAGCAGCTCGGCTGGTAAGCGGCTCTCGTAGGATGGGTAGAGCGCAGCGAAACCCATGCGATTCGCGCCAAGCACGATGGGTATCGCTTCGCTCCACGCCATCCTACAACCCGCATGACCGCGCCCCAGGGCGCGGCTGACCCAAGAAGAATCGAGGCCCTCGTCTTGATCTGCCCTCACCCGACACAGCAGTCCCACGTCATGCCAACCACACTCGAAAAACGGCCCGCCAAGGCCGGAGACAGCTCCAGCACCCGCTCCACCATTGACCAGGTCAAGCAACTGATCGCCGACCTCAACGTGCGCTGGACAGAGATCAGCAAGGTCTCGGAAGTCATCAAGCAGATCGCCAAGAACACCAACCTGGTGGCCCTCAACGCCGCCATCGAAGCCGCCCGCGCCGGGGAAAGCGGGCGCGGCTTCGCGGTGGTCGCCGACGAGGTGCGCCGCCTGGCCACCCAGTCGGCCAACGCCACCGCCGACATCGGCAACGTCGTCGCCTCGATCAAGAGCGAAAGCGCCCGCGCCCTGGCCGACGTCGAGCAGGCCGAGCACTCCAGTCTGCTGGACACCGCCCGCGTGGTGCTCGCCAGCGAGACCCAGCGCCTGGAAGCACGCTTCGCCGTGATGGCCACCGCGCTCTACGGCCTGAAGAACTTCATCCTCGGCATGAAGGCCCGCAACCTCGGCCCACAGCGTGAGCAGATCGATGCGGTGATGCACGAATACCTGACCCGCAACCCGGAGTTGCTGGCCTTCGCCTGCGGTTGCGAGCCCAACGCCTTCGACGGTCGCGACGCCGAGTTCGCCAGCGCCTCGGGGCACGACGCCAGCGGCCGCCTCATGGCCTACTGGCACCGCGGCAGCGGCGTGGCCCAGCGCGAATGCCTGGTGGGCTACGACAAAGCCGACGGCAGCGGCGACTGGTACCAGATTCCCCGCGACAAGGGCCGCGACGTATTCATGGAACCCTACGAATACAGCGTTGGCGGCAGCACCGTGCTGATGACTTCGTTCATGTCACCGATGTTCGCCAACGGCCGCTTCCTCGGCATCCTCGGCGCCGACTACACCCTGCACCAGTTGCAGGAGAGCCTCGGCAAGCTCACGCCCATGGGCAACGGACAGTACGCGCTGATCTCCAACGCCGGCGTCTACGTCACCCACCCCGACGCCCGCCGCCTGGGCGACAAGGCCAGCGAACTGCCGCAGGAGGCGCGCAATGCCATCGCCCTGGGCAAGAGCTGGGAACAGGTGAAGGGCCGCCGGGTTGAGCTGCTGCAACCGATCCGCGTCGGCGACAGCGATGCGCCCTGGGCATTGATGATGAGCTTCGAGCTGGCGCAGGCCGGGGAGTGATTTCGTCTCTCTGACCGGGCGCCCTTCCAGACGTACGCGACCGCATGACTGTAGGAGCGCGCCATGCGCGCGATCGCGGGCATGGCCCGCTCCTACAGGGGGTGCACGAACTAACCCCGGTCGGGCAATTCGGTGATATGGATTTCCGTCACCAGCGTCGGCTTCACCAGCGGCGTGCGTGACAGCAGCGGACAAAAGCGCGCCAGGGCGCCGATCAGCTCCCACTGGGTATCCAGCGATTTCGACAGCACGTCCACATCCGCCAGCACCCGCTGCCCCACGCGCTGCAGGTGCGGGTCCGGACTATGGCCGAGTTCCACCGACAGCTGGGTGATAAGCGCGCTGAGATTGCTCATGTTGCGAGTCGCGAGCGCAAGGATATTCGCCAGCAGGGCGATTTCGGATTGCGGGATCGCGGAGGGCGTTGCAGAGGCGTCCATGCGTGCTCCGGTGGGAAATGCGCAGTCCTTGCGCGAGCAGGGGCAAGCCTAGCATCAGAATGGAATTTTGCGACAGCTGTCACATTTCAATTTTTGTCCTGACACACGCTCACATCGGATTGACCAATCCCGACCTGGTGGCCATGCGGCAGTGCCACGGGTCATTCCACCCTACCCCGCCCGCGCAGGGTGAACAGTGTCTGGTAGACCGGGAACATCTGATTGGCCATCGGCTGAGAGCGTCCAGTCCACAACTCAAAAATCACGCCAAGATCGTCGATAAGAGCGTAAACACAGCCACTAAGCGCCCATCCCAGTCGCTGAACTCCCGGCACAAAGCGCGACCCACCGCTCAATTCGCCCTTTCAGCGGCAGGAAGGCCTACAAGCGTTGGAGCGTAAGAAATCGAACACCTACGATTCACCACTGAATTGTCAGAACTTTGAATTCTTTCTTTTCGTGATGAACAGCGGCTTGTCCATATCCTTCACGCGCGAGAACAAGGAAGTTCCCTGTTTCAACGTCTCGAAGATACAGCCCCAATGGAATCGACCGCGAACACCACTCGAAACACCAACGCTCGGACACCTCTGAATAGTTCAGCCCCGGTAGCGGTCCCTCACCAGCCCCATGCCTCCCCGTATAGTCCGTACCGCACGGCGGACAATGAATACAGGTCCACCGCTTTCACCCAGCGCGATGCCGATACCAGGGACCAACGTCATTCCGAGCGATATTCCCTGATCATGGCTCCCGGCATGCACAGCTCCGTTGGAGAGGCCCGCGTGCCCAACCAGCCCACGCAGTCGGCCCATGAGGTAGAACCTGACGCCTGGGAGGTCGGCGGTACCGCCTACGACGTGACGCCGCTCCCCGAGGTTCGTTCGCCAGTATCTGCTCAGGAATCACTCCAGGCCGAGAGGACGCTGGACGACGCGCTGCTGCCCGGTATCTCCGGCTTGCCGGCGCCCGCGTCACGCCTTCTTGAACCGACACCCAGGCCGGCATTGAACTGGGCGCTGATCGGTGGCATCGCCCTGGGCACGCTGCTCACTGCAGTGGTTATAACGCAATGGCGACCATGGGCAATCGATAGCACTGTCAGTGGCCCGCTCGATCACGATGCAGGCACCAGCACCTCGCTGACAGATGCCGAAAGCCACCACGAGGCCACTGTTGCCGCAACGCTGGAGCCCTCGGACAGCGGACATCTTTTCATCCCACCGTCCGAGCCCGTGCCGGAAGATTCACCCCCGGTGCATCCCGAACCCGAGTGGTCCGCCAGCCCGCCCTCGCCCGCCTCGGAAGCGGATGGCCAGATACAACCGGCCCAGCCGAGTCCCCTGGCTCAGGTGCCATCGGCGTCCTTGGCGCCCGTCCCCCCGGATACGTCCGCACCGGGACAATCAGAATCCGCGCCACCTGCCAGTGGGGAGCAGAAAGCACGCCCTGCGCCTTTGCCAGCCATGACCATCACGGCGGCCAAGCCCGCACGTGTCACCAGGCCGCAACATCCTGACAGCGCGCATCCGCAGGCCAAGGTCGGCACGCTGATCGTCGCGATCAAGCCCTGGGGGGAGGTGTGGATCGACGGCCAGAAGCACGGCATCAGCCCGCCGCTACTCAAGCTGCAACTGCGCCCCGGAACCTACCTGATAGAGCTTCGCAACCCGGGCCTGCCCAGCGTCAGCCAGAGGCTGCAGATCTCCGCCGGCCAGGCAACGACGCTGCAGCACAGCTTCCAGTGAACCGCCGGCAAGACCACTTTCAGTAAACGGACAGCAGCATGAAAACTAACCGCCTTTGGCCGACGTCGCTCCTGATCGCCTGCATGGCGGCGACGTCAGGTTGCAAAAACCGGATCGAAGCGCCACCCGCACCCGCGCCAAACGAGACACAAGTGCGCGCCGAGAACACCTTCAATGAAGGGATGCGCCTGTACGAGGGTGGCCATTACTACCTCGCCGAAGCGCAATTCCTCTCCCCGGACATCTGGGCCGTCGATACCGAGGTGCAACTGAAAGCGCTCAAGTACCTGGCGTTCAGCTATTGCGTTACCGAGCGACCGATCCAATGCCGGTTCGCCTTCGAGCGGGCTCTGCAGATCGATCCTTCGTTCCACCTTGAAAGTGCCGAATCGGGTCATCCCTTATGGGGCCCTGTATTCACCCTGGCGGCGAGCTACTGAACATATTTCCTGAATGCGAGACACCCATGCGGCTCACCACCCGGCTACTCCCCTACCTCCTGCCACTGCTGGGCCTTATGCAACCGGCCCATGCCGATGTCGATGAAAGCCTCGCCGTCGCGCTTGAGAGCATCTGGAGCGGCGAGCAGCTTTCCACCTCAGTACTGAGTGCACACTTCGGCAACCAGGTTTCGAAGACTGGAACGGCCTATCGCGCCGACGTGAAGAACTCGCCGATCTATCTGGACGGCGGCGAAGAGGCGGCTTCGCTGATGATCGGCAAGAAGCGCTTCAATGCCATCGCAACCCCCTGGGGCAATTTCCCCCGGCTGGATATGCCCAACGCTCGCCTACTGGCAATGAACCTGCCGAAGAAGCGCTATCTGGTCCTCGCCGGCCCCGGAGACGGCCTTTTCACGGCCGGAGACTGGCAGCGCTACAGTTTTCTCCACGTGATCGATATCAGCTCACCTTCGGCCCCCGCCTATTACCCGTTGTACTCCGATGCTCATCTGGGTGAGCACATCCTCGGGCAACTGGCCGGCTCGCCGGTGCTCAACTATGCACGCCTGGTTCCCTCCAGTCGTAGCAGGACGGGTGACACCGAGGCCTATGAAGTATCCCTCTATGCCCTCGATCGCAAGGGCCCGGAACGCGTGGTGAGAAACGGAGTTCCGCTGTCCTACTTGCTGAAACGCAAGGATGACGCCTGGATTATCGAGCACCTCGACAGAACCCCCGTCACCAGTGCACGGGACGAGGAAGCTCGTCCCTTCACCGCACCGCTTCGCCCCGCCCTGTTCACGGCCAGGGACAGTCGCAACGAATGAGTGGCGGCAAGCCTTTCTGATACGGCGGCATCGCCACGGGTTCGAGAAGAGTTGTGTGCGGGCGGCTGCCGGACCATTCGCGAAGAATGGCCCCGCATCACTGATCCACCGGGTCACGCGGTACCGGGCCGCGTGACCCGGCCAGGCATCAGACCTGCCCGAAGGCCTTGCGCTTGGGTGTTCCACGCTGGGCTGCGCGCAGGTATTGCGCCGGCCACGGGACCTGCTGGCCGCCCAACTCATCGGCGGCGTGCAGTGGCCAGTAAGGATCGCGCAGCAGCTCGCGGGCCAGCAGGATCAGGTCGGCCTGACCGGTGCGCAGGATGTGCTCGGCCTGAACCGGCTCGGTGATCATGCCGACGGTGCCGCTGGCTACCCCGGCTTCCTTGCGCACGCGCTCGGAGAACTGCGTCTGGTAGCCCGGCCCCACCGGGATCTCGGCGTTCGCCGCAGTGCCGCCGGAAGACACGTCGATCAGGTCCACGCCCAGGTCTTTCAAGCGTCGCGCCAGCACAACAGTCTCGTCGGGGTTCCAGCCGTCCTCCACCCAGTCGGTGGCGGACAGACGGACGAATAGCGGCAGCTCCTGCGGCCATACCGCGCGCACGGCTTCGGTGACCTCCAGGAGGAAGCGGATACGATTCTCGAAGCAGGTGCCGTACTGGTCGCGGCGCTGGTTGGACAGCGGCGAAAGGAACTGATGCAGCAGGTAGCCGTGGGCCGCGTGCACTTCGACGATCTTGAAACCGGCGGCCAGGGCGCGCTCGGCGCCGCGCACGAACTGCTGCTTGATGGTCGCCATCTGCTCTTCGCTCAGGGCGATGGGTGCGGTGTGCTGCGGGTCGAAGGCGATGGCCGAGGGTGCCACCGGGGTCCATCCTCCCTCGCTGAGCGGCACCGAACCGTGCTTGCCCAGCCAGGGCGCCCAGGTACTGGCCTTGCGTCCGGCGTGGGCCAGCTGCACGCCGGCCACTGCCCCCTGGGATTCCAGGAAGCGGGTGATGCGCCGCAGCGGCTCGATCTGTTCATCGCTCCAGATACCCAGGTCTTCGGCACTGATCCGCCCTTCCGGGGCGACAGCAGTGGCTTCGACTATCACCAGCCCGGCGCCTCCGACGGCGCGGCTACCCAGGTGGACCAAGTGCCAATCGTTGGCCAGTCCGTCCTGGGCGGAGTATTGGCACATGGGGGAAACGGCGATGCGGTTGGGCAGGGTCAGCTGGCGCAGGGTCAAGGGCTCGAACAACTGGCTCATGGCGAAACTCCCTCTGGTCGTGTACCTCACACTGTAGACCGGGATCGCCGGGCAGCGTGCGACAGTCGTCGCCCGATGCCGTATTTCAGCCATTCGCCAGCGCCGCGCCCCTGGGCGGCGCCATAACGGCAAAGCCTCAGCGCGGCGCGATATGCATCACCATCAGCTGCACGGTCTCATTACCGCGGAATTCGTTGACGTCCAGCTTGTAGGCCACTTCCGCCCAGCGCACGGTGGGGTTCGGCCAGATTTCGCGGTCGATGTTGAAGGCGATGGCGTCCAGTTGCAGCGAGCCGCATTCAGTCTTGAGCACCAGCTTCAGGTGACGCTCGCCGACCACGCGCTGCTGGACGATCTGGAAGATGCCGTGGAACAGCGGCTCGGGGAAATGCTGGCCCCAGGGACCGGCCTGGCGCAGGGCGCGGGCCAGTTCCAGGTGGAATTCCTCGGCGCCCAGTTGGCCGTCGGAGAGCAGGCGGCCGGTGAGGTCTTCTTCATCCAGCTGGCGGCGCACCTCGGCATCGAAAGCGGCGGCAAAGGCACCGAAGTTCTCCTGCGGCAGCGACAGGCCGGCGGCCATGGCGTGGCCACCGAACTTGCTGATCAGCCCCGAATGACGGGCGGCCACGGCGTCCAGCGCGTCGCGGATGTGGAAGCCCGGCACCGAGCGCGCCGAGCCCTTGAGCGTGCCGTCGCCGGCATCGGCGAAGGCGATGGTCGGACGGTGGTAACGCTCCTTCAGGCGCGAGGCGAGGATGCCGATCACGCCCTGGTGCCATTCCGGGTCGAACAGGCACAGGCCGAAGGGCATCTCCTCCACCGGCAGTTCCTTGAGCTGGGCCAGCGCCTCGCGCTGCATGCCCTGCTCGATGGCCTTGCGGTCCTGGTTGAGCGCGTCGAGCTGCACTGCCATTTCACGGGCCAGGCCTTCGTCCTCGCAGAGCAGCATTTCGATGCCCAGGGACATGTCGTCCAGGCGGCCGGCGGCGTTCAGGCGCGGACCGAGGATGAATCCCAGGTCCGTGGAGGTGATTCGCCGGCAATCGCGCCCAGCCACTTCCAGCAGCGCGCGCAAACCGGGACGGGCACGGCCGGCGCGGATGCGCGCCAGGCCCTGGTGCACCAGGATGCGGTTGTTGGCGTCCAGCGGCACCACGTCGGCGACGCTGCCCAGGGACACCAGGTCGAGCAGTTCGGCCAGGTTCGGCTCGGCGATGCCGCGGGCGGCGAACCAACCGCGTTCGCGCAGGCGGGCACGCAGGGCGAGCATCACATAGAAGATCACGCCGACACCGGCCATGGCCTTGCTGGGGAAGTCGCAACCGGGCTGGTTCGGGTTGACGATGGCGTCGGCGGCGGGCAGCTCAGACCCTGGCAGGTGGTGGTCGGTGACCAGCACGCGCAGCCCGGCGGCCTTGGCGGCGGCGACGCCATCGATGCTGGAGATGCCGTTGTCCACGGTCACCAGCAGGTCCGGGCGCTTTTCCAGCGCTACGGCGACGATTTCCGGGGTCAGGCCGTAGCCGTACTCGAAGCGGTTCGGAACCAGGTAATCGACCCAGGCCGCGCCGAGCATGCGCAGTGCCAGCACGCCGACGCTACTGGCGGTGGCGCCATCGGCGTCGAAGTCGCCGACGTAAAGAATCCGCTGGCCCTTCTCCAGCGCATCGACCAGCAGTTCCACCGCCGCGTCCACGCCCTTGAGCTGCTGATACGGGATCAGCCGCGCCAGCCCCTTGTCCAGCTCGGCGGCGCTCTGTACGCCACGGGCGGCGTAGAGGCGGGTCAGCAGCGGCGGCAGGTCGCCCAGGTTGGGCAGGGTTTCCGGGAGGGGGCGGGATTCGATGCGCATGGGTGTTCCGATTCTTTCGTCTCAGGCGCCGATCCCGACGCCCTGGTTACAGCGGATACCGCAGGCGATTAACGCTCGCCCATCAACCATTCAACCTGCAGCTCGTGCTGGCCGCGTTCGTCAGTCACGAAGATGGTTCCTTCGCTGATCATCACGGTCCAGTTGATCGAACGCGGCAGGTCGCGGGAGATTTCCTCCAGCGGCTCCTGGGGCATGGCAACGACGTTCAGGTTCTTCAGGTGGCGCACGGTGTCGAGCACCTTGGTGGTCCACACGCGCAGGTTACCGTAGGCCACCAGGGTCAGCTTCTCGCAGCGGCGGGAGCACCAGGTCAGGCGCTCGGCGTCAGGCTGGCCGACTTCGATCCAGTGCAGTACGCGGTCATCCAGGCTCTTTTCCCAGAGCGACGGTTCTTCCACGTCCGACAGGCCGCGACCGAAGGCCAGCTGCTCGTTGTACCAGATGACGTAGGCAAGCAGACGCACTGCCAGGCGCTCTTCGGTTTCCGAGGGATGGCGAGCGACGGTGAAGCGCAGGGTCTCGTAGACCCCACGGTCGAGGTCGGTCAGGCTGATATCGGCTTTGTAGGGCGTGGCGGACAGGGCCATGGGGGTTCCCGGCGAATTTTCGAAGACGGCAAGTCTACCGCGAAAGCGCCGGCCGAGGGTCCATCACTCGCGGGGACGACGATCGGTTCCCGGCTCCGGCGCGGCCAGCTCGATGCGGTTGCGACCCTTGGCCTTGGCGGCGTAGAGCGCCTGGTCGGCCAGCGCCAGCAGTCGCTCCAGATCATGGCCGGCTTCGCGGGTGGTGGCGATGCCAATGCTCACGCTGAGCTGTCCTTCGCCCATGAACGGCAGTTCGGCGAATTCGCGACGCACCCGCTCGGCCACCTGGCAGGCGCCCTCGGTATCGGCGGACACCAGCAGGCAGGCGAACTCTTCTCCACCGATGCGGGCGAACAGGTCCTGCTTGCGCATGCGCGACGCGGTGATACGGCTGAACTCCACCAGTACCCGGTCCCCGGCGGGATGGCCGAAGGAGTCGTTGAGGCGCTTGAAGTTGTCCAGGTCGCAGAGCAGCAGCGAGGCCAGCTCGCCGCGTTCAGCGCACAGGCGCAGCACCCGCTCGCCGGAATCCATGAAGGCCCGGCGATTGCCCACCCCGGTCAGCGGGTCGCTCAGGGCCGCGCTGCGGAACTGCAGCTCGGCACGCTCCTTGACCATCGCGAGGGTCGCGAAGGCGATGCCGATGGCGTAAAGCATGGTCTCGAAGACCAGCAGGGTAAAGAAGGTACTGCCCTGGCCATTGTTGCTCACGCTCTCGAATGGCATGCCGTGATCGACCACCAGGCGCACCGCGTAAAAGCCGCCGTGGAACAGCATCAGCAGCAGGGTCGGACGCAGCTCCACCTCCAGCTTGCGGCGGCTGCGCAGCAACTCGCTGATCGAGGCCAGGCAATAGGCGATGGTGATCGAGGTACTGACCAGCACCCGTGCCGCCAGCGACTCGTAGAACGCCGGCCAGAGACACAGCAGGGCCCAGAGGGCCGCGCCGGCGCCAATCAGCGGCCAATGCGGTCGACGTCCGGTGAACACCCGCATGGACGTCCAGTTCATCGCCGCGCAGAGCTGCAGGATGACGTTGCCCAGCAGGATCGGCACCAGATCGATGCCCATTCCCCGCAAGGTGCCGAGGAAGGTGCCGAGGGCACCCAGCAGGAGCATCGCGCTCATGTAGCCGAGCGTTGGCTCACGACGGCCGCTGTGCCAGGCAAACGCCATCAGCACCCCGACCAGGGTGAGCACATAGAGATCGACCACGACCAGCGTCGGCAGGCTCAGGACCATGCCACCCCCTTGCCATCCGCCTGCACGCATCCCTGAGGGAGCGCCGGAGGGCCGGGGAAGTGGAATGACGGAAGCGCGCGCATCGGGGGTTACCCTGCCCAGAGTCGGACGAGCTGACAGAAGAGTCCTCGGATAGGGTTACTCTACGCGTGCCCATCGCCGGCGCAAAGCACCGATGGTAGACGGCCGGCCCGGCGGCCTGTTCGAACGCCCGCGCGGGCGGTAAAGTCCGCCGACCACCTGCCGAACGGACCGACCGATGAACACCACCACCAAACCCCTCGCCGGCCTCAAAGTGATCGAGCTGGGCACGCTGATCGCCGGTCCCTTCGCCTCGCGCCTGTGCGCGGAATTCGGCGCCGAGGTGATCAAGGTCGAGTCGCCCGACGGCGGCGACCCGCTGCGCAAGTGGCGCAAGCTCTACGAAGGCACCTCGCTGTGGTGGTTCGTGCAGGCGCGCAACAAGCGCTCGCTGACCCTGAACCTCAAGCACGAGGCCGGGCGCGAGGTGCTGAAGAAGCTGCTGGCCGAAGCCGACATCCTGATCGAGAACTTCCGCCCCGGCGTGCTGGAAAAGCTCGGCCTGGGTTGGGACGTGATCCACGCGCTGAATCCGAAACTGGTGATGGTGCGCCTGTCCGGCTTCGGCCAGAGCGGCCCCTACAAGGACCAGCCGGGCTTCGGCGCCGTGGGCGAATCCATGGGCGGGCTGCGCTACATCACCGGCTTCGAGGACCGTCCGCCAGTGCGTACCGGCATCTCCATCGGAGACTCCATCGCCGCCCTGTGGGGTGTGATCGGCGCGCTCATGGCGCTGCGCCACCGCGAGGTCAATGGCGGCCAGGGCCAGGTGGTGGACGTGGCGCTGTATGAAGCGGTGTTCGCCATGATGGAATCGATGGTGCCGGAGTTCGACGTGTTCGGCTTCATCCGCGAGCGCAGCGGCAACATCATGCCCGGCATCACCCCCTCCTCCGTGCACACCACCGCCGACGGCAAGCACGTGCAGATCGCCGCCAACGGCGACGCGATCTTCCGCCGCTTCATGCTCGCCATCGGTCGCACCGACCTGGCGGAGGACCCACAGCTGGCGGACAACGCCGGGCGCGACCAGCGGCGTGACGAGCTGTACGGCGTGATCGACCGCTGGGCGCGCTCAGAGTCGCTGGATACCGTACTGAAGGTGTTGGGCGAGGCCGAGGTGCCGGCCAGCCGTATCTACTCCGCCGAGGATATGTTCGCCGACCCACAGTTCCTCGCCCGCGAGATGTTCCTCTCGGCCAAGCTGCCGGACGGCAAGCCGTTCCGAATGCCGGGTATCGTGCCCAAGCTGTCCGAGACCCCCGGCTCGGCGGACTGGATCGGCCCGGGGCTGGGCGAACACACCGACGAGGTGCTCGGTGGACTGGGTTATGACGCGGCGGCCATTGCGGCACTTCGTCAGCAGGGGGCGGTGTAACGCGTACGACGTTACGGCCATTCTTTCGCAGCTTCGTAGCCGCCCTTGGGGAAACCGGCTTTCGTAGGAGCGGACTTTGTCCGCGATGCTTTTGGGTTCAGTGTGTGCGCCGCTTCGGCGTGCGCTGAGAGATTTTGTTTCGCCCCCTCGGGCGACCTACTTTGCCAAACGACGCAAAGTAGGCAAAAGTCTCGTCCCGACATCCGGCCCCGGCTTCGCCGGGGTTCCCTCCTTCCGGTATCGCTCCGAGGGTCGGCCTCCTGACGGGACTCTGCGCGCGCCTGCAACTCTGGCTGCTTCATGCTGAATTGCTCTTCGTAGGATGGCGTAGAGCGAAGCGAAACCCATCAAGGCGGATAACGCTGCGCGTTATTCGCCCTACGGGTGTTCATCCTGCAGCGTGGGTGCAGTGGTGAGACTTCGCGGACAAGGCCCGCTCCTACGGAAGCAGAGCCAGCTCGGAGCGAGGCGCTCTTCTTTTGCCCTTGAAGATTTCCAGAGACATTTCCGCGCGCACCTGAGCGCCCCTTCAGGAGGCCGAGTGGAATCGGAGTTTCAGGGGTTGAGCGACATGGATGTCGCGAGAGCGTCGTTGGGCCATGGATGGCCCGTCGACGCGTGCCCCTGAAACTTCGATGGAACGAGGGAATTTTTCGCCTAAGCGAAAAACCGGATGCAGGGGCAAGCCTTCTTGGTTACTTCTTTTGGGGCGGCCTTCCGACGTTTGGAAGAAGTGACTCGCCCGAGGGGGCGAAACAAAAAGTCCCCGCGCACACCGAAGCGGCGCAGAAACACCCAAACCAGAAACGAAAAGCATCGCGGACAAAGTCCACTCCTACGAAAGCCACGCCCCGTAGCTGCAGACCTTGGAGTCTCTTGGTCGGGGCTAGTAACGCAAACGCCGCCCATGGGGGCGGCGTTTCGTATAGCGCAGACCAGGAAAAATCACGTCCCGTAACTGAGCACCTGCGCACGCTGCCTCAGGGCGACGATGACATCGTCTTCCATCCGCCCTTCCTGGATCAGCAGGTCACGGCGAACCGACTGGATCGCCTCTTCGCACTGGTGCTCGTCGGCCAGCTGCTGGCCGTCGAGTACCCGGCGCAGCACGACCTCGCCTTCGTCGTTGGTCAGGGTCAGGATACGGCCGCCATCGGGGCGTGCCGCCCCCAGGGTGGGGGTGTAGGGAGCGAAGGTCTCGGTCAGCAGGGCGCTCAGCCGGTCCATGTCATATCTCCTTGTTGCGAAATGAAAAAACTTGAAGAGAAGACCTCACCGTTGGCGATTAAGTTCGTCCTGCTTAGTACCGTTGGTCCATAAAACGGCAACAGTCGCCCATGAAAAAGCCCGTCATGAAGGCGGGCTTTTTCATCGATCAGTCACTGATCAGAGCGGCTTGCCACGGTTGCCGTGGGCGCTGACGAAGGCCTGGACCTTGGCCAGTTCGTTCGCCAGAACGGTGCAACGCTCTTTGCGCTGGAACAGGTCGGCCAGGTGCGCCGGCAGTGCCGGAACAGCCTCGATGCCAGCCTTCTCCACCGCTTCCGGGAACTTGACCGGATGCGCGGTACCCAGGGTCACCATGGGCACGGCCAGGCTGCGGCGGCATTCACGAGCGGCGCGCACGCCGATGGCGGTGTGCGGGTCCAGCAGTTCGCCACACTCGGCGTAGACCTGGGCGATGGTCTCGCAGGTCTCTTCGTCGTTCACCGCCAGGGAGTCGAACAGGCGACGGGCTTCGGTCCAGCGGTCATCCTCGACGGCCAGCTTGCCGGTGGCCTTGAAGTTGTCCATCAGCTCGGCGACGGTCTTGCCGTTGCGGCCGTGCAGGTCGAACAGCAGGCGTTCGAAGTTGGACGAGACCATGATGTCCATGGACGGCGACAGCGACGCGTGCAGGGTGTCCTTGTCGTAGCGGTTGCCGGACATGAAGCGGTGCAGGATGTCGTTGCGGTTGGTCGCGACGATCAGCTGGCTGACCGGCAGGCCCATGTTGCGCGCCAGGTACCCGGCGAAGATGTCGCCGAAGTTGCCGGTGGGCACCGAGAAGGCCACGGAGCGGGCCGGTGCGCCGAGCTGCAGGGCGGCGTGGAAGTAGTAGACGATCTGGGCCATGATCCGCGCCCAGTTGATCGAGTTCACCGCCACCAGACGGGTGCCTTTCAGGAAGCCCTGGTCGGCGAAGCTGGCCTTGACCATTTCCTGGCAGTCGTCGAAGTTGCCTTCGATGGCGATGTTGTGGATGTTCTCGCCGAGGATGGTGGTCATCTGACGGCGCTGCACCTCGGACACACGGTTGTGCGGGTGCATGATGAAGATGTCGACGTTCTCGCAGGCCTTGCAGCCTTCGATGGCGGCCGAGCCGGTGTCGCCGGAGGTGGCGCCCATGATTACCACGCGCTCGCCGCGCTTGGTCAGCACGTGGTCGAGCAGGCGGCCGAGCAGCTGCAGGGCGAAGTCCTTGAAGGCCAGGGTCGGGCCGTGGAACAGCTCCAGCACCCACTCGTTGCCGTTGAGCTGGCGCAGCGGCGCCACGGCGTTGTGGGCGAAGACACCGTAGGTCTCTTCGAGGATCTTCTTGAAGTCGGCGTCGGAGATGCTGCCGGCAACGAACGGGCGCATCACGCGGAAGGCCAGCTCGTGGTACGGCAGGCCGGCCCAGGAGGCGATCTCTTCGACGGTGAAGCGCGGCAGGTTTTCCGGAACGTAGAGGCCGCCGTCGCTGGCCAGGCCAGCCAGCAGCACGTCTTCGAAGTTCAGCGCGGGCGCCTGGCCGCGGGTACTGATGTAACGCATGGTGTGAAACCTTCGGGTTGGCGGCGGCGCTCAAGCGCCGCCGCGATCGATTCAGTTCAGTTGTTCGACGCGGATGCGTACGACATTGCCGACGACGTCATCCAGCGCTTCCAGCGCGGCGATGGCTTCGATGATGCGGGACTCGAGCACGCGGTGGGTAACCAGGATCATCGGCACCAGACCATCATGCTCTTCGACTTCCATCTGCATGATCGATTCGATGTTGATGCCGCGCTCGGAGAGGATGGTCGCCACCTGGGCCAGTACGCCCGGATGGTCCTTGGCCTGGATGCGCAGGTAGTAGGCGCTTTCGCAGGCGTCGATCGGCAGGATCGGGTGATCGGAGAGCGAGTCCGGCTGGAAGGCCAGGTGCGGCACGCGGTTCTCCGGGTCGGCGGTCATGGCGCGAACCACGTCCACCAGGTCGGCGACCACCGAGGAAGCGGTGGGCTCCATGCCGGCGCCCGCGCCGTAGAACAGCGTGGAACCGGCGGCATCGCCGTTGACCATGACTGCGTTCATCACGCCGTTCACGTTGGCGATCAGGCGGTCGGCCGGGATCAGGGTCGGGTGCACGCGCAGCTCGATACCGCTGTCGGTACGGCGGGCGACGCCCAGGTGCTTGATGCGGTAGCCCAGGGCTTCGGCGTAGTTCACGTCAGCGGTGGTCAACTGGGTGATGCCTTCGGTGTAGGCCTTGTCGAACTGCAGCGGGATGCCGAAGGCGATGGACGCCAGGATGGTCAGCTTGTGCGCGGCGTCGATGCCTTCGACGTCGAAGGTCGGATCGGCTTCGGCATAACCCAACGCCTGGGCTTCCTTCAGCACGTCAGCGAAGGCGCGGCCTTTCTCGCGCATCTCGGTGAGGATGAAGTTGCCGGTGCCGTTGATGATGCCGGCCAGCCAGTTGATGCGGTTGGCGGCCAGGCCCTCGCGGATCGCCTTGATCACCGGGATGCCGCCGGCCACCGCGGCTTCGAAGGCGACGATGACGCCCTTCTCGCGGGCCTTGGCGAAGATCTCGTTGCCGTGCACGGCGATCAGCGCCTTGTTGGCGGTGACCACGTGCTTGCCGTTTTCGATGGCCTTGAGCACCAGCTCGTGGGCCAGGGTGTAGCCACCGATCAGCTCGATGACCACGTCGATTTCCGGGTTGTTCGCCACGTCGAAGATGTCGGCAGTAATGGGGGTACTGCCGGTTTCACACTTCGGATTGGGGCGACGGGCGGCAATCTGCGCAACCTCGATACCACGCCCGGCACGGCGGGCAATCTCCTCGGCGTTGCGTTTGAGTACATTGAAGGTACCGCCACCGACGGTCCCCAACCCACAGATTCCCACTTTCACCGGATTCACGCTGAAACTCCCCATGATTACAGCAGCAAAGTGCCTGACGCAGCGTACCCGCAACGAAGCGGGCACGGTGGCCAGGCACCAGGATCGAACCGGACCTGCGCCCGGTTCATTGTCGAAAGGAACCGCACATTACGAAGCGGCTCTTTATTAGTCAATCAAAGCGCAGCCCGCGGCTTACTTGGCTTCCAGGGCCAGCTTGGCGATCTGGCCGGCCGGCTGGTAGCCCGGCAGCATGGTGCCGTCGGCCAGGATGATCGCCGGGGTGCCCTGCACACCGACCATCTGGCCCAGGGCGAACTGCGCATCCACCGGGTTTTCGCACTTGGCGGCCTTCACTTCCTTCTCGTGGAACATGTCGCTCATGGCCGCCTGGCGGTCCTTGGAGCACCACACGGCCTGCAGCTGGGCATCGCCCGGCGAGTTCGGACCCTGGCGCGGGAAGGCCAGGTAGCGCACTTCGATGCCGCGCTTCTGCAGTTCCGGCACTTCGGCGTGCAGCTTCTGGCAGTACGGGCAGGTGGTGTCGGTGAAGACGGTGATGTGCGCCTTGGTCTCGCCCTTGGCCGGGAACACCACCATGTCCTGGGCGGCGATAGCGTTGATGGTCTTGGCCACGCCGGCGCTCTCGGCCTTCTCGGTCAGGTTGGTCGGCTTGCCGTCCTTCACCTGGTAGATGTTGCCCTGCACGACAAACTGGCCGTCGGCGCTGGCGTAGAGCACACGGCCGCCCTTGAGCTGCACCTGGTAGATGCCCTCCAGGGGCCCCTTGGAGATGTTCTCGATGGGCAGGTCAGGCTGCAGGGACTGCAGGGTGGCACGGATGGCCTGGTCCGGCTCGGCGGCCAGGACGAAGGTGCTGGCGAGGCCAAGGGCCGCGGCAGCCAGAAGTCGGGACAAACGCATGGAAAACTCCTGATGTCAGTCGGCGAAGACTATCACACCGTACCGATGAGGCCGAGCCAAAGGCTGTAGCAGGAAGCTTCGGCGTAGCGGTACTTCATACGACTGAATCGCAAAGATCGAACAAGGTGTAGACATCCCTGTCGGTACAGCCTGCCCAAGTTCAGCCCCAGCCCGGCCATCCGTGGCCGGCCGTTCGCGGGGCAACGCATGCGTTGCTAGAGCCCCCGCTCACCCACGCGGATGGTGCTGGGCATGGAGGTCCTGCAGACGCGCTCGGGCAATATGGGTATAGATCTGGGTGGTAGAAAGATCGCTATGCCCCAGCAGCATCTGCACCACCCGCAGATCGGCGCCGTGATTGAGCAGATGAGTGGCGAACGCATGGCGCAGGGTGTGCGGCGACAGGCTCTTGCCGATGCAGGCAACTTTCGCGTGCAGCTTGATGCGATGCCAGAAAGTCTGGCGGGTCATCTGCTCGCCGCGCAGGCTGGGGAACAGCACATCGCTGGGCCGTCCGCTCAGCAGGTCCGCACGTGCTTCCCGCAGATAGCGTTCGATCCACAGGATGGCTTCCTCGCCCAGCGGTACGAGACGCTCCTTGCTGCCCTTGCCCATGACGCGCACCACGCCCTGGCGCAGGTTGACCTGTTCCAGGGTCAGCCCGACCAGTTCGCTGACCCGCAGCCCACAGGCGTAGAGCACTTCGAGCATGGTGCGATCGCGCAGGCCGAGCGGGTCGTCGGTCTCAGGCGCTGCCAGCAGTGCTTCGACATCGGCTTCGGAGAGCGACTTGGGCAACGGCTTGCCCAGCTGCGGCAGTTCGATCAGTAGTGTCGGGTCCTCGCCGATGACTCCTTCGCGCAGGCAGTAGCGGTAGAAACCCCGCACCCCCGAGAGGAAGCGAGCGGTGGAGCGTGCCTTGTAGCCCTCGTTCAGGCGCCAGGCGAGGTGTTCGAGGATCACCTCGCGCCCCGCCGCCTCCAGCACTACCCCGCGCTCGTCGAGCCAGCCGTTGAACAATGCGAGGTCGCTGCCGTAGGCGCTGCGAGTGTTGTCGGAGAGGCCTTTTTCCAGCCAGAGGGCATCTAGGAAACGATCGATCAGTGAATGTGGAACCGGCATCATGTCAGGCTATATCGATAGAGAGAGCGTGGGTCTAGTCTTCCACAGCCGCCCCCCGCAACTCCACCGTCAACCGCGCAAGGACTCCGCCCCGCATGGACGAACACAGCACTTATTACGCCTTCGCTGGCATCGGCATCGCCGCCCTCATCAGCCAGTGGCTGGCCTGGCGCCTGCGCCTGCCGGCGATCCTGTTCCTATTGCTGAGCGGCATCCTGGTCGGCCCCGTCCTGCACCTGCTGACGCCGGAGCACCTGTTCGGCCCGCTGCTGTTCCCGCTGGTGTCGCTGGCGGTGGCACTGGTCCTGTTCGAGGGAAGCCTGACCCTGCACCTGGACGAATGGAAGGAGATTGGCACCGTCGTGCGCCGCCTGGTCAGTATCGGCGCGCTCGTCACCTGGGGCGTGATCGCCGTGTCGACCCACTACCTGCTGGATTTCACCTGGGAAATGGCGCTGCTGTTCGGCACCCTCACCCTGGTCACAGGCCCCACGGTAATCGTGCCGATGCTGCGAGTGGTGCGTCCGAACGCGACCATCGCCAACATCCTGCGCTGGGAAGGCATCGTCATCGACCCGGTCGGCGCCCTGCTGGCAGTTGTGGTCTACACCTTCATCGCCGCCAGCGGCAACGGCCAGGGCTGGACACAGAGCCTGACGACCTTCTTCAGCGTGGTCGGCTGCGGCATCGCCTTCGGCCTGGCAGGCGGCCAGGCGCTCGGGGTGGCCCTGCGCCGCCACTGGCTGCCCGACTACCTGCACAACCTGGCATCGCTGTCCGTGGTCCTGGGCGTCTTCGTGCTGTCGAACACCGTGATGTCGGAGTCGGGGCTGCTCGCCGTGACCGTAATGGGGCTGCGCCTGGCCAATATGCAGGGCGTCGATGTACGGCACATCCTGCACTTCAAGGAGAACCTCAGCGTACTGCTGATCTCCGGACTGTTCGTGCTGCTCGCCGCGCGCCTGGACCTGGCTGCGCTGCTCGGCCTGGGCCCGGTGGCATTGCTGGTGCTGGCGCTGATCCAGTTCGTCGCCCGCCCATTGAGCGTGATGATTTCCACCGCCGGCTCCTCGCTGAGCTGGCGCGAACGCGCGTTGCTGAGCTGGATCGCTCCGCGTGGCATCGTCGCTGCGGCAGTCTCGGCGATCTTCGCCATTCGCCTGATTGAAGCCGGCCATGCCCAGGCCGGGGTGCTGGTGCCCCTGACCTTCCTGGTGATCATCGGCACCGTGGTCCTGCAGAGCGCCACCGCGCGCCCGCTGGCCCGGCTGCTGAAGGTCGCCGAACCGGTCCCCACGGGCTTCCTGATCATCGGCGCCAACCCCGTTGCGCGAGCCATCGGCGTCGGCCTGCAGAACGCCGGGGTGAAGGTGCTGCTCACCGACTCCAGCTGGGAGAACACCCGCGCCGCGCGCATGGAGAACCTGCCGACCTACTTCGGCAATCCCGCCTCGCAACATGCCGAGGCGCACCTGGATCTGATCGGCCTCGGGCACCTGCTGGCGCTGTCGCCCAACGCCGAGCTGAACGCCCTGATGTGCATGAGCTTCCGCCACGAGTTCAGCCCCTGGCAGCGCTTCATCCTGCCCAGCAGCCAGGACGGCCGCCGCAGCGAGAAGCATCGTGTCAGCGACCGTCACCGTGGGCACCCACTGGGCCAGACATCCGTCACTTACCCACAGATGGCCGGACTGATCGCGCGCGGCGCGGAAGTGCGCTCGACGCTGCTCAGCGCCAACTTCGGCTGGGAGCAATACCAGGCGCAGCATGGCAGCCGCGCGCTGCCGCTGTTCGCCCGGGACCCGAACGGTCGCCTGCATATTGCCAGCCCCGACCGGCCACTGGCGCCCGGCACCGGCTGGACGCTGATCGCGCTGGTGGAAGAAGCCCCGGAAAATGCCGTGGGTACAATCGAAGCAGCGCAAGCTGCAACAACCTGACAATCGGCCACGTCTGCCTATCTTTAGGTGGGTGACAGAATCCGTGTGGAAGACAATGATTGCACCACGCCATCATTGCGCAAATGAAGCTTACCGCCATGCCCAGTCAACAGAATTCCCGCCTCGGTCAGATCCTGGTCAGCAAGGGACTGATCACCTCCCAACAGCTGGACCAGGCCATCCAACTCCAGCTCACCAACGGCCTGCGTCTGGGCGAAACTCTGATCCAGCAGGGTTGGATCAGCGATCGCCAGCTCGGGCGCGCGCTGAAGAAGCAGAACAACGTGCGCCTGGCGGCGACGCTTCTCGCGGCACTGCTCAGCCCGTTCCAGCTGGCCAGTGCGGACGTGCAGCGCCAGGCCCCGACCAGCATTACCCGCCATGAGTCCCCCCAGGGCCTTAAGCCTCTCAGCGACCACGAGATGAGCGACATCAACGCCCAGGGATTCGATGACACGCTGCAGAGCCTGCTGGTCAGCGCGGAAGGCGGTGACGGCGTCGGTACCGTCAAGCAGCTCGCGCGGCTGGTGCTGCCGGTGGTGGACAGCCTGGACGCCGAAACGTCCATGCGCGATGTGCAGTACGACACCCAGCACGCCTCCTCGACCCTCAATGCCGATGGCTCGATCAACGTGCGCCTGCCCAGCTCCATCGGCGAAGTTCGCTTCGATAACATCCGTGTTGCCGGCGCGCCGAAAACCCAGAGCATGGGTAGCCTCAGCCTGCAGAACATCGACCTGTCCCAGGCTTCGCTGAAGATCAGCCTGCGCCACTGAGCCCGATCCGCCATGAAAGAAGGCGCCTTTGGGCGCCTTCTTGCGCTTCAGGCCTGGAAGCCAGGCAGGACCGGCACCGGGCGCTTCTCATCGTCGATGGCGACAAAGCTGAACAGGCCGTGGATGGCCTTCTCGCGGCCATCGGCCGACATGCTCTCGACGAACACCTCCACCTCGACCTTGAGGCTGGTGTTGCCAACCTTCACTACCCGGCCGATCAGCTCGACAATGGAACCGGCGGGAATCGGGTGCTTGAAGTCGATGCGGTCGGTGGACACGGTCACCAGCGGCAGACGGCAGAACCGGGTCGCGGCGATGAACGAGACTTCGTCCATCCAGGCCAGCGCGGTGCCGCCGAACAGGGTGTTGTGGTGATTGGTGGTGGGCGGGAAGATCGCCTTGGTCACGCGGGTCTCCGAAAGCGTCGTGCGACGGAGGATTTCTTGCTCTCTGGGGCTCATGCCACTGCTACCTGATGCATTGAGGGTGGCTGCCGGTGCTGCGGGTGTTGTGCTTGTCGTGCGCTGCCGGGGGCAGATGGAAGAAGGGCCGAAGCGGCCCGCCGGCAAACGCCGGGCAAGAAAAAAGCAGCCCGTGGGCTGCTTTTTTCGGGAAGGACTGGTGAATTAAACCAGTTTTTCCTTGATGCGCGCTGCCTTTCCGGACAGTTCGCGGAGGTAGTACAGCTTGGCCTTGCGCACGTCGCCGCGACGCTTGACGGAAACGCTGTCTACCAGCGGGCTGTAGGTCTGGAAGGTACGCTCTACACCTACACCGTTGGAGATCTTGCGAACGGTGAACGCGCTGTTCAGGCCGCGGTTGCGCTTGCCGATGACAACGCCTTCGAAGGCCTGCAGACGCTGACGGTCGCCTTCCTTCACTTTAACTTGGACGATTACGGTGTCGCCGGGGGCGAACGCCGGAATCTCTTTGTTCATCTGTTCAGCTTCGATCTGCTGAATGATCTTGTTGGTCATTTCAGTGCTCCTAAGACAAGCGCTCGCGCTTGCCATCGATACGTTAACTATCGTTCCGCTGGCGGATGTATTCCTCCAGCAGCTTCTTCTCTTCTCCAGAAAGCGAGCGGCAATCCAGAAGATCGGCACGTCGTTCCCAGGTCCTGCCTAAGGACTGCTGCAAACGCCAGCGCCGGATGTGTTCGTGGTTGCCGCTGAGCAGCACCTCAGGAACACGCTTGTCTGCGTACACCTCAGGTCGGGTGTAGTGCGGACAGTCGAGCAGGCCGTCCGTGAAGGAGTCCTCCTCGGCGGAGTCCACGTGGCCCAGTGCACCGGGCAACAATCGCGTGACCGCGTCAATCAGCACCATGGCCGGAAGCTCACCCCCGGACAGGACATAATCGCCAACTGACCATTCCTCATCGACATGCTCTTCAATGAAGCGCTCGTCGATGCCTTCGTAACGCCCGGCGATCAGGATCAGTCGTTCCTCGTTCGCCAGTTCTTTCACGGCCGCCTGCGTGAGCTTGCGACCTTGCGGCGAGAGGTAGATCACCTTCGCCGGTCCGCCTGCGGCTTGCCGGGCATCGCCCAGTGCGCCTTCGAGCGGCTTGATTTTCATCACCATGCCGGGACCACCGCCGAAAGGCCTGTCGTCCACCGTCTGGTGACGGTCCTCGGTGTTGCTTCGCGGGTTGAAGCACTGAAGCTGAATCAGCTCCTGCTTGACCGCGCGACTCGTGATGCCATAGTCGCTGATGGCGCGAAACATCTCTGGAAAGATGCTAATGACTCCAATCCACATGGGTTAGAAGTCCGCGTCCCAGTCCACCCGCATCTCGCCGGCTTCCAGGTCCACCGCTTGCACGCACTGTTCCGTATACGGAAGCAGGCGTTCACGGTCGTCCAGGCTGCCTGCGCAGGGCTTGACTACCATCACATCGTTGGCGCCGGTCTCCAGCATGTGGTCGAGAATCCCGAACAGTTGCCCGTTCTGGTCGATCACCTTGAGACCTTCCAACTGGCTCCAGTAGAACTCGCCATCGTCCAGCACCGGCAGCTCGCTGCGCGGAACCAGGATTTCGAATTCAGCGAAGGTGCGGGCGATCTCGCGATCATCCAGTCCCTTCAGCTTCGCGACCAGGACATTGCCCTGCACGCGACCTTGAACCAGCTCAGCCTGTCGAACCTCGTTGCCACGCTTGAGCGTCCAGCGGCGATAGTCCAGCAGGTTGTCCAACGGATCGGTAAAGGAATACACCTTCACCTCACCACGAATACCGTGCACCGATACGATCTTGCCGAGAACAACCATCTCCTCGGCGGGAGCAGTATTCGTGTTCATCGATCTCAGGCAGCCTTGGCGGCGTCCTTGATCAGCTGAGCAACACGCTCAGACGGTTGAGCGCCTTGGCTCAGCCAGTAGTTCAGACGCTCCTGGTTGATCGAGACCTTGACCTCGGCACCAGTTGCAACGGGGTTGAAGAAACCGACGCGCTCAACAAAACGGCCGTCGCGAGCGTTGCGGCTGTTGGTCACGGTCAGGTGGTAGAACGGGCGCTTCTTGGAGCCGCCACGAGCCAGACGAATGGTTACCATGCGTACGTTGTTCCTATGGTTTGCTTGCAAAAAAGAAATGCAGCCCTCGGGCACATAGCCCGAAAGGCCGCATATTCTATGAGCTAAAGCCCAGCGCCGCAAGCCGCAGCGCGTCCGGCCCGCCGGGTGGCGAGCCGTCTGGGGTCACATCTTGGGCATGCCGCCGGGGAACATGCTGCCCATGCCGCGCATCATCTTCGCCATGCCACCCTTGGCGGTGACCTTCTTCATCACCTTCTGCATCTGCTTGTGCTGCTTGATGAGTCGGCCGACGTCCTGCACCTGGGTACCGGAACCCAGGGCGATGCGGCGCTTGCGCGAGCCACTGATCACTTCCGGGTCGCGGCGCTCGGCCGGGGTCATGGAGTTGATGATCGCCTCCATCTGCTTGAACTGCTTTTCCGCCGCGTTCTGCGCATTGCCCATCTGCGACAGGTTGACGCCACCGAGCATCGGCAGCTTGTCCATCAGGCTGCCCAGGCCGCCCATGTTCTTCATCTGCTGCAGCTGGTCACGGAAGTCTTCGAGATCGAAGCCTTTGCCCTTCTTGATCTTCTTCGCGAGCTTTTCGGCCTTCTCGCGATCCATGTTCTGCTCGGCCTGCTCGATCAGGCTGAGCACGTCGCCCATGCCGAGGATGCGCGAGGCCACGCGGTCGGGGTGGAACGGATCGAGCGCTTCGCTCTTCTCGCCCATGCCGAGGAACTTGATCGGCTTGCCGGTGATGGCGCGCACGGACAGCGCGGCACCGCCACGGGCGTCGCCATCGACCTTGGTCAGCACCACGCCGGTAAGCGGCAGCGCGTCGTTGAAGGCCTTGGCGGTATTGGCGGCGTCCTGGCCTGTCATGGCGTCGACCACGAACAGGGTTTCCACCGGCTTGATCGCCGCGTGGACCTGCTTGATCTCCTCCATCATGTCGGCGTCGATGTGCAGACGACCTGCGGTATCGACGATCACCACGTCGATGAACTTCAGTTTGGCTTCACGGATCGCGGCTTCGGCGATGGCTACCGGCTTCTGGCTGGTATCGGACGGGAAGAAGGTCACTTCCAGGTCGTTGGCCAGGGTTTCCAGTTGCTTGATCGCCGCCGGGCGGTAGACGTCGGCGGACACCAGCAGCACGGACTTCTTCTTGCGCTCTTTAAGGAAGCGCGCCAGCTTGCCGGCGGTGGTGGTCTTGCCCGCGCCCTGCAGGCCGGCCATCAGGATGACCGCCGGGGGAGCGGCGTTGAGGTCGAGGTCCTCGTTGGCCGCGCCCATCAGCTCGACCAGTTCGGCCTGGACGATCTTCACGAAGGCCTGGCCCGGGGTCAGGCTCTTGGAGACTTCGGTGCCGACCGCGCGATCCTTGATCTTGGCGACGAAGTCCTTGACCACCGGCAGGGCCACGTCGGCCTCCAGCAGGGCCATCCGCACTTCGCGGAGCGTGTCCTTGATGTTGTCCTCGGTCAGCTTGGCCTTGCCAGTGACGTGGCGCAGCGTTTGCGAGAGGCGATCTGTAAGGTTTTCGAACATGCGCGTTCCTAATCAGACCCGGTCGGGTCAGGGTTTGGCTTGTCAGCAAGCCGGCGATTATAGCGAAGTGCGGCCAGCGCCAACACCGCCGATGATCCCTCTGTGACGGACCGCGCCCAGGCCAGAAGCGAACTGTTCTCAGCGGCTTTCTAGACCCGGCCGTTCTGTGCCACACTCACGGCCTTTCGGGTCCCCCTACCAAGGACTGTTCCAAGGACTTATGCAACCTCTGCTGCCCAGCCTGATCGCCGCCGTCCTTTATATCGGCACTACCGTCTACCAGAGCGCTAGCCTGGCCCGCCGCACCCCGCCGCAGAAACCGCTGCTCCTCCTGCTGGGCCTGGTCGCCCTGCTCTGCCAGGCCTTCAGCCTGAGCCAGGAACTGCTGACGCCCGGCGGCCTGGTGCTGGACTTCTTCAACGCCGCCAGCCTGATTTCCGCCGAGATCATCGCGCTGACACTGCTGGCCTGCCTGCGCATCCCCGTGCACAACCTGCTGATCGTGCTTTATCCACTCGGAGCCCTGACCTCCCTGCTGGCGGCATTCGTGCCCCACGGCACCATCGAGCCGATCAACGAACAGCCGGGCATCCTCGCACACATCCTGCTGTCGATCCTGGCCTACGGCCTGCTGACCATCGCCGTGGTCCAGGCGCTGCTGTTGCTGGTGCAGGATCACCAGCTCAAGCACAAGCATCCGTCGGGACTGATCCGCAACTTCCCGCCGCTGCAGACCATGGAAAGCCTGCTGTTCGGCTTCCTCTGGGGCGGTTGGTCGCTGCTCTCGCTGTCGCTGATCTCCGGCTGGCTGTTCGTCGACAACCTGTTCGCCCAGCACCTGGCGCACAAGACCATCCTGTCCTGCTTCGCCTGGGTGGTGTTCGCCGTACTGCTGTGGGGCCGCCACCAGCTCGGCTGGCGTGGCCACAAGGCAATTCGCTGGACCCTGGCGGGCTTCTGCCTGTTGATGCTGGCCTATTTCGGCAGCAAGCTGGTCAAGGAATTCATCCTGCACATCTGACGCTGGCGGCGGTATCGCACTGCCGCGAAACGCCGAAGGAACCCGACGCATGGGCGACATCCACCCCGGCTACATGATCGGCCTGCTGGTCTTCCTGCTGCTGTGTTCCGCGTTCTTCTCCAGCGTCGAGACCGGCGTCCTCAGCCTCGACCGCTATCGCCTGCGCCACCTGTCCAAGCAGGGCAACCGAGGCGCGCGGCGCACCAGCTGGCTGCTGCTGCGCACCGACCGGCTGTTGGGCACCATCCTGATCGGCAACAACTTCGTCAATATCATCGCCTCCGCCCTGGCGACGCTGCTGGCCTTGCGCCTGTGGGGCGAGGCCGCCGTCGCGCCGACCACCATCATCCTGACCCTGGTGTTGTTGATCTTCGGCGAGATCACCCCCAAGACCTACGCCACGCTGCGCCCCGAAAACGTCGCCTTCCCCGCCAGCCTGCCCCTGCTGTGGCTGCAGAAGCTGTTCAGCCCGCTGCTGTGGCTGATGACCGGAGTCAGCAACCTGCTGCTGCGGGCCTGCGGCCTCGACCCGACCCAGCGCGTCAGCAAACCGCTAAGCAGCGAGGAACTGAAAAGCGTGGTCACCGAGTCCAGCGAGAAGCTCACCGCCAACCGGCAGAACATGCTGCTGAGCATCCTCGACCTGGAAAAGATCACCGTGAACGACCTGATGGTGCCGCGCAACGAAGTCCAGGGCATCGACCTGGACGACGAGCTGGAAACCATCATCAGCCAGCTGCGCAACACCACCCACACCCGCCTGCCGGTGTTCCGCAACGACATCAACCAGGTCGAGGGCGTGGTGCACATGCGCCAGATCGCCCGCCTGCTGACGCACAACCAGTTGACCAAGGAAAGCCTCAAGGCAGCCTGCCTGGAGCCCTACTTCGTGCCCGAAAGCACGCCGCTGTCGACCCAACTGATCAACTTCCAGAAGCAGAAGCGGCGCATCGGCATCGTCGTCGACGAGTACGGCGAGGTGATCGGCATCATCACCCTGGAAGACATCCTCGAAGAGATCGTCGGCGAGTTCAGCAACCAGGATGCCTTGCGCAACCCTGACATCCACCCGCAGGCCGACGGCACCTACGTGATCGACGGCTCGGCCAACCTGCGCGACCTCAACCGCGCCCTGGGCTGGCAACTGCCCAGCGACGGCCCCAAGACCCTCAACGGCCTGGTCACCGAAGCCCTGGAGCAGATTCCCGACTGCGCGGTGTGCCTGAAGATCGGCCGTTACCGCCTGGAGATCCTCCAGTCCGGGGAAAACCGCGTGAAGAGCGTGCGCGTCTGGCAACCCGGCATTCCCACGCCCCCCTTGCCACACCGCGACGAGCTTGCCTGAGCGGCCCCACCCGCCCCTATAATCCGGACGGCTTACCCAGCCTCCCGCCAGCCGCGCCCGCTATCCGCGCCGCCCCGCTGGCCAGTCACCCGCACGCCCGCCGAGCCTCGACCCCGCGTCGTTGCCTTGCGAAGCAGCCGGCCTCGCCCCGACCCGCCGCGAGCCGCGCCTCCCCTGCCCCGACACCGGGCCGCGCTTTGCGTCTCGCGCCACGGCGATGCCTCCCATGAAGCCGGACACGACCGCAGAGTCGTCTGCCGAGCAGGACTGCCAGGGACCGACCCGCATGACCAGCACCACCCTCGACGCCGGACAGCCGGCCGAACAGACCAATTCCACCACCCGCGTCGCGGTGGCCAGCTTCATCGGCACCGCTATCGAGTTCTACGACTTCTACGTCTACGCCACCGCCGCCGCACTGGTGATCGGCCCGGTGTTCTTCCCGCAGACGTCCGGCACCGCCCAGGCCCTGAGCGCCTTCCTCACCTTCGGCATCGCCTTCCTCGCCCGCCCGCTGGGTTCGGCGCTGTTCGGTCATTTCGGCGACCGCATCGGACGCAAATCGACCCTGGTGGCTTCGCTGCTATTGATGGGCGTGTCCACCACCCTGATCGGCCTGCTGCCGGGCTACGACAGCATCGGCGCCTGGGCGCCCATCCTGCTCTGCGTGCTGCGCTTCGGCCAGGGCCTGGGGCTGGGTGGCGAATGGGGCGGCGCCGCGCTGCTGGCCACCGAGAACGCGCCCAAGGGCCGCCGCGCGTGGTTCGGCATGTTCCCGCAGATGGGCCCATCGATCGGCTTCCTCGCCGCCAACGGCCTGTTCCTCTGCCTGGCGATGCTGCTCAGCGAAGAACAATTCCGCGCCTGGGGCTGGCGGATTCCGTTCATCCTCAGCGCCCTGCTGGTGATCGTCGGCCTGTACGTGCGCCTGAAGCTGGTGGAAACCCCGGTATTTGCCAAGGCCATGGCGCGTCATGAGCGCGCAAGCCTCCCCATCGCCGAACTCTTCGCCAGGCACTGGCGACCGACCCTGCTCGGCGCCCTGGCAATGGTGGTGTGCTACGCCCTCTTCTATATCTCCACGGTGTTCTCGCTGAGCTACGGGGTGACCAGCCTGGGCTACAGCCGCGAGCAGTTCCTCGGCCTGCTGTGCTTTGCCGTGCTCTTCATGGCCGCCGCCACGCCGCTCTCCGCCTGGCTGAGCGACCGTTTCGGGCGCCGCCCGGTACTGATCGTCGGCTGCATCGCCGCGATCATTTCCGGCTTCACCATGCAGCCGCTGCTGAGCCAGGGCTCCTCGGTCGAGGTGGCTATCTTCCTGGCACTGGAGCTGTTCCTGATGGGCGTAACCTTCGCTCCGATGGGCGCGCTGCTGCCGGAGCTGTTCCCGACTCACGTGCGCTATACCGGCGCATCGGCGGCGTACAACCTCGGCGGCATCCTCGGCGCCTCGGTGGCGCCGTACATCGCGCAGAAGCTGGTAGGCATGGGTGGGTTGAGCTGGGTGGGTGGCTATGTCTCGGTGGCAGCCGCGCTCAGCCTTTTGGCCGTGCTGTGCCTGCGGGAGACACGCGAGAACGATCTGAACTCTATCCACTGAAGCCCACGCCGGCCTTGTCGGTTTATCGCAGGCAGGGTCCGCTCCTGCACTGCCTCTGCGTCCCCGCGCTCGCGGGGATGACGAGTGCGGAGAGCAGTGCATGACACCGTCACTCCCGCGAACGCGGGAGCCCAAAAAGCAGTTGATCCTACAAATTCAATCCTGGTCGAGCAGGGACATAGGGCGAATAACGTTCGACGCTATCCGCCGACTTCCCCTGCCTCGGAACGCTCCGGGCCTGGCCCCAAAGCGCCCTACGACTGCACCAGCCACTGTGCCAGGTGCTCGCCCCAGACCTGATAGCCCAGCGCCGACGGGTGATAGCCGTCGATGGCGAGGAACTGCGGCCGCATTTCCAGGCTGACTTCGCAGTAACCGGCGTCCTGCGCCAGCGCCAGAGCGCTGAGCTGACGATCCAGCAAGGTCGCGCGCCAGCCCAGCAGTTGTCGCAATAACCAGGGCAGCGCGGTGAAATGCTGCAACGGCGGTACCGCTGTACACACGACCCGCGCGCCACGCCCCCGGAAATGCTCGATCAGCTGTTGCAGGGAGCCCAGCCAACGCTGGCTGGAACTGAAATGAGTGGTGTCATTGACGCCGAAGACCAGCACCACCAGGTCGTAATCCTGATCCGCCGCCATTGGCAGCAAGCGCTCGCAAGCCTCGCTGGCGGTAATCCCGTTCTCGCCAACGGCACGCCAGGCAACGGGACGCTGGAGACGACCGGACAGCGCTGAAGCCAGTCGACCGGCCAGCGCGAAGTCCAGGCAGGATGCACCGACACCAGCGACGGTGGATTCACCCAGCAGCAACAGACGAAAAGGTTCGCCGGAACACTCCACCCCCGCGACGCCTTCGCAGACGCCAGCGGCAGGAGCCAGGCGCATGGCCGTGCGTCGGGTGCGCACGGCCATGGGCAGGGCCAGCGGCAGCAGCGGCAAGGCCGCCGCCCACCACATCAACCCCGCCCAGCGGCTCACAGCTCGACGTTGACCGCCTGGGCCGAACGGGTGGCCTTGGCGCGGGCGGCATCGATGGACTCGTCGCGCGCCAGTGCCACACCCATGCGACGCTGACCTTCCACTTCCGGCTTGCCGAACAGGCGCAGCGCGGTATCCGGCTCGCTCAGGGCGGCACCGAGGTTGGCGAAGGCCACCTTGTCGGACTTGCCCTCAACCAGGATCACCGCTGAAGCCGAATCGCCCAACTGGCGGATCACCGGAATCGGCAGGCCGAGGATGGCGCGGGCATGCAGGGCAAACTCGGAAAGATCCTGGGAGATCAGGGTCACCAGGCCGGTGTCGTGCGGACGCGGCGACACCTCACTGAACCATACCTGGTCGCCCTTCACGAACAGCTCCACGCCGAACAGGCCGCGACCGCCCAGTGCCTCGGTGACCGCCTTGGCCACGCGCTCGGACTCGGCCAGCGCCTTCGGGCTCATGGCCTGGGGCTGCCACGACTCGTGGTAGTCGCCCTTCACCTGGCGGTGGCCGATGGGCGCGCAGAAGGTGGTGCCACCGATGTGACGGACGGTCAGCAGGGTGATCTCGTAGTCGAAGTCGATGAAGCCCTCGACGATCACCCGGCCCTTGCCGGCGCGACCACCCTCCTGGGCATAGTCCCAGGCGGTCTTCAGGTCGGCGTCGGACTTCAGCACGCTCTGGCCCTTGCCCGAGGAGCTCATGATCGGCTTCACCACGCACGGATAGCCCACGGCGGCGACACCAGCGGCGTAAGCCTCGTAGGTGTCGGCGAAGTGATAGGGCGAGGTCGGCAGGCCCAGCTCTTCGGCGGCCAGACGACGGATGCCCTCGCGGTTCATGGTCAGCTGCGCGGCACGGGCGGTGGGGATGACGGTGTAGCCTTCGTTCTCCAGCTCGACCAGGGTCGCGGTGGCGATGGCTTCGATCTCCGGCACGATGTAGTGCGGCTTCTCCTGCTCGATCACCGCGCGCAGGGCCGCGCCATCGAGCATGCTGATTACGTGGCTGCGGTGGGCGACCTGCATGGCCGGCGCGTTTGCGTAGCGGTCGACGGCGATGACTTCGCAGCCCAGACGCTGCAGCTCGATCGCCACTTCCTTGCCCAGCTCGCCGGAGCCACAGAGCAGTACGCGGGTCGCGCTCGGCGACAGGGGAGTTCCAATACGGGGCATTGCGTGAACCTCGGGAAATGAAAAATTCGGGGGCGCGCTAGATCAGTACACCCTGTTGGCGGGCGCGCTCTTCGCAGCGCAGGAGCACTTCGCGGCGCTCGGCGTTGTCCATGCGCCCCCAGCGGGTAATTTCGTCGGCGCTGCGCTGGCAGCCCAGACAGATGTCGGCGTCATCCAGCGCGCAGACATGCACGCAGGGCGAGGCCACGGGACGCTCGACGCTCACTCTTCCTGCTCGGCCAGCTCGCGGGCGTAGCGCTGGGCGTTGTGCACGTAATGGGCGGCGCTGGCTTCGAGGATCTTCTTCTGCGCCTCGGTCAGCTCGCGCACCACCTTGCCGGGCGAGCCCATCACCAGTGAACCGTCGGGAATCTCCTTGCCCTCGGGGATCAGCGCGTTGGCGCCGATGATGCAGTACTTGCCGATCTTCGCCCCATTGAGGACCACCGCGTTGATGCCGATCAGGCTGTAGTCGCCCACCTGGCAGCCATGCAACATGGCGTTGTGGCCGATGGTCACGCCCTTGCCCAGGGTCAGGGGGAAGCCCATGTCGGTGTGGATCACGGTGCCGTCCTGGACGTTGCTGTTCTCGCCGATGTGGATCAGCTCGTTGTCGCCCCGCAGCACGGCGTTGAACCACACGCTGGCGCCAGCCTCCAGGCGAACCTTGCCGATCACCGTGGCGTTCGGGGCGATCCAGCTTTCCGGATGGGTTTCGACTCGGGACGAGCCCAGGCGGTACTTCATGGGTTTCTCCTCAGGCGGGGGCCGCTGATTCTGCTCTTTATGGGAATCAGCTCAACTTGATGAACTTTGCGGGCGGTTGGTGCAGGTCGATGCGCGCGTCGTACAGCAGGTTGACCAGTTCGACCAGCATGATCGCCGACAGCCCCCAGATCTTGTAGCCCTCGTAGAGGTAGCTGGGGACGTACCAGCTGCGGCCGAAATAGTCGATGCGATGGGTGGTTTCCCGCGGGTCGCCGCGGAAGAACTCCAGCGGCACCTTGAAGACTTCGGCGATCTCGCCATCGTTGGGGCGGTACTCGACGAAATCGGGCACGAAGCCGACGAATGGCTTGACCAGGATACCGTGACGGGACAGCAAGGTGCTCAGCGGCCCGACCACTTCCACCAGCCCCGGCGGCAGGGCGATCTCCTCCTCCGCCTCGCGCAGGGCGGTATGGATCAGGTCGACATCCTCGGGATCGCGCCGTCCACCCGGGAACGCCACTTCGCCACTATGGGTCGACAAACCCGTCGCACGCAGCGTGAGCACGAGTTCTTCCCGGGGAGTGATGGGGAGCAGGACCGCCGCTTCCGGGAAGCTGCGATCCGTTTCGATGTCGAGAGGCGTGTGCGCCTGTATGCGTTGGCGCAGCTGGTCCAGCATGCCGAACATCCTGCGGGAAAGGGCCGATTCTTTTAATTGAAGAATCATGGCACGAAAGACCGAACTGCCCAAGCCCCGCCCCTTGCTGCGTGCCAGGCGCAACGCGCAAGATGAACGCACATTCGAACAAGGAACCGGCATGAAATTCTGCAGTCAGTGCGGCGCTCCCGTGAGCCTGCGCATCCCCAGCGGCGACAACCGCCCGCGCTATGTCTGCGACCAGTGCCACACCGTGCATTACCAGAACCCCCGGATCGTCGCCGGCTGCCTGCCGGTGTGGGAAGGACGCATCCTCCTGTGCCGTCGCGCCATCCAGCCACGCCTGGGCTTCTGGACCCTGCCGGCCGGTTTCATGGAAAACGGCGAGACCCTGGAGCAGGCCGCCGCCCGGGAAACCCTCGAAGAGGCCTGCGCCCGCGTCCGCGACCTGCAGCTCTATACCCTCTTCGACCTGCCGCACATCAGCCAGGTGTACATGTTCTTCCGCGCGGAGCTGACGGACCTCAACTTCAGCGCCGGGGAGGAAAGCCTGGAAGTGCAACTGTTCGAAGAATCCGACATCCCGTGGGGTGAGCTGGCTTTCCCCACCGTGGGCCGTACCTTAGAATGCTACTTTGCCGACCGGCTCAAGCGGAGCTTCCCGGTACGCAACGAAGCCATCGCACCGATGCTGGCACAGAAAAAGAACTAAAAGACCTGTACACCGCCTCTAAGGCATTAGGATCATTGGGGAATACGTTTCAATGCGCTGGCTGATTGCCGTCCTTTGTCTAACCTTCGCAGCGTTCTCGAACGCCAGTGCGACGCCTACGCTCGACGGTCATATCGACAAGATTCTCGTGCTCAAGTCGGAGCGCAAGCTGCAGCTGATGAGCAACGGCAAGATTCTCAAGAGCTATCGCGTCTCCCTGGGCAAGCGCCCGCAGGGACCGAAGCTCGCCGAAGGCGACAACCGTACGCCGGAAGGCTTCTACTGGATCGACTGGCGCAAGACCAGTGACAAGTACAACCTCTCCATGCACATCTCCTACCCCAATGCGCGCGATGTGGCCAAGGCGCGGGAGAAGAACCTGTCGCCGGGCGGCATGATCATGATCCACGGCACCCCGCTGGATGACGAATACCCCGAGTGGTACTTCTCCACCCTGGACTGGACCAACGGCTGCATCGCCATGACCAATTCCGACTTGCGCGAAGTCTGGAGCCTGGTGAAGGACGGCACGCTGATCGAGATCCGTCCCTGACCGGACACACCCATGAAAAAGGCGCCTGAAGGCGCCTTTTTCATGGGTGTGAAAGAGCCTGTTCACGATCTAGCGAGCTAGAGCCGAACAAGGCACAAACGGGCGAGGACGCGGAGTTTGCGGGCTGTAAATGAGCAGGCCTCGCCTGTTTTTAACGCAGTTGTGCCGACGCGCAGCTGATCGTGGATAGGCTCTCAGAACACCATGTCCGACAGCCGCCACACCTCGAAAGCCGGCGTCTCGTACGGATGCGCGGCCTTCAAGGCCTTGACCGAGTCGTGGATCAGCTCGTCGGCCACCACCATCTCGACCTTCCACTCGGACACCTGCTCGACGATGCCCGCCTGGCCGATGAACGGGTTGCTGTCCTGCAACGGCCGGAATTGCCCCTGTCCCAGCGCCTGCCAGCAACAGCTGTCATAGGCGCCGATGCGTCCTGCACCCGCAGCGAATACCGCCTTCTTGACCGGTTCCAGATGACTCTCCGGAACGTAGAAACACAGTTTGTACATCAGATGCTCCGAATCAGGGAGATCGAAACAGGGAACGCCGTGGCAGAAGGCGCCACGTATGACAAATGCTGCCACAAATAGTGGCACATTGCCTCTTATGACCTGCAAGTCGTCGGGAAAGTTCGACCGTCTGGTGCCGCGGGCGTTCGCCGGTGAGCGACTTTGTACGAAATCTGTGACCGACTTCGAGATCAGCGCCCCATGAAGCGCTGCCAGCGCGCTTTCAGACCAGGCGCCTCGGGCGCGTGGGAACCGTCGCAATAAGGCAGACTAGTCGATCTGCCGCAGCGGCAGAGCAGCAGGTGACGCTCGCGCCCCACCGTCAGCACCAGCACACCCGCACAGTCCGCGGCGGCGTCCGGCAGGCTCGCGCAGCGCCCGCAGCGACACAGGCGCAGGACCTGCCCCGGAGCGACCGAGCGGACTTCGGGAAGCATCTGATCAGCCAAAGCGCTCTCCTCTTCCCACGTAGGGCGCATAACGTTCGACGTTATACGCCGCTTGACCTTCGCCCAGGAGCGCTCCGGGTTCAACCTTGGAGGCGACGGCCGATCGAAGCGAATCGGCGTACAACTGCGAACGGTTGTACGCCCTATGTACGCCCAAATAAAAAGGGGAAAGCCGAAGCTTTCCCCTTTTTGTGTTTCACCGCAGAGCCGGACTCAACCCACCCAGACGCGGGCGTTGCGGAACATGCGCATCCAGCCGCCGTTCTCTTCCCACTCGTCCGGACGCCAGGAGTTCTGCACGGCGCGGAACACACGCTCCGGGTGCGGCATCATGATGGTGACGCGACCGTCGCGGCTGGTCAGGCCGGTGATGCCACGCGGCGAACCGTTGGGGTTGGCCGGGTAGGCTTCGGTGACCTTGCCCATGTTGTCGACGAAACGCAGGGCCACGGTGCCTGACAGATCGGACTCCAGCAGCGCTTCCTCGCTCTCGAACTCCGCATGGCCTTCGCCGTGGGCGATGGCGATCGGCAGGCGGGAACCGGCCATGCCTTGCAGGAAGATCGACTGCGACTCCTGGACCTGGACCATCGCCACGCGCGCTTCGAACTGCTCGGAGCGGTTGCGCACGAAGTGCGGCCAGAACTCGGTGCCGGGGATCAGCTCGTGCAGGTTGGACATCATCTGGCAACCGTTGCACACGCCCAGGGCGAAGCTGTCCTTGCGCTCGAAGAAGGCCTGGAAGCCATCGCGGGCACGGCTGTTGAACAGGATCGACTTGGCCCAGCCCTCGCCGGCGCCCAGTACGTCGCCGTAGGAGAAGCCGCCGCAGGCCACCAGGCCCTTGAACTGCTCCAGGCTTACGCGGCCGGAGAGGATGTCGCTCATGTGCACATCGATCGCAGCGAAGCCGGCGCGATCGAAGGCCGCGGCCATTTCCACCTGGCCGTTGACGCCCTGCTCACGCAGGATCGCCACCTGCGGACGCACACCCTTCTTGATGTAGGGCGCAGCGATGTCGTCGTTGACGTCGAAGCTCAGCTTCACCGACAGCCCCGGATTGCCTTCGTCCAGCAGACCGTCAAACTCCTGGTCGGCGCAGTCGGCGTTGTCACGCATGCGCTGGATGCGGTAGCTGGTTTCGCTCCAGATACGCTGCAGGTCGCGGCGCTGGGCGTTGAACACCTGTTCGCCATTGAAGGCCAGCTCGATGTCGCCGCCGGTGGCCGGCTGTCCGATGACCGCCACGCAGTCTTCCAGGCCGGCAGCGCTGAACTGTGCCAGTACTTCCGGAGTGGCTGCGGAGCGAACCTGGATGACCGCACCCAGTTCTTCGTTGAACAGGGCGGCGGTCAGATCGTCGCGGCTTTCGGCCAGCGCGTCGAGGTTCAGGTCGAGGCCGCAATGGCCGGCGAACGCCATTTCCACCACGGTAGCCATCAGGCCGCCGTCGGAACGGTCGTGGTAGGCCAGCAGGTGGCCATCGGCGTTCAGCCCCTGGATCACGGCGAAGAAGGCCTTGAGGTCCTCGGCATCGTCGACGTCCGGAGCGGCGCGGCCGATCTGGCCGTTGACCTGGGCGAGGATGGAGCCGCCCATGCGGTTCTTGCCACGGCCGAGGTCGATGGCGATCAGGTCGCTCTCGCCCTTGTCCAGGCGCAGCTGCGGGGTGAGGGTCTTGCGGATGTCGTTGACCGGGGCGAAGCCGGAGATGATCAGCGACATCGGCGAGGTGACGCTCTTCTCGGCGTCGCCGTCCTGCCAGCGGGTCTTCATGGACATGGAGTCCTTGCCCACCGGGATGGTGATGCCCAGCGCCGGGCACAGCTCCATGCCGACGGCCTTGACGGTGTCGTACAGGCGCGCGTCCTCGCCCGGGTGACCGGCGGCGGCCATCCAGTTGGCGGAGAGCTTGATCTCAGAGATCTTGTCGATGCTGGCGGCGGCCAGGTTGGTGATGGTCTCGCCGATCGCCATGCGGCCGGAGGCCGGGGCATCGATCAGGGCCAGCGGAGTGCGCTCGCCCATGGCCATGGCTTCACCGGTGTAGACGTCGAAGCTGGTGGCGGTGACGGCGCAGTCGGCCACCGGTACCTGCCACGGGCCGACCATCTGGTCGCGAGCCACAAGACCGGTGATGGTGCGGTCGCCGATGGTGATCAGGAAATTCTTGCTGGCCACGGCGGGGTGACGCAGCACGCGCTCGGTGGATTCGGTCAGGTCCAGGCCGGCGGCGGCGAAGTCATCGCCCAGCTCGGCTTCGCGACTGACCGAACGGTGCATGCGCGGCGGCTTGCCCAGCAGCACTTCCAGCGGCATGTCCACCGGCTTGTTGCCGAAGTGGCTGTCGGCGACGGTCAGCTGCTTCTCTTCGGTGGCTTCACCGACCACCGCGAACGGGCAGCGCTCGCGCTCACAGATGGCCTTGAAGGTCTCGAAGTCGGCGGCGTCCACCGACATCACGTAGCGTTCCTGCGACTCGTTGCACCAGATTTCCAGCGGGCTCATGCCCGGCTCGTCGTTGGGCACGTTGCGCAGTTCGAAGCGGCCGCCACGACCGCCGTCGTTGATCAGTTCCGGCAGGGCGTTGGAAATGCCGCCCGCGCCCACGTCGTGGATGAACTTGATCGGGTTGTTCTCGCCCATCTGCCAGCAGCGGTCGATGACCTCCTGGCAACGGCGTTCCATTTCCGGGTTCTCGCGCTGCACCGAGGCGAAGTCCAGGTCAGCGGCGGATGCGCCAGTGGCCATGGAGGAAGCGGCGCCGCCGCCCAGGCCGATCAGCATGGCCGGGCCGCCGAGCACGATCAGCTTGGCGCCGACCGAAATCTCGCCCTTCTGCACGTGGTCTTCACGGATGTTGCCCATGCCGCCGGCGATCATGATCGGCTTGTGGTAGCCACGAACTTCCTCGCCGCGCGGGGTGACGATGGCCTGCTCGAAGGTACGGAAGTAGCCGGCCAGGTTCGGGCGGCCGAATTCGTTGTTGAACGCGGCGCCGCCCAGCGGGCCTTCGATCATGATGTCCAGCGGGGTGACGATGCGCTCGGGCTTGCCGTAGGGCACCTCCCAGGGCTGCTCGAAACCGGGGATGTTCAGGTTGGAGACGGTGAAGCCGACCAGGCCGGCCTTCGGCTTGGCGCCGCGACCGGTCGCGCCCTCGTCGCGGATCTCGCCGCCGGAGCCGGTGGAGGCGCCGGGGAACGGGGCGATGGCGGTCGGGTGGTTGTGGGTCTCCACCTTCATCAGGATGTGCACCGGCTCTTCGCTGGCGCCGTACTGGCGGGTCTCGGCGTTGGGGTAGAAGCGGCCGGCGACGTAGCCCTTCATGACCGCGGCGTTGTCCTTGTACGCGGACAGCACGCCTTCGCGGTGCATTTCATAGGTGTTCTTGATCATGCCGAACAGGCTCTTGTCCTGAGCCTGGCCGTCGATGTCCCAACTGGCGTTGAAGATCTTGTGGCGGCAATGTTCGGAGTTGGCCTGGGCGAACATCATCAGCTCGACGTCGTGCGGGTTGCGGCCCAGCTCGACGAAGCTCTTCACCAGGTAGTCGATCTCGTCTTCGGCCAAGGCCAGGCCCAGCTCGAGGTTGGCCTTCTCCAGCGCGGCGCGACCGCCGGCGAGGATGTCCACCACGGTCAGCGGCTTGGGCTGGGCGTGGCTGAACAGGGCGGAAGCTTCTTCCAGCTGGCTCAGGACCAGCTGGGTCATGCGGTCGTGCAGGCGGGCGGCGACGGCTTGCGCGTCGGCCTCGCTCAGCTCGCCGGTGACGTAGTAGGCAATGCCGCGCTCAAGCCGCTCGATCTTGGCCAGGCCGCAGTTGCGGGCGATGTCCGACGCCTTGCTCGACCACGGCGAGATGGTGCCGAAGCGCGGCACCACCAGGAACAGGCGGCCGCTGGGCTCCTGGACCGGTACGCTCGGGCCGTACTTGAGCAGGCGGGCGAGTACCTGTTCTTCCTCGGCGTTGAGGGCTCCGGTGACCTCGGCGAAGTGCGCAAACTCGGCATACAGCCCGGTGACGGCGGGCACCTGCTGGGTCAGCAGGTCGAGCAGTTTGCCGTGGCGGAAAGCGGAAAGGGCGGGAGCACCGCGCAGGATCAGCATTGTCGGAACAGCCTCTGGAGACGGGGAAGTGTGGGGGCCGGACGGGCCGGCCCACAGAGGCCGTGCATTCTACCGTAAAGCGCGGGGCGGCGGCACCTTTCCAGCGCCATCCTCGCAGCCACCGCCGTCGAACCGATTTTTCACCTTCGAACGGCTTCGACCGGCCCGTAGCCAACCCGCCTGGCCCGGCCTTGAGCGCCAAAATACCGACGAACGGTGCGTCAGCTAGCAGAGAAGCGTCAAGCTGTCGAGATATGGCGCCACACGGCCTTTGCGTATACTGCGTCGATGCTTGCCCTGACTGTGTCCCGCGTGCGTCGCACCGCCTGGTTCTTGGCGGCCTGTATCTTTCTGCTGATTTCCGGCTGTACCGAGGCGAAAGTCCCGACGGCCCTGGAGCGTGTGCAGAAGGACGGCGTCCTGCGCGTGATCACCCGTAACAGCCCCGCTACCTACTTCCAGGATCGCAACGGCGACACCGGCTTCGAATACGAGCTGGCCAAGCGCTTCGCCGACAGCCTGGGCGTCAAGCTGGAAATCGAAACCGCCGACAACCTGGATGACCTCTATGGCCAGCTCGGCCGAGAGGGCGGCCCCAACCTCGCCGCCGCAGGCCTGACCCCGGGTGGCGATCGCAGCTCGCAGGTGCGTTACTCGCACTCCTACCTCGATGTCACGCCCCAGGTCGTCTTCCGCAACGGCGAACAACGCCCTACCCGCCCCGAGGACCTGGAGGACAAACGCATCGTCGTGCTCAAGGGCAGCAGCCATGCCGCCCAGCTGGCCGAACTGAAGAAGCAGTTCCCCAGGATCACCTACCGCGAATCCGACGCCGACGAGATGGTCGACCTGCTGCGCATGGTCGACGTCGGCGAGATCGACGTCACGCTGGTCGACTCCAATGAACTGGCGATGAACCAGGTGTACTTCCCCAACGTCCGCGTTGCCTTCGACCTTGGCGACTCCCGTGGCCTGGCCTGGGCGCTGCCGGCCAGCGACGACAACAGCCTGCTGGAGAAGGTCAATGCCTTCCTCGACAAGGCCAAGCAGGACGGCCTGCTGCAGCGCCTGAAGGATCGCTACTACGGCCATGTCGACGTACTGGGCTACGTTGGGGCCTACACTTTCGCCCAGCACCTGCAGCAGCGCCTGCCCAAGTACGAACAGCACTTCCGCCAGAGCGGCCAGAAGCTCGAAGCCGACTGGCGCCTGCTGGCCGCCATTGGCTACCAGGAGTCCATGTGGCAGCCCGACGCCACCTCCAAGACCGGCGTGCGCGGCCTGATGATGCTGACCAACCGCACCGCGCAGGCCATGGGCGTGGCCAACCGCCTCGATGCGAAGCAGAGCATCCAGGGCGGCAGCAAGTACTACATCCAGGTCAAGGACGAGCTGCCCGAGAGCATCCAGGACCCGGACCGCACCTGGTTCGCCCTGGCCGCCTACAACATCGGCGGCGCCCACCTGGACGATGCGCGCAAGCTCGCCGAGCAGGAAGGCCTGAACCCGAACAAGTGGCTTGATGTGAAGAAGATGCTGCCGCGCCTGGCGCAGAAGCAGTGGTACCGCAAGACCCGCTACGGCTATGCACGCGGCGGCGAGACGGTGCACTTCGTGCAGAACATACGGCGCTACTACGACATTCTTACCTGGGTGACCCAGCCGCAGATGGAAGGCGGCCAGCTCGCCGAGAGCGGCCTTCACCTGCCGGGCGTGAACAAGACCAAACCGCAGGACACCCCGTCGGACGAGAAGCTCTGAGCGCTCGTCAGAACAAGCATCCAGACATGAAAAAGCCCGGCATCAGCCGGGCTTTTTCATGCAGCGGAGAAGCAGGTTACCAGCCCGAAGGCAGCAGGCTCAGCGCACTGCAGATCGCGTAGACGGCACTGGACAGGTAGATCAGCACGATCACCACCTGGATCGCCGGATTGGCGATCCAGCCGCATTTCCAGGCCGGCTCGAAGTCACCGTTCCGGCGTGCCGAGCGCAGCATCAGGATCGGCATGATCGACAGGATCACCCCGCTGAAGGCGCCGGCGAAGTACAGCGCGTTGACGAAGCCCACCAGGCCGCTGTAAGCGAGGACGAACGGTGGCAGCGCCACGATCGCCAGCACCAGCAGGCGGGTCCTGGGCTGACTCTCCGAGCCGAGCGAGTGGAACTTGTCGAAGATGTTGGTCAGGAAGCTGCCACCCAGGCCCCAGTACGAGGTCAGCATGGCGCACAGGGCGAAGGTGTTGGCGGTGAAGAACGCCCACTGCCCCAGCGCCTGGCCCCAGGCCAGGGTCGCCACTTCCGACTGGCTTTCCAGGCCGGTCAGCGCGATCACCGACATCGGCACCACGCTGAGCAGAACGAAGGTGGTCAGCATCCCGGTGATCACCGCCCTGGGCAGCAGCCTGGGCGCATGGCTGAAGCCGCGCGCCATCTCCGGCACGATGTACTGGGCGGAGAAGCAGAACACCGCGATGTTGAACACCGGCACCATGTAGATCCAGTCGCCATCGAGCAGGCGGACGAAGTCGGTGTTCTCGTTCAGCAGAGTCGCGGCCACCAGGATCAGGATCATGCTGACCATGCCGATACTGATGAACTTCTCGCCCTTGCCGATGGCCCCCAGGCCCATGTAGAGCACGGCGGCGGCCGGGACGAAGAACAGCAGACTCCCCAACGCCGGACTGATGCCGAAGAACGCCGCGAGGATCTTGCCGCTACCGCTCATGTAGGCGATCAGCGCACCAATGCTGTTGACCGCTACCGAGAGGAAGATCGCCCAGGCGCCGAAGGAGCCGACATAGCGCTGCGCGAGACCGCTCAACTGGTTGTGGGTACGGGTGCGCAGCGCCGTCTCGGAGACGTAGAGCATGGAGATGGTGGTGAACACACCCGCCACCGCCAGCCACAACAGAAGCGGCATGAAGCCGGCCTTGCGGCTGGCGTAGGCCATGGACAGTACGCCGGCGCCGATATTGGTGCCGACGATCATCGCCACGGCTTCGAGGAAGCTCAGGCGCTTGACCTCAAGGCCCGACGAAGCCACCGCTTCGCTGGCGGTGGGGTCCTGGAACGTGGGGTTCCCGGATTGGCTCATAACAAGTCCTCTACAGAGTAATGACGAACTCCGGGGCGACCAGCGTCGGCGTGCTGATGGCCTTCCAGGACAACGGCATTGCAGAACAGCGAGGAACAGGGCGCCTCCGGGTCGTTCATGGGCAGCATGAATCGTTGGAGTGCCGCAGGCGTCCTGGCTTTTGTTCTTGGACTTGCGCGCCTGTCAGCGCCGCCACGAGGGCGGCCGTGCAAAATAACACACGAAAAACAGGATTCCGGGAGACGGGATACGACTTTAGGCGCAGAAGAGACGACTCAATCTTTACAGCAAGTTACTGAAATATATTAATTTTCAGCAGATCAAATCGATCGAGCGAATGAACCGGCAGCTGTTTGTCTATTCGAACAGATCAATCCGCCGGAGGCTTGTTCGCCCGGCGTGCCTTGAAGAAAGCGGAGAGCATCGCGCTGCACTCCTCGGCCAGCACGCCCCCCTCCACCAGCACCCGGTGGTTGAGGAAATCCTGCTCGAAGAAGGTGCCACGGCTGACGGCCACGCCCGACTTGGGCTCGGTCGCGCCATACACCACGCGCTGGATACGCGAATGAACGATCAACCCGGCGCACATGCTGCAGGGCTCCAGGGTCACGTACAGGGTGGCACCCGGTAGACGGTAGTTCTGCGTCGCGGCGGCCGCTTCGCGGATGGCGACCATTTCGGCGTGGGCGCTGGGGTCATGGGAGGTGATCGGCCGATTGAAGCCACGGCCGATCACCTGGCCGTCCAGCACCAGCACGGCGCCCACCGGCACCTCGCCCAGGGCCGCGCCCTGTTCGGCCAGGGCCATGGCTTCGCGCATGAAGGGGATGTCCTGGCTGCGGTCGATGACCGGCCGCAGCCCCTTCACGGTCGGATGCCCCTGGCTGTTGGTCAGCCGCACCATGCCTCACCCACTGCGATGGTTCCCATCAAACCAGTCTCCATGTGATCGATCACGTGGCAGTGGAACATCCACAGGCCGGGGTTATCCGCCACCAGCGCCACGCGTGCCGTCTCATTCTTGCCCAGCAGGTAGGTGTCGGTGAAATACGGAATGATCTCCCGACGATCGGAGTCCAGCACCTTGAAGGTCATGCCGTGCAGGTGGACCGGATGCTGGTACTGGGTCATGTTGCGCAGCACGAAGATGTAGCTCTTGCCTTCCTTGAGCTTGGCCAGCGGCGGCGCGTTGTGCTTGTGCTCCTCGCCGCCCTGCCAGGCCACGCCGTTGATCTGCCACAGCGAAGGCGCGGACTGCCCCTTGGAGTAGTCGGAAATGGCGCCGACCCACTCGAACTTGAAGTTGATGGTCTCGGCGTTCTTCAGATCCGGCTCCGCCACCGGGTTGTGCGGCAGCGCCGCCGGCCACTTGGCGGTGGGCGCCTTGGGATTGGCCACGCCACGAATGGTCGCCAGGCGCACCGGGCCATTGCGCAGCGAAAGCTCGGTGCCTTCCGCCGGGCCACGAATACCGAGCTCCAGGCGCATGCCCGGGCCGATCCAGTACTGGTCCTTCGGCCCCTTGCCGAAATCGCGCGGCGCCACCGGGTGGCCGTCGATGGCGTAGATCTTCGCCTCGGCGTCCGGCAGGTTGAGCCGGTAGGTCACGGTGCTGTCGACGTTGAGCAGGCGCACCCGGCCGATCTCGCCGGCCGGCAGCTCGATCACCGGATTGCTCTCGCCATTGATGGTCGACAGGCGCCCGCGGGTGCCTTCGCGCGCCGCCTCACGGGGAACGCTGAAGGGCGTGAAATTGCCCTCCTCGTCCACGTGCCAGGTCTTCAGGCAGAGGATCTTCTCGCTGGTGAATTCGGTCGGTTCGCGCTCGTCGATGATCAGCGGCCCGACCAGGCCACGGCCCAGCTGCTCGCTGCTCATCAGATGCGGGTGATACCAGTAGCTGCCGGCGTCCGGCGTCTTGAACTGGTAGATGAAGCTCTCGCCCGGCTGCACCGGAGGCTGCGATATGTAGGGCACGCCGTCCATCTCGATGGGCAGGCGGATGCCATGCCAGTGGATGGTGGTCGGCTCGTCCAGCTTATTGGTGAAGCGCACGCGCAGCCAATCACCCTGGCGCGCACGAATCTCGACACCGGGAGCCTGGCCGCCAAACCCCAGGCCGGGCGTCTTGTGGCCGGGTACCAGCTCCAGATCGAGCGGAGCGGCGATCAGTTCGTAATCGTGTTCGGCAGCAACCTGCGGACGCGCCAACCAGATGCGCGCACCACCGGCGCCCAGGCCGAGCACGGCCAGGCCGGCGAGGCCGCCGAGTACTTGTCTACGGGTGAACGACATGGGGTCCTGCTCCTGGAATCGAAGTCAATGCGGCCCCATCAGGCGATCGAGGGGAAGCCGACTCTGGCGGTCAGCCTGGCAACGCAGTTGAACCTGTAATGGCGCAGCCCGCCGTGCGCCGGATCGATCGCGGGCGCCGCGCTGGAGGCACTGGCAGGTCACGGGACACGCAGTTCTCAGTCGCGGCGGCAAGGACGCGGATGATACTGCAAATGACAATCAGTGTCAGGACCGCATTCACCGGGAACGCAATGACGCTCTCCGGAAACGACAAGGGGCAGCCGTGGCTACCCCTTGTCAGGTCGGACCGCGCGGGCTCAGGCCCGCGCGGAATCGATCATTCCCACTCGATGGTGGCCGGCGGCTTGCTCGACACGTCGTAGGTGACGCGGGAGATGCCTTCGATCTCGTTGATGATACGGTTCGAGACCTTCTCCAGCAGCTCGTACGGCAGGTGCGCCCAGCGAGCGGTCATGAAGTCGATGGTTTCCACCGCGCGCAGGGCGACGACCCAGGCGTAGCGACGGCCATCGCCGACCACACCGACGGATTTCACCGGCTGGAAGACCACGAAGGCCTGGCTGGTCTTGTGGTACCAGTCGAAGTTGCGCAGCTCTTCGATGAAGATGTGGTCGGCGCGACGCAGCAGGTCGGCGTACTCCTTCTTCACCTCGCCGAGGATGCGCACGCCCAGGCCCGGGCCCGGGAACGGGTGGCGGTAGACCATGTCGTAGGGCAGGCCCAGCTCCAGGCCGATCTTGCGGACTTCGTCCTTGAACAGCTCGCGCAGCGGCTCGACGAGTTCGAACTGCATGTCTTCCGGCAGGCCGCCGACGTTGTGGTGCGACTTGATCACGTGGGCCTTGCCAGTCTTGGCGCCGGCCGACTCGATCACGTCGGGGTAGATGGTGCCCTGGGCGAGGAACTTCACGTCCTGCAGCTTGGTGGCTTCCTGATCGAAGACTTCGATAAAGCTGCCGCCGATGATCTTGCGCTTCTGCTCCGGGTCGGAGACGCCGGTCAGGCGACCGAGGAACAGCTCTTCGGCGTTGGCGCGGATGACCTTCACACCCATGTTCTCGGCGAACATGGCCATCACCTGGTCACCTTCGTGCAGGCGCAGCAGGCCGTTGTCGACGAAGACGCAGGTCAGTTGGTCGCCGATGGCCTTGTGCAGCAGAGCCGCGACCACCGATGAGTCGACACCGCCGGACAGGCCCAGCAGCACCTTGGACGAACCCACCTGGGCACGCACGGTGGCGATGGCGTCGTTGACGATGTTGGACGGGGTCCACAGGGCTTCGCAGCCGCAGATGTCCAGCACGAAGCGGGAGAGGATGCGACCGCCCTGCTTGGTGTGGGTCACTTCCGGGTGGAACTGTACGCCGTAGTAACCACGGGCGTCATCGGCCATGGCGGCGATCGGGCAGCTCGGGGTGCTGGCGAGGATGTGGAAACCGTCGGGGATCTCGGTGACCTTGTCGCCGTGGCTCATCCACACGTCGAGGCCCAGCACGCCGTCTTCATCGACGTGGTCTTCGATGCCGTCGAGCAGGCGGGCCTTGCCGACCACGTCGACGCGGGCGTAGCCGAACTCGCGCAGCTCCGAACCCAGCACCTTGCCGCCCATCTGCTCGGCCATGGTCTGCATGCCGTAGCAGATGCCGAACAGCGGCACCTTCAGGTCGAACACGGCCTTCGGTGCGCGCGGGCTGTTGGCTTCGTGCACCGACTCCGGGCCGCCGGCCAGGATGATGCCGCGCGGGGCGAAGGCGCGAACGTCCTCGTCGCTCATGTCGAACGGATGGATCTCGCAGTACACGCCGATCTCGCGAACGCGGCGGGCGATCAGCTGGGTGTACTGGGAGCCGAAGTCGAGGATCAGGATCCGGTGAGCGTGAATGTCTTGGGACATGGTCATCTCTCGTAGCGAAATTCTTAAACGACACGGGGCTGTATCAACCAGCCCCGTGTCCTGCAACTTTTAAAAATGGCTTTGCCGCGTCGCGAGCGCAGGACTGGCAAGGCGGGAAAACAGGAGAAAGCGGAGTTTGCTGAAGCAAATGAGCATTTCGACTGTTTTCCCAACGCAGCTTGTCCAAGCGCAGCAGCGTCAAAGCCATTTTTTTAACCTACGCGGTAATTCGGCGCTTCCTTGGTGATCTGTACGTCATGCACATGGGACTCGGCCATGCCGGCGCCGGTGATGCGGACGAACTGCGGCTTGCTGCGCATCTCCTGGATATCGGCGCTGCCGGTGTAGCCCATGGCGGCGCGCAGGCCACCCATCAGCTGGTGGACGATGGCGGTCAGCTGGCCCTTATAAGGCACGCGGCCTTCGATGCCTTCCGGTACCAGCTTCTCGGCGCCGGCGGAGGCGTCCTGGAAGTAGCGGTCGGAGGAACCGGTGGAGCCGGCCATGGCGCCCAGCGAGCCCATGCCACGGTAGGACTTGTAGGAGCGGCCCTGGAACAGCTCGATCTCGCCCGGAGCCTCTTCGGTACCGGCGAACATCGAACCCATCATCACGCAGTAGGCGCCAGCCACCATGGCCTTGGCCAGGTCACCGGAGAAGCGGATGCCACCGTCGGCGATCAGCGGAACGCCGGTGCCTTCCAGGGCAGCGGCAACGTTGGCGATGGCGGAGATCTGCGGCACGCCCACGCCAGCGACGATACGGGTGGTGCAGATGGAGCCCGGCCCGATGCCGACTTTCACGGCATCAGCGCCAGCGTCAGCCAGCGCCTTGGCGGCTTCGCCGGTGGCGATGTTGCCGCCGATGACCTGTACGTGCGGGAAGGTTTCCTTCACCCAGCGAACGCGGTCGATCACGCCCTTGGAGTGACCGTGCGCGGTGTCGACGACCACGACGTCAACGCCAGCGGCGACCAGTGCGGCAACGCGCTCGCCGGTGTCGGCGCCGGTGCCGACGGCTGCGCCGACGCGCAGGCGGCCTTCGTCATCCTTGGAGGCCAGCGGGTAGGTCTTGGCCTTCTCGATGTCACGGAAGGTCACCAGACCGGTCAGGCGGAACTTCTCGTCGACGACCAGCATCTTCTCGATGCGGTTCTCGTAGAGAGCGGCCTTGATCTCTTCCAGGGCGGTGCCTTCGCGGGCGGTGACCAGCTTGTCCTTCGGAGTCATGATCGCGGAAACGCTGTCGCCGACGTTCGGCTTCACGCGCAGGTCGCGACCGGTGACGATACCGACCAGCTCGCCCTCTTCCACCACAGGGAAGCCGGAGAAGCCGTATTCACGAGCGATCTGCAGCAGCTCGATGATCTTGGTCGACGGGGTTACGGTGATCGGGTCGCGGACGATCGCGGTCTCGTGCTTCTTGACCTTGCGAACTTCGGCGGCCTGCTGCTCGATACCCATGTTCTTGTGGATGATGCCGATACCGCCTTCCTGCGCCATGGCGATGGCCAGGCGGGACTCGGTCACGGTATCCATCGCGGCGGATACCAGCGGAATGTTCAGCTCGATGCCACGGGTCAGTCGGGTTTTCAGGCTCACGTCCTTGGGTAGGACTTCCGAATAACCGGGAATCAGGAGGACGTCGTCGAAAGTGAGGGCTTCTTGGCTGATGCGCAGCATGGCGGGGGCTCCCGATCGGGAAAAATGGAAGCGCGGCATTATATCCCAGCTCAGGGGCGCGGCTCAACGTAACCAGACGATCTGAATAAAGCTTTCTCAACCCTGCGCGCTGGCCCCTGTCCACCGGCCCGCTTATCATCCTTCGCCATGCAGAATGATCCCTTCCAACGGCTGGGCCTCGACCGCGAGGTTCTGACCGTCAGCCAGCTCAACCAGCGCGCCCGCCACCTGCTGGAGGACGTGTTCCCGCAAGTGTGGGTCGAGGGCGAGATTTCCAACCTCGCCCGCCCCGCGTCCGGCCACATGTACTTCACCCTGAAGGACAGCAACGCCCAGGTGCGCTGCGCGCTGTTCCGGCAGAACGCCCTGCGCGTGCGCCAGGCCCTGCGCGACGGCCTCGCCGTGCGCGTGCGCGGCAAGGTCTCGCTGTTCGAAGGACGCGGCGACTATCAACTGATTGCCGATACCGTCGAACCGGCCGGCGACGGCGCCCTGCGCCTGGCCTTTGAGGCGCTAAAGGAAAAACTCGCCGCCGAGGGCCTGTTCGCCACCGAGCGCAAGCGCGAGCTGCCGGCGCATCCGCGACGCATCGGCATCATCAGCTCGCCCACCGGCGCGGTGATCCGCGACATCATCAGCGTGTTCCGCCGCCGCGCACCACAGGTCGAACTGACCCTGGTACCCACCGCCGTGCAGGGCCGTGAGGCTATCGCACAGATCGTCCGCGCGCTGACGCTGGCCGATGCCCAGGGCTTCGACGCACTGATCCTGGCCCGTGGCGGCGGTTCGCTGGAAGACCTCTGGTGCTTCAACGAGGAGGCGGTGGCCCGCGCCATCGCCGCTTGCGTGACGCCCATCGTCAGCGCCGTGGGCCACGAGACCGACGTCTCCATCAGCGATTTCGTCGCCGACGTGCGCGCCCCTACGCCCTCGGCCGCCGCCGAACTGCTGGCGCCCCACAGTGGCGACTTGCAGCAACGCCTGGACAGCCTGCGCCGCCGGCTGATCCTGCGCATCCAGGACCGCCTGACCCGCGAGCGCCTGCGCCTGGAGGGAACCGCCCGACGCCTGCGCCACCCCGGCGAACGCCTGCGCCAGCAGGCCCAGCGCCTGGACGACCTGGACATGCGCCTGCGCCGTGCTTTCGAGCGCCAGTTGCAGATCCGCCAGGAACGCGTCGCGCGCCTGGACACCCGCCTCGCCGCGCAGCACCCCGGCCGCAACCTGGCCCTGCTGCGGCAGCGTCTGGAGAATCTCAGCGGTCGCCTGCCCCGCGCTACCCAGGCGATCCTGCGCGAACAGCGCCAGCGCCTGGACAACCTGATGCAGACGCTGCACATCGTCAGCCCGCTGGCGACCCTGGGGCGCGGCTACAGCATCCTGCTGGACGACAAGGGCCAGGCGATCCGCAGTGCCGCGCAGACGAAGAACGGACAGCGCCTGAAAGCCCGGTTGGCCGAAGGCGAACTGGAGGTGCGGGTGGAGGACAACCACCAGGCACCGGTCACCCTTTCCCTGCTGGACTGACTCGCGATGACTGACCTGCTCGCACCGATCCTGCCTCAGCCCGAACCAGACTGGGCCGAAGCCTTCCGCATGCCCATCATAGAATGTGGCCAGCCGCTGCAGGCACTGGGCATCGCCACCGGCTTCGCGGTGTGGCCGGCTTATCACCGCCTGGGCGTGCCCAATGCGCAGCCCGAATGCTACGCCCGCAACGAGGTTTTCGAGCGCCTGCTGCAGGCCGCGAGCCTGCTGCCGAATGGAATCCGCCTGGTGATCCTCGATGCCTGGCGGCCCTTCGCGGTGCAGCAGCATCTGTACGACACGCTCTACGAAATCCTTCGCCAGCACGAACCGGATACCGATCCCGCCGAGCTGACCCGGCGCACCCGCGAGTTCGTCGCCCCGCCCAGCACACGTGCCGAGTCGCCCAGTCCGCACCTCACCGGTGGCGCCATCGACCTGACCCTGTGCGACCGAGACGGTCGCTGGCTGGACATGGGCAGCCTGTTCGACGAGGCGACACCGCGCTCCTACACCCGTCACTACGAAGAGATCGCTGAGCCGGACGAGTCCCAGCGGCAAATCCGCGACAACCGCCGGATGCTGTTCAATGCCATGGCCGCGGCGGGGTTCAGCAACCTCTCCAGCGAGTGGTGGCATTACGACTATGGCGACCAGCTGTGGGCGGCGCATCTGGGCAAGCCCCACGCGATCTATGGCCCGGCGCAGGTGCTGCCGCTGGAGCAGCTCTGGCGCCAGCAGCTCGAAGGGCTGCGCCGCTAGCGATTGGCGCTCCTACAAATCGCGCGCATGCCACCCCATCGTGCTTTCGACGAAATCGCGCCGATCCCGCCATCGGCCCGTGTAGACTGCCCGCTTCATCCGCTGTCGCCTCACGGAAAGCCTGCATGATCCGCGCATTCTGCCTGCTGTTCGCCACCCTCCTCGTCCTGCCCGCCCACGCCGAAGGCTTCATCAGCCGCACCCTGAACAAGCCGGTGCCCGGTGGCGTTGCCGTGGTGCAACTGGGCCAGGATGCCGCAGTACCCACCGCCACCTACCAGGGCAAACAGGTATTGGTGGTGCGCGAGGAAGGCCGCGACTGGATCGCCATCGTCGGTATCCCGCTGACCGCCAGGGCCGGCAGCCAGCAGATCGTCGTGAAGCAGGCCGGCGCCAGCCGCAACCTCGGCTTCGACGTCGACAGCAAGCACTATAAAGAGCAGCACATCACCCTGAAGAACACCCGCCAGGTGAACCCGCTGCCCGAGGACCTCAAGCGCATCAATCGCGAACTGGCCGAGCAGACCGCCGCCTACCGCAGCTTCAGCGCCGGCACGCCGAGCAACCTGCTGCTGGACAAACCGGTCAACGGCCCGCTCTCCAGCCCCTTCGGCCTGCGCCGCTTCTTCAATGGCGAGGAGCGCAACCCGCACTCCGGCCTGGACTTCGCCGTGCCCGCCGGCACCCCGATCAAGTCTCCAGCCGCCGGCAAGGTGATCCTGATCGGCAACTACTTCTTCAACGGCAACACCGTGTTCGTCGACCACGGCCAGGGCTTCATCAGCATGTTCTGCCACATGTCGAAGATCGACGTGAAAGTCGGCGATCAGGTCCCGCGCGGCGGCGTGGTCGGTCGCGTCGGCGCCACCGGCCGCGCCACCGGGCCGCACATGCACTGGAACGTCAGCCTGAACGATGCCCGAGTCGATCCGGCGATCTTCATCGGCGCGTTCAAACCCTGACGGATCAATAGCCGCCCTCGTGCTGCGGTTTCTTCGGCACCCGCTCCAGTTCGTAGAGCTGGCCGATCAGGCAGGGCTCGGCGATGCCCGCGGAATTGACCGAGATGATGCGGTCGAGCGTCGTGACCGAGCCCACCGTATTGCTGATATTCAGCCGATTGCTGAACGCCAGGTTGTTACACGGCGCGGAAAAGGCCACCAGGTAACGCCGCCCCGGCGATTGACCAAGGACGATGTGGCCCTTGTCGAGGTATTGCCAGCCAGCGGTATCCCACACCGGGATCGACTTCACCGCATCGCCCTGGCGCAAGCCCAGCTTGGCCAAATGCTCGTCCAGCGGCAGCTGGTCGTCGAGCAGACTGGACTGGCTGCAGGCGCTCAGCAGTGAAATAGCCGCCAGCAGGATGGCACCCTGTACGCTACGCATACCGCACCTCCCGGCCACCGGTGGTGGTCGTTGGCCGGATCACCTGGGATCCGGCCCCATTTTCCCACCAGGCGGCAGCGGCGGCGCGCAGCCGGCCAGGCGGTCAGTCCATCTTCATGCCGTGCATGTCGTGGCCCATGTCGGTGCCTTTCGGTGCTTCTTTCTGCACAGCAACCTCGACCTTCACGTCGCCGGCCTTCTGGAAGTGCAGGGTCAGCGGGAAGCGCTCGCCATCGGCCAGCGGTTTCTTCAGGCCGAACAGCATCAGGTGGTATTGGCCGGGCGCGAAGACGATCTTGCCGCCGGCGGGGATGTCTACGGCCTCGACCTTCTGCATCTTCATCATGCCGTCCTTCTCCACGTGCTGGTGGATTTCCGCGCTGGCGGCGCGCTCGGTATCGGCGCCGAGCAGGCGGTCGGCGTCCTTGCCGTGGTTTTCCACGATGAAGTAGGCCGCGCCATTCACCGAGTTGGCCGGCAGCAGCAGCGACCAGGGATGGTCGATGTGCAGGTTGCCAGCCTCGTATTCGTGGGCCATGGCGGCGCCGGAGAAGCCCAGCAGGACAGCGAAAGCGAGCAGGGTTTTACGCATGTTCAAGACTCCATTTGGCTTGTGATCAGGTCCGCCATCACGGCGGAAAAACATCGGGCCGCGGACGACGTGATCGCGCCGCAGCATAGCCCGCCTCGCGGCAGGCGTCAGGGTGAAAACGTGTTCCACCCTCAACACTTCTTCAACCCAGCGCCGGGATGCGCGGCTTGATGCGCGACAGCACGGCCCAGTCCAGCGCCCACACCAGCACCAGCGACACGCCCACCAGCGGGAAGGCGACGCCGAGGATGAGCATGACCGCCACTCCGCCCTTCCACACCGGCAGCGCGTGGGGCATCGGCGGTACGCCGAGACGCCCCTGCGGGCGTCGCTTCCACCAGATCCACAGGCCACTGACGGCACTGAGCAGGATCATCAGGCAGACAGCGAGCATGAGCAGCTGGTTGAACACCCCGAACATCTTGCCTTCATGCAGCATCACGCCGGATTCGACGCCCTTGGCCACCAGCCCGTAGTCCTTCCAGCGTACGTCGGCGAGGACCTTGCCGGTGTACTGGTCGATGTGCAGCGTGGCGTCGTTGCGCGAGTCGTCGGCGAACACCGAGACGGTGAACACGCCTTCCGTGCCTTTGGGCAGCGCTATGGCGTAGCCCGGCGTCACGCCGGCCCGGTCGGCGGTATCGACCACCTGCTGCAGGCTGATCTGCGGCATCGCCATGCCGCCGGAGCCGTGGGCCATGTGCTCGGCGTGGGCGCCACCGGACATCGGCATCGGGGTGTTTTCCATCGCCCAGGGGATGGTCTGGCGGTGCGCCTCGTTGAGCGTGCGCGCCTCCAGGTCCGACTTGGGCACCTCGTTCCACATGGCCACCGGGAAGCGGTTCCACACGTCGGCGAAGGACTTGCCCCAGAAGCCGGTCCAGGTCATGCCGGTGAGCAGCATGAACAGCATCAGCAGCGAACCCCAGAAGCCGACCACCATGTGCAGGTCGCGCCACAGCGCACGGCCACGGCGCGTCAGGTCCGGCCAGAGCAGCACGCGCAGCGAACGCTTGCGCGGCCACCACAGGTACAGGCCGGACACCACCAGCACGACGCCCCAGCCGGCGGCCAGCTCGATCAGCCGGTCACCGATCGTGCCGATCATCAATTCGCCGTGCAGCGCGCGGGCCATCGCCTGCAGGTTGGACTTGGCGTCCTGCAGGCCGAGCAGCTTGCCGCTGTAGGGATTGACGAAGGCGCTCACTTCGCGCCCATCAAGCTGGGCAACGAACTGGGCGCTGCGGTCGGCGGCAGGCGCCGGCAGGTACTGGCTGACCTGCAGCTGCGGGTTCTGGCGATGCAGGTGCATCAGTTGCTCATCGGCGGACAACCGCACCTCGCCCGGCTGCACCTGCAGCAGGTCGCGGTACATCAGCGGATCGAGCTGCGGCTTGAACAGGTAGATGATCCCGGTGATCGACAGCAGGATCATGAAGGGGGCAACGAACAGCCCGGCGTAGAAGTGCCAGCGCCAGGCCAGGTTGTAGAAATCGAATGTCTTCTTCTGCATTCGTAGTCTCCTCACGCAAGGAGGCCCCCGACCAGCGGGGGCCGGTCGGGCTTAGAAGGCGAAGTCCACTTTGCTCCAGAGCGTGCGCCCCGGTTCGTGGATCGATTCGGGATTGTCCGCCGGATAGCCGAAGCCGGCGTTGCCCGCCAGGTTCAGGTGCTCGGCGTAGTCCTTGTCGAACAGGTTGTCGACGCCGGCACTGACCTTGAAGTGCTGGCTCAGCTTGTACGCGCCGTTGAGCGAGAACACCGCGAAACCCGGGCTTTTGTCGAAGTCGTAGCCGACCACGTTGCCCTGCCCTTCAGCGACCCGCCCCTGGCGTGCCACCACCCGCCAGAGGCCACCGGCGCTCCAGACATCCTGTTCATAGGTCAGGCCGAAGCGCGCCTCCAGCGGCGGCATCTGCGGCAGCGCGCGGTCGTCGGTGGTGTTCTTGCCCCAGGCGTAGGCCAGGGTCGCGTCGGTCTTCCAGTTAGCGGTCAGCGCGTAGGCCGCGCCCAGCTCTCCCCCCATGATCCTCGCGTCGACATTCCGCGCCTGGGACGTCTTGCCCATCATGCCGTCGCTGTACTCGAACAGGATGTAGTCCTGGATCACCCCGACGTAACCAGACGCCCAGGCCTTGAGCTTTTCGTCCTCGTACTGGGCGCCGAAGTCCAGTTGGGTGGTCTTCTCAGGCTCGATGCTGTCGAAGGCGTTGACCGAGCCGGCCGGTCCCTTGTCCGGGGAGAACAGCTCCCAGTAATCGGGGAAGCGCTGTACATGGCCGAGGCCGGCGTACAGGGTGGTCGGCATGTCGGCAAGATCGTGTTCGTAGCGCACGAAGCCGCTGGGCAGGGTGTCGGCGCGGGTGTCGTCGGCGGTGGGGTTGGGATGGGTCATGTGTCCCGAACCCGTGGTCTGCCGATAGTCCTTGGCCGAGGCACGGTCCAGGCGCGCGCCACTGATGACGCGGTCGCCTTCGGCGGCGTACCAGGTCAGTTCGCCGAAGGCGCCGTAGTTGTGGAAAACCGCGTCCTTGTTCCATGGCTGGTCATCGTAGGTATTGATGCCCATGCCGCTACGTTCGCGGTGCTCGTTGGTCTGCGCATCGACACCGGAGATGAGCTTGAAGTCGTCCCAGCGCCAGGTGGCGGCCAGGCGTCCACCCAGGGTGCGGCGGTCGACGTTGGACGCCATCGGGCCGGCCATCATGCCGGTGCCCGAAGGCGTGCGCAGGCTGTAGTTGTCCATCACATGGTCGGCGTAGTTGTAGTAGACCTGCGCCTCCAGCTTATCGAGCACCTCGCCAAGGTTGGACTTCTCGAAGCGCAGGCCCAGGCTCTCGCGCTTGAACTGCGAACCGTCCATGCCACGCCCGGCATAACGCGCCTCGCCGTCGCCCTTGCCGGCGGTGAGCTCGACGACGGTATCGGCGTCCGGGGTCCAGCCCACGGCCACGTCGCCGCTCCACTTGTTCCAGCGCGAAGGCACGGTTTCACCGGCACCGTCTTCGTAGTCATCGGACTGCGACTTGTTGCCGGTGAAACGCAGGTAGCCCTCGGGCCCACCGGCAGCGGCGTCCAGTACACGGTCGAAGCGTCCATTGGAACCAGCCACCAGGCTACCGTTGATCCGCGAGCCCAGCTCGCCGAAGCGTTCCGGCTCGCGGTCGAAGCGGATGGTTCCGGCCGAGGCGCCGGGCCCCCAGATCACAGTCTCGGGCCCCTTCACCACGGTGAGCCTGTCGTAGGTCTCCGGCGAAATATAGGAAGTGGGCGCGTCCATCCGTGCCGGGCAGGCGCCGAGCATGGTGGTGCCGTTGGTGAGGATGTTCAGGCGCGAGCCGAACATGCCGCGCAGCACCGGGTCGCCGTTGGTGCCGCCGTTACGGATGGCGGAGAAGCCGGGGATGGTCTTGAGGTAGTCGGCGCCGTCGCTGGCGGGGATCGGCTGGCGCGGCTGTTTGGGGTCGGTGACGATGGTGAGCGGCGAGCTCTGCGCTACGGCGATGATGACGCTCGGCTCCAGCTCCACTGCGTGGGCGGCGTGGTCATCTTCCTCGGCCAGGGCCGGGACAGCAGTGAAACCGCCAAGGGCGGTCAGCGCACACAGGGCGCGCAAGCCGACAGCACGGGGCCGACGGCGCATGGGCATGCGGGACATTCCATTTTTCCATGATCGGTGATTACGCCCGTTCCATGCGGACACGCACGGCGCACAGGCGAAAGCGGTCATCCGCGCCTGCGGTCGATGGATTCGGGATAGGGGATCAGCCGATCAGGGCCGGTGGAGCGCGAGAGCGGGCGCCGGGGAAGACCGGCGAGGCGGGAATGGCGGACGTGGTGGACTGGGCGACTGGCGTGCTGGTGGTTGGCAGTGCGTGGTCGAGCAGGACCGGCGGCGGGGTCAGCGGCGGGCTATGGATCAGCAGGCTGCAGTAGCCGCACCTCTCCATGAAGGCGTCAGCGGTGAGGGACTTCTCGCCATGGGAGGCCGGTGCCGCGTGCGGCCCCTCGGCGCGATGACCGTCGACACAGGCCATCTCGTCCATGCCGGCCATGTCGTGCGCCGACAGGGTCTGGCCGTGCTGCATCCCGTCGTGGTGCGCCGCGGACGTCCCATGCTGCATCGGCATGGGATGATCCATGGGCATAGGGTGATCCATCGGCAGCGACTGGGATACCAGCGGGCCGACATAGATCATCAGCATGGCGAACAGCGCCAGCCAGGTTCCTATGCCTTGTCGGGTGCGACGGGTCACGAAATGTCCTTGCGGAAGGAAGCCCCGCCTTGAGCGGGTGCGCAATGATCGCATGGAGTTCCGCAGCTCCGCTGCGGCACGTGGACGCAGAATCAGTTAAGCACAGTGGAGGTGCTCTTATAAAAATTGCTGAGATATATATTTTTCAGCAATTATTTTTCGATAAAATGCAACAGGAAGGCTTTTCTACCAATTTTTCACGAATGCTTGCCATAGCCTTCTCAGGCCATTAGGTTGGCACTCATGAAAACCGCACACACCCTCATCCTGCTTCGCCAACACGCCTGCCTGCGCCTGGTCAGCCCGCGACTGCGTGGCTGAACCCCCCTCCCCGGTTTCGTCCCTTTTCATCTTTTTTTCGCGCAGGCCCGCTGGCCAGAAAGAACAAGGATTCCGCTCATGAGCATGTTGAAAGATCCGTCGAAGAAATACCGTCCGTTCACCCAGATCACCCTGCCCGACCGCACCTGGCCGGACAAGATCATCGACAAGGCGCCGATCTGGCTGTCCACTGACCTGCGCGACGGCAACCAGTCGCTGATCGAACCGATGGACGCCGAGAAGAAGATGCGCTTCTTCAAGTGCCTGGTTCAGGTCGGCCTGAAGGAAATCGAAGTGGGCTTCCCGTCCGCCTCGCAGACCGACTTCGACTTCGTTCGCGAGCTGATCGAGGGCGGCCATATTCCCGATGACGTCACCATCCAGGTGCTGACCCAGGCCCGCGACGATCTCATCGAGCGCACCTTCGAGTCCCTGAAGGGCGCGAAGAAGGCCATCGTCCACTACTACAACGCCTGCGCGCCGAGCTTCCGCAAGATCGTCTTCAACCAGGACAAGGCCGGCGTTAAAGCCATCGCCGTGGCCGCCGGCCAGACCATCAAGCGCCTGGCCGCCGCCGCACCGGAAACCCAGTGGGGCTTCGAGTATTCGCCGGAAGTGTTCAGTTCCACCGAGACCGACTTCGCCGTCGAGGTGTGCAACGCAGTGATCGACGTGTTCCAGCCGACCCCGGCCAACCGCCTGATCCTGAACCTGCCCGCCACCGTCGAGTGCGCCACCCCGAACAACTACGCCGACCAGATCGAGTGGTTCGGCCGCCAGATCAACAAGCGCGACAGCGTGCTGCTCAGCCTGCACACCCACAACGACCGTGGCACCGGCGTCGCCGCTTCGGAACTGGCCCTGATGGCCGGCGCCGACCGCGTCGAAGGCTGCCTGTTCGGCAACGGCGAGCGCACCGGCAACCTGTGCCTGGTGACCATGGCGCTGAACATGTACACCCAGGGCATCGACCCCGAGCTGGACTTCTCCGACATCGATGCCGTGCGCAAGGTGGTGGAAGAGTGCAACCAGATTCCGGTGCACCCGCGTCACCCGTACGTCGGCGACCTGGTTCACACCGCCTTCTCCGGCTCCCACCAGGACGCCATCCGCAAGGGCTTCGCCCAGCAGAAGGACGACGCCGTGTGGGAAGTGCCGTACCTGCCGATCGACCCGGCGGACATCGGCCGCAGCTACGAAGCCGTCATCCGCGTGAACAGCCAGTCCGGCAAGGGCGGCATCACCTTCCTGCTGGAGCAGGAATACGGCATCAGCCTGCCGCGCCGCATGCAGATCGAGTTCAGCCAGGTGGTGCAGAACGAGACCGATCGCCTGGGCCTGGAGATGACCGCCGAGCAGATCTACAACCTGTTGCAGAACGAGTACCTGCAGGCCGTTTCCCCGTTCGGCCTGAAGAGCTACCGCCTGCAGGAAGAGAACGGTATCTGCGCCATCGACATCGATGTCACCCACAAGGGCGAACAGCACCGCTGGCACGGCAAGGGCAAGGGCACCTTGGAAGCCCTGGTCGCCGCGCTGCCGGTGGACGTCGAGATCATGGACTACAACGAGCACGCCATTGGCGCCGGCACCAACGCCCGCGCAGCCGCCTATATCGAACTGCGCGTCGAGGGTGGTCGTTCGCTGCACGGCATCGGCATCGATGAAAACATCACCACCGCGAGCTTCCGTGCGCTGTTCAGCGCCCTGAACCGCGCCGTGACGCTGGGCCACGCGAAAGCCGCGTAAGCCCGGTAGCACCGCTGTCCCCTTTGCCCCGGACGCCTTGTGCGTCCGGGGCTGTTTTCGAAGGAACGAAAACATGAACGCCCCCAAGGACAACCCCTTCAAGACGCCCCACGCCTCCCTGCTGGACAACCCGCCGGGAAAGCCGCTCTACCGCCTTGCCGCCGTCGGCATCGCCACCTTCTTCGGCACCCCAATCGCCGGCGCCTGGGTCATCGTCCACAACCTGCGACACCTGGGTCGGGATGATCAGGTCCGCAATGCCTGGCTGATGGGCTTCGGACTGTTCGTCGCCCTGTCGCTGATCGGCTGGTTGCTGCCCGACAACGTCTCCGCCGCCCCCACGACCATCGCCGCCGTGCTGGGCATGTACCAATACGCCAGGCATGGCACCGGCGATGCACTGGAGCAACACGCGTCCAGGGGCGGCACCTTCCTGTCGAACTGGCGCGCCTTCGGTATCAGTCTGCTTTGCCTGCTAGCCATCGTGGTCGTGGCGTTCATCGTCTCGTTCATCATCGTGCTGGGCCAGCGCTTCGCATAGGCCATCGCGGCTTTCAGCACCCGAAAACACCGAAGGCCCCTCGGGGCCTTCTCGTCTTACTCGTCGTCGCCGCTGGCGCTCACTGCGCCCAGGCAACACAGGCGATGCTCGTGGCCACCTGCGTGCAGCAGCCAGGTTTCATCCCCGGCCTGATAGCGCGCTTCCATCACCTCGTTGTAGGTGAAGGCCCACTGACGGCGGTCACGGCCATCGATGGACTCGATCAGCAACACCACCTCTTCGCTGGCGAAGGGCTGGTCCGCATGGGCGGCGGCATCCGCCTGGTCCAGCAATGACTCGTTCAGCTCGAACTGCCAGGCATGCAGGCCGTCGATCAACAGCATGTCGGCGGTTTCCAACTGGTCCAGCAGATAGGGAGTCGTGGTCATGGCGGGCACTCGGCAATGGGCAGGCCGTCATGATAGAGCAAAACCCATTGCCGGCCCTCCCCTCCTAGTCGGCCAGCGCCGCCAGCACGCCGCGCAGCCGCTCGATCGTGGCCGGCGCACAGGCCTGCATCGGCTCACGCAGCTCGCCACCGATCAGTCCCTGCAGCGCCAGCGCCGCCTTGACCGCCGCGGGGTTCGGCTCGGCGAAGGCGGCCTGAATCCATGGCAGCAAGCGGTAGAAGGTCCCCCGCGCACCGGCCAGATCCCCCGACTCGACCTGTTGCTGCATGCGCACATAGAGATCGGCGCGCACATGGGCGGAGGCGGAAATCGCCCCGGCGCCGCCCAGGCACAGGTTGTTGAATATCTGCAGGTCCTCGCCCGTCAGCACCTCGACCTCGCCGTCGGCGATCAATGCCAGGGTGGTTTCCAGGTCGCCGCCGCAATCCTTGATCGCAGCGATGCGCGGGTGGCGCACGATGCGCCGCAGGGTTTCGCGCTCGATGCGCACGCCGGTACGGTAGGGAATGTCGTAAAGCACCACCGGCACCGTGGCGGCATCGGCCACGGTCCGGAAGAATGCCTCCAGGCCCGCCTGCGACGGTCGGATGTAGTACGGCGCCGGCACCAGCAGACCAGCCAGCGGGCGACGCTGGATCTCCTGCTGGAAGGCCAGCAGCTCGCGCAGGTTGTTGCCCGCCAGGCCCATGATCACCTGATGCGCCGGCACCCACTGCAACACGGCGTCGAGAACGGCAAGTTGCTCATCATGGCTCAACGCCGCCGCCTCACCGGTGGTGCCACAGACCACGAAGCCGGCGACGCCGTCTTCCAGCAGTCGGGCGACCAGGGTGTGCAGCGCGGCGAAGTCGACTTCCCCGGCACGGAAGGGAGTGGCCAGGGCCACCCAGATACCTCGAAACGTAGACATGCAAAAAACTCCTTGTGGCTGACCGTCTGGTCGCCGTCAGGGAGGGATGCGGGAATCAAGCGGGGAGAATTCTAGACCTTGCGCCTTGTGTCCTGTCAGCCCATCTGACGGGACAGCACGCCCCGGTCAAATGAGCGACTGTTTCTTCGATTTCTTGGCAACGACGACGCAGGCGCAAGCCTGGGCAGGGAAGCCCGGGAGAAGCAGCGCGGAGTCGAGGTTGGCAAGCATGGGAAATTCGGTATGGGAAATCAGGTAGTCGATAGTGCTTAAGCTCCCATATGCCTGTCAACCGCGTCCCATGTCTTTCGCGTCTCAGGGTCTATGCTGGTTCAACCAACGTGCAGCCGGGGGAGACCTGACAGATGAAGCGTCGCGAACTGGGCCAGTCCGGACTGGTAATTCCACCCCTGGTGTTCGGTGGCAACGTGTTCGGCTGGTCGGCGGACGAAGCCACCTCCTTCCGCCTGCTGGATGCGGTGGTCGACGCCGGGATCAACTGCATCGACACGGCCGACCTGTACTCGCGCTGGGTGCCCGGACACGTCGGCGGCGAGTCGGAAACCCTGATCGGCAAGTGGCTGAAGAAGACCGGCAAGCGCAACCAGGTGCAGATCGCCACCAAGGTCGGCATGGATATGGGCAACGGCCACAAGGGGCTGTCGGCGGTGTACATCGAGCAGGCCCTGGAGCGCTCGCTCAGGCGCCTGCAGACCGACTACATCGACCTCTACCAGGCCCACTGCGACGACCCGCACACCTCCATGGAAGAAACCATGGGCGCCTTCGCGGAGGCGGTGGAGAACGGCAAGGTGCGGGTGATCGGCGCGTCCAACCTCGACGCCCGACGCCTGCGCGAAGCCCGCGAGCTTTGCGACCGCCTGAAACTATCGAACTACCAGAGCCTTCAGCCCAACTACAACCTCTACGACCGCGCCAACTACGAGACCAATCTGGAGCCCACGGTGCATCAACTGGGGCTCGGGGTGATCAGCTTCTATTCCCTGGCCGCGGGTTTTCTCACCGGGAAGTACCGCAGCGAGGCGGACCTTAACAAGAGCAGCGTGCGCGGCTACAAGGTGAAGAACTTCATGAACGAGCGCGGCTTCGCCATCATCGATGCGCTGGAGGAAGTGGCCGGCGATCTCCAGGCCACGCCAACCCAGGTCGCCCTGGCCTGGCTGATGGCCCGCCCGAGCATCACCGCACCGATTGCCAGCGCGTCGAAGCTGGAGCAACTGCCGGACCTGATTGCGGCGGTGGAGCTGAAGCTCAGTGACGAGGCGATACAGCGGTTGAACACTGCCAGCGCGTACTGAGGAACTCTCAGGAAAACTTCGAACGTAGGATGGTGTGGAGCGCAGCGATACCCATCAATTCTGGCACCGACAGCATGGGTATCGCTCCGCTCCACCCATCCTACCGTGGAGCTGCGCCGCATAATCGCTTTCGGGGCGAATACATCGCGGACGGAGTCCGCTCCTACGAAAACATCATGCGGCGTAGGAGCGGACTCCGTCCGCGATTGATTTCAGCGAGGCACGATTTCAAAGACGGATATCGAACTCATCCGCATCCAGATAGGCCGGGAAGCGCTCGCGATAAGCGGCCAGTTCCGCCGCGCTCAGGGCGACATGGAACACGCCGTCGGCGCTCCCTGCCGCCAACAGGTTGTCACCCTGGAAGTCCAGCACCTGGCTGTCGCCGGAATAGGCGTGGCCCTTGCCGTCTTCACCCACACGGTTGACCGCCGCGACATAGCAGAGGTTTTCAATGGCCCGCGCCGGCAGCAAACGGTTCCAATGCTGGCGGCGCGCGGCCGGCCAGTTGGCGGTGTAGAGCAGCAGGTCGGTGTCCTGGGCATCACGGCTCCACACCGGGAAGCGCAGGTCGTAGCAGACCAGCGGACGAATCCGCCAACCCTTCCATTCCAGCAACACCTGCTGCTCGCCCGGCGTGTAGTGCTTGTGCTCGCCGGCCATGCGGAACAGGTGGCGCTTGTCGTAATGCCGCACCTCGCCGTCCGGGCGAACCCAGAGCAGGCGATTGCGGTAGCTGCCATCGGCGGCACGGATGATCACACTGCCGCAGACCACGGCATCGAGCTTGGCAGCCTGCCCACGCAGCCAGGCGTAAGTCTCGCCCTCCTCCGCCTCGGCCAGCGCCTCGGAGTCCATGGAGAAGCCGGTGGTGAACATCTCCGGCAGGATCACCACGTCCGCGCCGCGGGCACTCTCCAGCAGCGCGTCGAAGCGTTCGCAGTTGGCCTTGGCGTCGTGCCAGACCAGGGTGGTCTGCACCAGGGCCAGCTTCAGATCCGGCACCGGGCTCATATCGCGCATAGTCTTTCCGCCGCCTGGCGCAGCGTCTCCTCTTTCTTGGCGAAGCAGAAGCGCACCAGGCGCATGTCCGCCGGGGGTTGCTGGTAGAACACCGAGACGGGGATGGCGGCCACGCCGTGCTCGCGGGTCAGCCACTCGGACATGGCGACGTCGTCCAGGTCCGGACGGATCGTCGAGTAATCAACTACCTGGAAGTAGGTGCCAGCGGCGCGCTGGAAGTGGAAGCGCGAGCTCTCCAGCAGGTCGCAGAACAGGTCGCGCTTGGCCTGGTAGAAGCCCGGCAGCTCGTGCAGGTGCTCGGGGTGCGCGGCCATGTAGTCGGCCAGCGCCCACTGCAACGGGGTCACGCCGCAGAAGTTCACGTACTGGTGGATCTTGCGCATCTCCGCCGACAGCGTCGGCGGCGCCACTACGTAGCCGGTCTTCCAGCCGGTAACGTGGTAAGTCTTGCCGAAGGAGCTGATCACGAAGGCGCGAGGATAAAGCTCGTCGTGGGCGAGCACGCTGGCGTGCTGCACACCGTCGTAGATCAGATGCTCGTAGACCTCGTCGCTGATCACATAGATCTCGCGGTCACGGATCAGCGCCGCCAGGCGGTCCAGGTCGGCGCGGTCAATCAGCGATCCACTGGGGTTGTGCGGGCTGTTGAGGAAGATCAGGCGGGTGCGCGGGGTGATGGCGTCGGCCATGCGTTGCCAGTCGATACGGAAGTCCGGCAGGCTCAGTGGCACATGCACGCAGCGGCCGCCGGCGAGCTCCACCGAGGGTTCGTAGCTGTCGTAGCAGGGATCGAGGACGATGGCCTCGTCGCCGGGACGAATCAGCGCCTGCACGGCACAGAAGATTCCTTCGGTAGCACCGGGGACGATCGTCACCTCGGTATCGGCGCTGACGTTACGACCATAGAGGCCGGCGACCTTGGCCGCGACCTGTTCGCGCAGGGCCGGCAGGCCGGTCATCGGGCTGTACTGGTTATGCCCGGCCATCACGTGGCGGGCGACGGCTTCGAGCAATGGCGCGGGGCTGTCGAAGTCGGGGAAACCCTGGGAGAAATTCAGTGCACCGCATTCGGCGGCGAGCTGGGACATGCGGGTGAAGATGGTGGTGCCGACGTTCGGCAGTTTGCTGGTGAGCATGGCGTGACTACAGGCTGCGGGCGATGAGAGGGAGGCCCTACTCTATCGCCTACAGCCGTACGCCTGAAGCCCGACAGGCGTTATTTACGCTTGTCTTTCTTCTTCTTCTCGGCCTTCTTGTGGTGCGACATCAGCCGGCGCTTCTTGTTGACCTGGCGTTCGGTGAGCTGGGTCTTCTTGCCCTCGAACGGGTTGTCGCCGCCCTTGTACTCAATGCGGATCGGCGTACCGACCAGCTTGAGCACCCGGCGGTAGGTCTTCTCCAGGTAGCGCGTGTAGGCCTTGGGCACCGCGTCCACCTGGTTGCCGTGGATCACGATCAGCGGCGGGTTGGCGCCACCCAGGTGCGCATAGCGCAGCTTGATGCGGCGGCCGTTGACCATCGGCGGCTGGTGGACCTGGATGGCGTCCTCCAGGATCTGCGTGAGCTTGCTGGTGGGCCAGCGGGTCACGGCGGAACGGAACGAGTCCTGCACCGACTTGTACAGGTGGCCAACGCCGGTGCCGTGCAACGCGGAGATGAAGTGGATGTCGGCGAAGTCGGCGAACATCAGCCGGCGCTCGAGCTCGGTCTTCACGTACTCGCGCTCGGCCGATTCCATGCCATCCCACTTGTTCAGCGCGATGACCAGCGCGCGGCCGGTCTCCAGCACGAAGCCGAGCAGGTTGAGGTCGTGTTCGACCACGCCTTCGCGGGCGTCCATGACGAAGATGACCACGTTGGCGTCCTGGATCGCCTGCAGGGTCTTCACCACGGAGAACTTTTCCACCGCCTCGAAGATCTTGCCGCGGCGGCGCACGCCGGCGGTATCGATCAGGGTGTACTTCTCATCGTTGCGCTCGAAGGGGATGTAGATGCTGTCGCGGGTCGTACCGGCCTGGTCGTACACGATCACCCGCTCTTCACCGAGCATGCGGTTGACCAGGGTGGACTTGCCGACGTTGGGGCGACCGATGATGGCGATCTTGATGCCATCCTTCTCGCTCGGGCCGGGAATGCGCTTGGCTTCCTCGCCCTCGGCGACTTCTTCCAGCTCGCCCGGCAGCTCGTTGTCTTCCGGCGCCTCAGGCTCCGGAGCGAACATCTCGCCCAAGGCTTCCTGCAGCATCTGGGTGATGCCGCGGCCGTGGGCGGCCGCGATCGGGATCGCATGCCCCAGGGCCAGCGGGCTGAATTCGGCGCGGGCGATGTCCGGATCGACGGTGTCGACCTTGTTGGCCACCAGGAAGCTGCGCTTGTTCTTCTTGCGCAGGTGCTCGGCAATCATCTCGTCGGCGGCGGTGAGGCCGGCGCGGGAGTCGACCATGAACAGGACGGCATCGGCCTCTTCGATGGCCTGCAGCGACTGCTCGGCCATCTTGGCATCGATACCCTCTTCGTCACCGGAGATACCACCGGTATCGATGACGATGAATTTCTTGCCCTGCCACTTGGCCTCGCCGTACTGGCGGTCGCGGGTCAGACCTGCGTACTCGGCGACGATGGCGTCACGGGTGCGGGTCAGGCGGTTGAACAGGGTGGACTTGCCGACGTTCGGACGGCCCACCAGGGCTATTACGGGAACCATGCGGCTCTCCAGGAAATTTCAGATTTTCAGAAAACACGACGGCCGCTGCCGTTTTTCACGGCAGCGGCCGGCAGTAACACTCAGCTTAGCGGAGCGTGTAGGCGACCAGCTTGCCGCTGTTGCCGAACACGTACATCCAGTTGCCGACCACCAGCGGGCGAACCCGTACACCGTCGCCGTCGACCTTCTGGCGACCAACGAAACGACCGTCCACCTGGCTCAGCAGGTGCACGTAACCTTCCAGGTCACCCACGACCACGTTGCTCGAGAACACTGCCGGAGCGGACAGCTGGCGACGGGCCAGGGCGTCGTTGCTCCACAGCGAGGACGAGCCGCGCGAATCCAGGCTTTCCACGGTGCCGGTGGCTTCGCTGATGAACACGCTGCCGGTACCCTCGGCAACGCCGACGTAGCTGGAAGCCTCACGCTGCCAGATCACACGACCGGTGTTCACATCCAGCGCCGCAGCGCGGCCCTGGTAGCTGGCGACATAGAGAACGCCATCCACCAGCAGCAAACCGCCGTCGATATCAACCACGCGGTCCAGTTCGGAACGACCCTGCGGGATAGCAACGCGCTGTTCCCACACCGGCAGGCCACGCTGGACATCTACCGCGACTACCTTGCCGCTGGCCAGACCGGCCAGTGCCAGACGGCCCTCGATCAGCGGCGCGCCGGTACCACGCAGGGTCAGCACCGGTACGGTGCCTTCGTAGAGCCAGCGCTGGTTGCCGGTGGAAGCATCGAAGGCGACCAGTTTGTCGTCCTGGGTCTGCACCACCACCACGTCACCGTTGGTGGCTGGAGCGGCCAGCACTTCGCTGGAAACCTTGGCGCGCCATTTCTGTTCGCCGCTGCCGGCGTCCAGAGCGATCACGTCGCCACGCATGGTGCCCAGCAGGACCAGCCCGTTACCCACACCAACGGCGCCGGAAACCGGCAGGTCCAGATCCTTTTTCCACAGCACGTCACCGCTTTCGCGCTGGATCGCCATGACCCGGCCTTCTGCGGATGCGGCGTAGATGGTCTGGCCGTCGACAGCGGGTTCGAGCAGGTTGTAGAGATCGCCCTGGCCGTCACCGACCGAACGGCTCCACTGCTTCTCCAGACGGACCTCTTCCTTGAAATCGGTGAGCTCCGCCGGCGGCAGTTCTTTCTTGCTGTTGCTGCTGCAGCCAACGGCCAACAAGGTAAGCGCGAGCAGCGCGGCGTGTTTCCAGCGCAGCATGTCAGGCGTCTCCCTTGGCCAGGTCGTCGAGTTTCATCTGCAAGGCGCCGACGGCGGCGTCTTCCGGCAGAGCGGCCTTGGCCTTCTCGTAGGCGCTACGCGCCTCGTCCGCACGCTTGAGCTGGACCAGCAGGTCGCCGCGCAGTTCTTCGCGGGTGGCGACGTAAGCCTTGTCGGCGTTGCCGTCGAGCAGCTTCAGGCCTTCCTCGGCCTTGCCCTGGGCGCTCATCACGCGAGCCAGGCGCTGACGCGCCAGTTCGCCGAGGGTGGCGTCCACCGGCTTGTCGATGATGGCCTTGAGTTCCAGAACGGCGTCATCCAGCTTGCCGCTGTCCACCGCAACCTTGGCCACGAACAGGCGACCGTACTGAGAGTACGGAGTGCCGGCGTATTGGCTGGTCAGCTTGTTGGCCAGCTCGGCGACCTTGGCGGTATCCGGCTTGCCGGCGGGGTTCAGGGCAGTTTCCAGCAGGGCCTGGTAGATCACCGAGGCACCCTGGGCCTGATTGTTCTGGTACTTCTTCCAGGCCTGCCAGCCGAATACCACCACCAGCGCCAGAGCGGCACCGGTCAGCAGGGGCATGCCGTTGCGCTGCCACCAGTCCTTGATGTCAGCGATCTGTTCTTCTTCGGTACGGTTACTCACCCCAATACTCCTATCCGCTCGATTCAGGCCTGCTTGAGGCGGGCTGCCAGGTGCTCGGGCAGAGCGTCCCAGGCGATGTTCTGTTGTTCGCCCTCGCCACGCAGGGGCTTGAAACCTACCACGCGGTTGGCCAGTTCGTCGTCACCCAGAATCATTGCGAACTGTGCACCGCTCTTGTCGGCCTTCTTGAACTGGCTCTTGAAGCTGCCACCGCCGGCATTGACCAGCAGGCGCAGGCCCGGAATGGCCTCACGCAACTTTTCGGCCAGGGTCAGCGCAGCCAGCTCAGCCGGCTCGCCGAAGGCGCAGACGTAGAGGTCGGCCGGGCGGTTCAGCTCAGCGGGCACCACGCCCAAGGTTTCCAGCAGCAGCACCAGGCGCTCCACGCCCATGGCGAAACCCACGCCCGGCGTCGGCTTGCCGCCGAACTGGCTGACCAGGCCGTCGTAGCGGCCCCCGCCGCAGACAGTGCCCTGGGCGCCGAGCCTGTCGGTGACCCATTCGAAAGCCGTGCGGCAGTAGTAGTCCAGGCCGCGTACCAGCTTCTGGTTGATCTCGTAACGCAGGCCGATCGCGTCCAGGCGGGCCTTCAGGCCCTCGAAGTGGGCGATCGACTCATCGTCCAGGTAGTCGTGCAGGCTCGGCGCGCCGACCAGCAGGGCCTGGGTGCTCTCGACCTTGCTGTCGAGGATGCGCAGCGGGTTGGTGGTCATGCGGCGCTGGCTGTCTTCGTCCAACTGCTCGAAGCGTTCCTGCAGGTAGGCCACCAGGTCATCGCGATAGCGCGCACGGGCTTCGCTGGAGCCCAGGGTGTTCAGCTGCAGGGTCACGGCGTCGGCCATGCCCAGCTTCTGCCACAGGCGCCAAGTGAGGATGATCAGCTCGGCGTCGATGTCCGGGCCGGGCAGGTTGAAGACTTCCACTCCGATCTGGTGGAACTGGCGATAGCGGCCTTTCTGCGGCTTCTCGTAGCGGAACATCGGGCCGGTGTACCACAGTTTCTGTACCTGGCCGCCGCCCGACAGGCCATGCTCCAGCACAGCGCGCACGCAGCCCGCAGTGCCTTCCGGACGCATGGTCAGGGATTCGCCGTTACGATCGAGGAAGGTGTACATCTCCTTGTCGACCACGTCGGTGCCTTCACCGATGCCGCGGGCGAAGAGCTCGGTGAACTCGAGGATCGGCAGGCGGATCTCGCTGTAGCCGTAGCTATCCAGCAGGCCGGCGAAGGTGCGTTCAAGATAGCGCCAGGCCGGGGTCTGCTCCGGCAGGATGTCGTTCATGCCACGGATGGCTTGCAGGGACTTGCTCACGTAGGATCCTTGTTGCGGTCAGCCGCGCACGATCAGTGCGGCGTCGGCCTCGGCCTTCTCGGCCGCTTTTGCGCGGATCAGCCGTTCCAGCTCATCCACCAGGTTTTCGTTCTGCAGCTTCTGCGCCGGCTTGCCGTCGATGTAGATCAGGTTGCTCGGCGTGCCACCGGTGAGGCCGATGTGGGCCTCCTTGGCTTCGCCGGGGCCGTTGACCACGCAACCGATCACGGCGACGTCCAGCGGCACCAGCAGGTCCTCCAGGCGGCCTTCCAGCTCGTTCATGGTCTTCACCACATCGAAGTTCTGCCGCGAGCAGCTCGGGCAGGCGATGAAGTTGATGCCACGGGAGCGCAGGCGCAGTGACTTGAGGATGTCGAAGCCTACCTTGATCTCTTCCACCGGATCGGCGGCCAGGGAGATACGGATGGTGTCGCCGATGCCTTCGGCGAGCAGCATGCCCAGGCCGACGGCCGACTTCACGGTGCCCGAGCGCAGGCCACCGGCTTCGGTGATACCCAGGTGCAGGGGTTGTTCGATTTCCTTGGCCAGCAGGCGGTAGGCGGCCACCGCCATGAACACGTCGGAGGCCTTCACGCTGACCTTGAAGTTCTGGAAGTCCAGGCGGTCGAGATGGTCGACGTGGCGCATGGCCGACTCCAGCAAGGCTTCCGGGGTCGGCTCGCCGTACTTCTTCTGCAGGTCCTTTTCCAGGGAACCGGCGTTGACGCCGATGCGGATCGGGATGTTGCGCTCGCGAGCGGCATCCACCACGGCCTTCACCCGATCCTCGCGACCGATGTTACCGGGGTTGATGCGCAGGCAGTCGACGCCCAGTTCGGCTACGCGCAGGGCGATCTTGTAGTCGAAGTGAATATCGGCGACCAGCGGAACCTTGACCTGCTGCTTGATCTTGCCGAACGCCTCGGCGGCGTCCATGTCCGGCACGGAGACGCGCACGATGTCGGCGCCGGCCTCTTCCAGACGGCGGATCTGGCCAACGGTGGCGGCCACATCCAGGGTATCGGTGTTGGTCATGCTCTGCACGGCGATGGGGGCATCCCCACCCACCGGCACGTTACCCACCCAGATCTTGCGGGACGGGCGACGTTTGATCGGAGACTCGCAATGCATCGTTACTGTCCACCCAACGTCAGGCGCGCGGTACCGCCGCGCGCCGGTGTCACTTCGACCGGCTGGCCGTTGTAGCTGACCTGTGCACCACGGGCGAAGCCCAGGCGCAGCTGAACCGGTGCCTTGGCCGCCATTTCCAGGCTGTCACCCTTGCGCTTCAGTGCGCCGAACAGGACCTTGCCATCGGCATCGGTAACCTGGGTCCAGCAGTCTTCGATGAACTGGATCTTGACCACGCCCTGGCCCGCCGCGGCGACCACTGGAGCAGCCGGCGCGGCCTCGACCGGAACAGCCGGTGCAGCGGGAGCGACGGGGGCAGCGGCCAGCAGAGCAGCGGCGGGTTGTACGGGAGTTGCCGGTGCCTGGACCGGAGCGGGCACGGCAGCAGCAGGCGCCCCCGGAACAACCGGAGAGGCAGGGGTGGCTGCAACTGGCGGAGTACCTTCAGCCGGAGCATCCACCGTGGCGTTATCGCCGGCTGGCTCGGCAGGCACCGCAGAGGGATTGGCCTGGTCTTCGGCAACCGCCTGGTCTTCCGGCTCGTCGAGCGTATGGATCTCGGTGGTGCCGTCGGCGCTCTCCACCTCGACATGTTCCATACTCAGGTTGCCGCTCTCGGTGGTGCGGGCAGTGCGCTCCTGCCACCAGAAGTAGCCGAAGCCGATCAGCAGGGCGAGCAGCACCAGGCTGAACAGGCGCAGCAGATTGCGCGACAGGCGTACCGGCTCGACCACGCGGCCGAGGCTGTGCACGTTGCTGCCGGTAGCATCGGTGCCGGTGTACTGGTCGAAAGCCAGGACCATCTGCCCCTGGTCCATGCCCAGCAGCTTGGCGTAGGCGCGGACGTAGCCACGGGCGAAGGTGTGCCCGGGCAGCTGATCGAACGAGCCCTGCTCCAGCTGGCGCAGGGAATGCTCGGTCAGGTTCAGCTGGCCCGCGACCTGTGAAACGCTCCAGCCTTTGTTCTCGCGCGCCTGGCGCAGCGTGTCGCCAGGATTGGCGCGGGTCGTGCCGATGACATCGGACTGCGACGTGCTCATCATTTATCCGCCTGGTATGCCTGGTATTCAGGAGAAGCGGGATACAGACGCTTGAGTTGCAGCCCGTAGCTGGCAGCGGTATCCCGGTCGTCGTAGATCTTCGCCAGTCGGATTCCCAGCAGCAGGCTGCGCGCGGTCTGCGGTCCCTGCTTGAGGTATTCCTGGTAGTAGGCTCGCGCCGGAACGTACTGACGATCCTGGTAATTGAGTTCGGCCATTTCGATCAGCGCGCTGGGCTGATTGCGATTGAGGCGAATGGCCTTCTCGAAATATTCCTTGGCCTGATCGCGCTGCTTGAGCTCCAGGCTGACCAGCCCGAGATTTTCGAAGATGCGCGAGCGCTCGGGATAGAGACCATCCTCGGAGGCCTTGATGTAGACGTCGTAGGCTTCCTTGTAGCGCTTCTGCTCGAACAGGAAGCCGCCGTAGTTGTTCAGGATGCGGGCATCACCGGAACGAGCGGACAGCGCCTTGCGGTACTCGGTCTCCGCCAGTTGGGGTTCCATCTCGGTCTGGTAGACCGCCGCGAGCGCAGCATGGGCGTCGGCGCTGGACGAATCCAGTTCCAACGCCTTGCGCAGCGGAACCTTGGCCTGTTCGGCGTTGCCCGCGCGCAGATAACCGAGACCGAGCTGGACAAACGCGTCGCGCGCATCTTCCCGGCCCTTCTCGGTTTTCAGAGGATCCTGCTTACCAGACGTCACGCAACCCGTCAGCACGGTTGCCAACAGCAAGAAGAGCGCGGCGCGCAAGGTCATTGGAATCCTCCCAAAGTCAGTTCTGGTTGGCGGCGTTCGACGCCTGCTCGTTTTCCGTCGCCAGTTGGCGAACGGCGATATAGCGTTCACTGCGGCGGGTGCGGTCCATCACCTGGCCCACCAGCTGACCACAGGCGGCATCGATGTCGTCACCACGGGTGGTGCGCACCGTCACGTTGAAGCCGCCTTTGTGCAGCATGTCCTGGAAACGGCGGATGGCGTTGTTGCTCGGCCGCTCGTAGCCGGAGTGCGGGAACGGATTAAACGGAATCAGGTTGATCTTGCAAGGGAAATCCTTGAGCAGCGCGATCAGTTGCTCGGCATGCTCGGGCTGGTCGTTGACGTTGGCCAGCAGGGTGTACTCGATGGTCAGCACGCGCTCCTTGCCCAGGCGCGTGATGTAGCGATAGCAAGCGTCGAGCAGCATATCCAGCGGGTACTTCTTGTTGATCGGTACCAGCTTGTTGCGCAGTTCGTCGTTCGGCGCGTGAAGCGACAGGGCCAGGGACACGTCGGTGACCTCGGCAAGCTTGTCGATCATCGGCACCACGCCAGAGGTGGACAGTGTCACCTTGCGCTTGGAAATGCCGTAGCCGAGGTCTTCCATCATGATGCTCATGGCGCTCACGACGTTGTCGAAGTTCAGCAGCGGCTCGCCCATGCCCATCATCACCACGTTGGTGATGGCACGGTCGATCTTGCCCGGGACGGTCCCGAACGATTGGTTGGCGATCCACACCTGGCCGATGATCTCGGCGGAGGTCAGGTCGCTGTTGAAGCCTTGCTTGCCGGTGGAGCAGAAGCTGCAGTCCAGCGCGCAACCGGCCTGGGACGACACGCACAGGGTGCCGCGGCCGCCTTGCGGGATGTACACGGTCTCGACGCAACTGCCCGAGGCCACACGCACGACCCACTTGCGGGTACCGTCAGAGGAAATGTCCTGGCTGACGATCTCCGGAGGACGAATTTCGGCAACGGCCTTGAGCTTTTCGCGCAAGGCCTTGCCGACGTTCGTCATGGCGTCGAAATCGACGGCGCCAAAGTGGTGAATCCATTGCATCACCTGGCCGGCGCGGAAGCGCTTTTCACCGATGGACTCGAAGAATTCCTCGAGCTGGGGCTTGGTCATACCCAGCAGGTTGGCCTTTACAGCGGTATCAGCAGTCATGGATTCACCCTCGCTCATTCGCCTGGATCAGCGAATGCGCTCGCACACCTCGGTGCTGGAGAAGAAGTAAGCGATTTCGCGAGCAGCGGAAGCTTCCGAGTCGGAACCGTGTACGGCGTTCTCATCGATGGAAACAGCGAAGTCGGCGCGGATGGTGCCAGCGTCGGCTTTCTTCGGGTCGGTGGCGCCCATCAACTCACGGTTGCGCAGGATGGCGTCTTCGCCTTCCAGAACCTGCAGGACGACCGGGCCGGAAGTCATGAAGGCAACCAGATCCTTGAAGAAGCCGCGCTCTTTGTGCTCGGCGTAGAAACCGCCAGCTTCGCGCTCGGACAGCTGAACCATCTTCGAAGCGACAACGCGCAGGCCGGCTTTTTCGAAGCGGGTCAGGATTTCGCCGATGACGTTCTTGGCAACAGCGTCGGGCTTGATGATGGAGAAGGTACGTTGCAGGGCCATGGAAATAACTCCGGAAAGCAAGGTTGGTAAAGCCAAGAAGCCCCTGGCGCGGGCCAGGAGCTCCTGTGATTCAAGGGTTTGCCGCTGGCGACGCCCGGCGGGCGACAGCGCGGGACCGCCTCCGACGGTGCGGGGACGGTAGCTGAAGAAACTCCCTTGGGAATTTTTTCAGGGCACACCTATAGATAAAACCCGCGAATTATACGCGGGTTCATGACAAATGGGTACGCGGCAAGCGTGCCGCGCGCCCTCAGTCGAGCTCCTCGATCCAGGCGGCCTGGATAGCCTCCAGGACCTTTTCACCGCCCCGGGAAGGATCGTCGCTGAACTCCGGCAATGCCAGCACCCAGCCGTGCAGATCGACGAAGTTCACGTAGCGGGGATCGACGTCCGGCTTGGATTCGGCAAGCTGGATGGCGATTTCGAGCACATCAACCCATTTCAGACTCATCGCTGGCGCTCCGCTCAGTGGCCTTCGGAAACCTGGTTGATGGTGTACTTCGGAATCTCGACCACCAGATCCTCGTCACCCACCACCGCCTGGCAGGACAAACGCGAATCCGGCTCCAGACCCCAGGCCTTGTCCAGCATGTCGTCTTCCAGCTCGTCGGAAGCCTCCATGGAGTTGAAGCCTTCACGCACGATCACGTGACAGGTGGTGCAGGCACAGGACATCTCGCAGGCGTGCTCGATCTCGATGCCGTTGCGCAGCGCCGCCTTCATGATGGTTTCGCCCGGCTGGGCCTCGATCACCGCACCTTCCGGGCAATGTTCGGCGTTCGGCAGAAATACGATCTGCGGCATCTTGGCTTATTCCTCGATTTCGTTGAGCCGGCGACCGGCCAGTGCGGCCTTGACGGTGGCGTCCATACGGCGCGCGGCAAAGGCGTCGGTCACTTGGGACAGGCGCTTGATCTGTTGTTCGATGGCAGCGGTCTCGCTGCCGGCCGCCAGTTCGCGCAGGCTTTCCATGTTGGCGTCGATGGCCAGGCGCTCTTCGGCATCCAGCAGCCGCTCACCGTCGACATCCAGCGCGGATTGCACGGCTTCCAGCAGCCGCTGGGCCTCGACCTGCTGCTCACGCAATGCACGGGCAGCCATGTCGTCGCCGGCATACTGGAAGGAATCCTGAAGCATGCGGGCGATCTCGCCATCAGTCAGGCCATAGGACGGCTTGACCTGGATACTGGCCTCGACACCCGAAGACAGCTCGCGGGCGGACACGCCCAGCAGGCCATCGGCGTCGACCTGGAAGCTGACGCGGATCTTCGCCGCACCAGCCACCATCGGCGGAATGCCGCGCAGCTCGAAGCGCGCCAGGGACCGGCAGTCCTTGACCAGCTCACGCTCGCCTTGCAGCACATGGATCATCATGGCCGTCTGGCCATCCTTGTAGGTGGTGAACTCCTGGGCACGCGCCACCGGGATGGTGGTATTGCGCGGAATCACCTTCTCCATCAGCCCACCCATGGTTTCCAGGCCGAGCGACAGAGGAATCACGTCCAGCAGCAGCAGCTCTTCGCCGCGCTTGTTGCCAGCCAGGGCATCGGCCTGGATGGCGGCACCGATGGCGACCACCTGATCCGGGTCGATATCGGTCAGCGGCTCGCGACCGAACAACTCACCCACCAGCTCGCGAACGCGCGGCACGCGGGTAGAACCGCCGACCATGACCACCGCACTGACTTCCTCCAGCTCTACACCGGAGTCACGCACGGCACGGCGGCAAGCCTTGAGGCTGCGCTGGATCAGCGGATCGATCAGCGACTCCAGGCGCTCTCGACTCAGCTCACCGCTCCAGCCTTCGTAAGCGACCGGAACGCTGGCACTGTCGGTCAACGCCTCCTTGGCCGCGCAGGCGGTCTGCAGCAGACGGCGCTGGGCACCCGGATCGAGGTCAGCCGAAACACCGGCCTGCTCGATGATCCAGCCGGCGATGACATGGTCGAAGTCGTCGCCACCCAGGGCACTGTCGCCGCCAGTGGCCAGCACCTCGAAGACACCACGAGTCAGCCGCAGGATGGAAATATCGAAGGTGCCGCCACCCAGGTCATAGATGGCGACCACGCCCTCGGCATTCTTGTCCAGGCCGTAGGCCACGGCGGCCGCGGTCGGCTCGTTGAGCAGACGCAACACATGCAGACCAGCCAGACGTGCGGCGTCCTTGGTGGCCTGACGCTGGGCATCGTCGAAATAGGCAGGCACGGTGATCACCGCGCCAACCAACTCGCCACCCAGGGTGGATTCGGCGCGCTGACGCAGGGTACGCAGGATCTCCGCCGAGACTTCCACCGGGCTCTTGGCGCCCTGGACGGTCTCGATGAAGGGCATGTGCGATTCGCCCTGGACAAAGCGGTACGGGAGCTGGCCACCCAGCTGCTTCACATCTTCCAGGCCGCGCCCCATCAGGCGCTTGACCGAGATAATGGAGTTCAAGGGGTCCAGGGATGCGCCAACACGCACGCTCTCCCCCACCTCGATGCGATCGGCGAGATAACGCACCGCCGACGGCAGGATGACTTCACCGTGCTCATCGGGCAGCGGCGCGGCTACACCGCTACGCACGGCGGCGACCAGGGAATTGGTGGTGCCCAGGTCGATCCCCACGGCCAGGCGACGCTGGTGTGGCTGGGGGCTTTGTCCGGGCTCGGCGATCTGCAGTAGGGCCATGCGGTTTCTAATCAGGCTTATCGGGCGCAGCGTGGGCCGCGCGGATTAATCGTCGAGTCGCTCTTCCAGCTGGCGCACTTCCTGCGCCAACTTGTCGAGGAACTGCATGCGCCGCACCAGGCGCTCGGCCAGCTCGCGACGAGCGGCGTCATCCCAACAGTCGGCAAACTCCGCATCCAGCTGCTGCTGGGCCGATTTCAGCTGGCGCTTGAAGTGCGCCACACCATCGAGATCGGCGCTGTCGTGCAGATCTTCCAACTCCTCACGCAGACGCATCTGCTGCAGGAGGAATTCCGGATCCTGCACCGTCGCCTCCAGCGGCAACGCATTACCGCGCAGAGCCAGCAGATACAGGGCGCGACGCGGAGCGCTCTTCAGCGTCTGGTACGCGTCGTTGAGTTCGGCGGCCTTTTCCAGCGCCAGTCGCTGCTCACGCTCGGAAGCATCGGCGAAACGGTCCGGATGGACAGTGCGCACCAGCTCGCGGTAGCGGTTGCCAAGGGCCTCCAGGTCAATCCGGAAGCCCGGCTGCAGGTCGAACAGCGCGAAGTGACAGGGACTACCCACACCCAGCCTCAGACGTTGAAGCTTTCGCCGCAGCCACACTCACCGCGCACGTTCGGGTTGTTGAACTTGAAGCCCTCGTTGAGGCCTTCCTTGGTGAAGTCCAACTCGGTGCCGTCGAGGTAGACCAGGCTTTTCGGGTCGATGATGACCTTCACGCCGTGGCTCTCGAACACCTGATCCTCGGCTGCCAGTTCGTCGACGAACTCCAGCACGTAGGCAAGGCCCGAACAGCCGGTGGTACGCACGCCAAGACGAATGCCCTCGCCCTTGCCGCGCCCTTCGAGGGAGCGGCGAACGTGATTGGCGGCGGATTCGGTCATGCTGATGGCCATGGGAACTCCTTACTCAACGATCGCGGTTCAGAGAAGACCTTTCTTCTGCTTGTAGTCGCGCACGGCCGCCTTGATGGCGTCCTCGGCGAGCACCGAGCAGTGGATCTTCACCGGCGGCAGGGCCAGCTCTTCGGCGATGGTGGTGTTCTTGATCGACTCGGCTTCGTCCAGGGTCTTGCCCTTCATCCACTCGGTAGCGAGGGAGCTGGAGGCGATTGCCGAACCGCAGCCGTAGGTCTTGAACTTGGCGTCTTCGATGACACCCTGCTCGTTGACCTTGATCTGCAGGCGCATCACGTCGCCGCAGGCCGGCGCACCGACCATGCCGGTACCGACGTCCGGGTCCTCGGCGTTGAGCTTGCCGACGTTGCGCGGGTTTTCGTAGTGGTCGATGACCTTGTCACTGTAAGCCATGGCTAATCCTCACTTCTATGGGGCGGGTCAGTGGGCCTGCCATTCGACCTTGGAAAGGTCGACGCCCTCTTTGTACATATCCCACAGCGGCGAGAGTTCACGCAGCTTGGAAACGGCTTCCACCACCTTATTGGCGGCATAATCGACCTCTTCTTCAGTAGTGAAGCGGCCGAAGCTGAAACGGATGGAGCTGTGCGCCAGTTCGTCGTTGCGACCCAGGGCGCGGAGCACGTAGGACGGCTCCAGCGAGGCCGAGGTGCAGGCGGAGCCGGACGATACGGCCAGGTCCTTGAGCGACATCATCAGCGACTCGCCCTCGACGTAGTTGAAGCTGACGTTGAGGATGTTCGGCGCGTAGGAGGTCGGGCTACCGTTGAGGTACAGCTCTTCCAGGTCCTGCACCTGATCGAAGAAGCGCTTGCGCAGGCCTTCGATGCGGACCATTTCCTGATGCATTTCTTCCTTGGCGATACGGAAGGCTTCACCCATGCCGACGATCTGGTGGGTCGCCAGGGTGCCCGAACGCATGCCGCGCTCGTGACCACCGCCGTGCATCTGGGCTTCCAGGCGCACACGCGGCTTGCGGCGCACGTACAGCGCGCCCATGCCTTTGGGACCGTAGACCTTGTGAGCGGAGAAGGACATCAGGTCGACCTTGAGCTTTTCCAGGTCGATGTCGATCTTGCCGGCGGACTGGGCGGCGTCGACGTGCAGCAGGATGCCGCGGGCGCGGGTCAGTTCGCCGATGGCGGCGATGTCGTTGATGCTGCCGACTTCGTTGTTCACGTGCATGACCGAGACCAGGATGGTGTCGTCACGCAGGGCGGCCTCGACCATCGCCGGGGTGATGATGCCCTCGGGAGTCGGTTCCAGGTAGGTGATCTCGAAGCCTTCGCGCTCCAGCTGGCGGCAGGTATCCAGGACCGCCTTGTGCTCGATCTTCGAGGTAATGATGTGCTTGCCCTTGGTCGCGTAGAAGTGCGCGACGCCCTTGACAGCGAGGTTGTCCGACTCGGTGGCACCGGAAGTCCAGACGATTTCGCGGGGGTCGGCATTGACCAGTTCGGCGACCTGGCGACGGGCGTTCTCCGCCGCTTCCTCGGCCTTCCAGCCAAAGACGTGGGAGCGCGAGGCCGGGTTGCCGAAATTGCCATCTACCAGCAGGCAGTCAGCCATTTTCTGAGCGACACGCGGATCCACCGGGGTTGTGGCGGAGTAGTCGAGGTAAATCGGCAATTTCATCAGGTAACTCCTACAGGCGGGCGTTCGCTCAATCGATGGCGGACGCTTCAATCTTGTCGAGGCGCGGCGTCTTGCTGCCCGAGCAGCGGCGCTCGTCCTGGCGCTGGGCCACCTCTTGAACTTCGCGGCGCTCGACCAGGTCGGCCAGGCTGATGCCGCTGAGGAACTCGTGAATCTGCTGGCTGAGGTCGCACCACAGGTGGTGGGTCAGGCAGGTATCGCCGGAGTGGCAGTCGCCCTGCCCCTGGCAACGGGTAGCGTCCACCGATTCATTGACCGCATCGATCACCTGGGCGACGTGGATGCCGGTCATGTCGCGGGACAACTGGTAGCCGCCCCCCGGACCGCGCACGCTGACCACCAGGTTGCCACGGCGCAACTTGGCGAACAGCTGTTCCAGGTAGGACAGGGAGATACCCTGGCGCTCGGAAATATCGGCGAGAGAAACCGGGCCACGCTGGGCGTGCAACGCCAGATCGAGCATGGCGGTGACGGCATAGCGGCCTTTGGTGGTCAATCGCATGGGGAAATCCGGAAGAATCGCTGGTGTAGGGGGAGTATGCTCTTTTCCGACTATTTAGGTCAACTATAAGCCCTATTACTTTAGTCGGAATTAACCAGCGCGGCGGCGCAGCATTTTAGCAGAGAGCCAGCGTCGGCGCATCACTGCGCCGACTTGCTGCCCTCGGCATCCTTCACGCCGGCGAAGTCCTCTTCACGCAGCACCGGCAGATCTTTCGCACAATAGTCGCTACCCAGAGCTGTCAGCGCTTTGCACATCCCCTCCAGGCGACCATCGACTGCCTGCAGGTGATCGAGCAACTGACCAATGGCGCGCGCCACCGGGTCGGGCATGTCCTGACTGACGCCGTAAGCATCGAAGCCGAGCTTCTCGGCCATGGCCTGGCGCTTGGCCTGCTGCTCGTCGTCATCCTTCATGATGATCCGCCCCGGAATACCGACCACGGTCGCTCCCGGCGGCACTTCCTTGGTCACCACGGCATTGGAGCCGACCTTGGCGCCGGCGCCCACAGTGAACGGGCCGAGCACCTTGGCGCCCGCGCCGACGACCACGCCATCGGCCAGTGTCGGGTGACGCTTGCCCTTGTTCCAGCTGGTGCCACCCAGGGTCACACCCTGGTAAATGGTCACGTCATCACCGATCTCGGCAGTCTCGCCAATGACGATGCCCATGCCGTGGTCGATAAAGAAGCGCCGACCGATCTTCGCGCCGGGATGGATTTCGATACCGGTCATCCAGCGACCGAAGTTCGACACCATGCGCGCCAGCCACTTCCAGCCGGACACCCACAGGGCATGAGCCAGGCGATGCAGCCACACCGCGTGCAGCCCCGGATAGCAGGTGAGCACCTCGAAGGCGTTGCGCGCCGCCGGATCACGATGGAATACGCTCTGGATATCTTCGCGCACACGCTCAAACATCTTCATCACTCCGCTTGGAAAGCTCCCCACGGGCAGCCTTCTGTGTTTCGGTCAGAATACCCCGCAGGATATTCATCTCCAGCTTGCTGACGCCGCTGCGGCCGTACAGGCGACGCAGGCGCGACATCAGGTGGCGCGGCTTCTGCGGGTCGAGGAACTGGATATCCACCAAGGTCGACTCCAGGTGCGCGTAGAAGCGCTCCAGCTCATCCGACGTCACCGGGATGCTGTTGAGCATCGCGGTGGACTCGACCTTCTCCTGCTTGGTCGGCTGCCCCTGAACGGCCAGCCAGGCCATGCGCACTTCGTAGACCAGCACCTGCACCGCCGTCGCCAGATTCAGCGAGCTGAACTCGGGATTGGCCGGGATATGCACATGGAATTGACATCGCTGCAATTCCTCATTGGTCAAGCCTGCGTATTCGCGACCGAAGACCAGCGCGACCTCGCCACCCTGCTGCACATGCTGCAGACTGGTGGTCGCGCACTCACGGGGGTCGAGCAGCGGCCAGGGAATGCGACGGTCGCGCGCACTGGTGCCCAGCACCAGGCTGCAACCGGCCAGGGCATCTTCCAGGGTCGGCACGACCACGGCCGCATCGAGGATGTCATCGGCACCGGAAGCACGGGCGCGCGCCTCGCCGCTGGGGAAATCCATCGGATCGACCAGCACCAGACGCGACAGGCCCATGTTCTTCATCGCACGAGCCGTACCGCCGATATTGCCGGGATGACTGGTATTGACCAGCACCACGCGAATTCTGTCGAGCAACGCCAGCGACTCCACACAAAAGCGAAAAAGGGAGGGAATCCTACCGCAGCGGTGGGTCTTGCGCCACGCAAGCGACAGGTCGCTCTATGAGCGCCATGGTTTTCTGTTAGAATACTCGGCTTTCTTTATCGACCCAGGTGACCTCTCCATGCAGCCTATGCTGAATATCGCCCTGCGCGCCGCTCGCAGCGCCGGTGAACTGATCTTCCGCTCCATCGAACGCCTGGACACCCTCTCGGTCAACGAAAAAGAAGCCAAGGACTACGTCACCGAAGTCGACCGCGCTGCCGAACTCTCCATCGTCACCGCCCTGCGCAAGGCCTACCCGAACCACGGAATCATGGGCGAAGAAGGCGGCATGCTCGAAGGCAGCGGCGAAGGCGCCGACTACCTGTGGATCATCGATCCGCTGGACGGCACCACCAACTTCATCCATGGCGTTCCCCACTTCGCCATCAGCATTGCCTGCAAATACCGCGGCCGCCTCGAGCACGCCGTGGTCCTCGACCCGGTCCGCCAGGAAGAATTCACCGCCAGCCGTGGCCGTGGTGCTGCACTGAACGGTCGCCGTCTGCGCGTCAGCAACCGCAAGAGCCTGGAAGGCGCCCTGCTCGGTACCGGCTTCCCGTTCCGCGACAGCCAGATGGACAACCTGGATGCCTACCTGGGCATGTTCCGCAGCCTGGTCGGCCAGACCGCCGGCATCCGCCGCGCCGGCGCCGCCAGCCTGGACCTGGCCTACGTCGCCGCCGGCCGTTACGACGCCTTCTGGGAGTTCGGCCTGTCCGAGTGGGATATGGCAGCCGGCGCCCTGCTGATCCAGGAAGCAGGCGGCCTGGTGAGCGATTTCACCGGCGGTCACGAGTTCCTCGAGAAGGGCCAGATCGTCGCCGGCAACACCAAGTGCTTCAAGGCTCTGCTGACCAGCATCCAGCCGCACCTGCCGCCGTCGCTCAAGCGCTGAGCCTGAGCCACTACGCAAAAAGCCCGGCAATGCCGGGCTTTTTTTGTGCCTGAGAGAACGTTTTCCTTGTAGGAGGAGCTTGCTCGGGAAGCTTTTTCATTCTGACGCTACGGCTCTGGGCTATTCGCGAGCAAGCTCGCTCCTACGAAAAACCAGGCAAAGAAAAAGGCGCCAGATAGGCGCCTTTTTCGTTCACTCCTGGCGAATGCTTATTGCTGACCCAGGATCAGGCGGCCGTTCTTGTCGACCGGAATCTGCGAACCCGGATCGCGATCCATGCGGACCTGGCCAGGCTTGCCATCCAGCAGGTACTTCACGTCATAGCCGACCACCTTGTCGCTGGTGTCGTTGACGGTGCTGCAGCGGGTTTCGTTGGTGGTGTAGGTGTCACGCTCCTGCATGCCTTCCTGCACCTTGTTGCCCGCATAGCCGCCGCCGATGGCACCGGCCACGGTGGCGATCTTCTTGCCGTTACCGCCGCCGATCTGGTTGCCCAGCAGGCCGCCAGCGATGGCGCCAATCGCCGTACCCGCGATCTGATGGGTGTCCTTCACAGGACGCTGGTGAGTCACCGCGACATCCTTGCAGACCTGGCGAGGCGTCTTGATGGTTTCCTTGACCGGCTGGACAGCGAGCACTTCGGCGTACTGAGGCCCGTGGTCCACCAGCTTGTAAGTGGCCACGGCGCCACCGGCAGTCACGCCTATAGCGCCCAGCACGGTACCGATGAGCAACGACTTGTTCACATAAACCTCCTGGTCTTTCGTCTCGTTCGGGCTCTGCCCATTACCTTGCCTTGGAGCGGTTGAAGTGTAAGAAAGTTCCAGCAAGCTCGCAGAACCTGGCCGACAAATGAAAACTCCCGCCGTAGCGGGAGTTTTCCTGGAGACCTGGAAGCGCTCTATTACGGGCGCTCGTCGGCTTCCTTGCTCGGTGGCGGAATCAGGTCCTCGCTGGACAGATTCAGCCAGATCAGCACCACGTTGGCGATGTAGATCGACGAGTAGGTACCCGCCATCACACCGACGAACAGGGCGATGGAGAAGCCGAACAGGTTGTCGCCACCGAAGAACAGCAGGGCGGCGATCGCCAGCAGGGTCGACACCGAGGTGGCGATGGTCCGCAGCAGGGTCTGGCTGGTCGAGATGTTGATGTTCTCGATCAGGGTGGCCTTGCGCAGTACGCGGAAGTTCTCGCGCACCCGGTCGAAGATCACGATGGTATCGTTCAGCGAGTAGCCCACCACCGCCAGTACCGCGGCCAGCACGGTCAGGTCGAAGGTGACCTGGAAGAACGACAGCACGCCCATCACGATGATGGCGTCGTGGATCAGCGAGAGGATCGCACCCAGGGCGAACTTCCACTGGAAGCGGAAGCCCACGTACAGCAGGATGCCGCCCAGCGCCAGGAGCATGCCGAGGCCGCCCTGGTCGCGCAGCTCTTCACCCACCTGCGGGCCGACGTATTCGACGCCATTCACCTTCGCCGGGTTGGAAGCATCGGCCTTCTGCAGCGCAGCGGCGACCTTCTTGCCCAGCTCCGGGTCTTCGCTGGGCATACGCACCAGCACATCCTTGGTGTCACCGAAGCTCTGCACCACGGCTTCGCCGAAACCGGCGGCGACCAGTTGCTCACGCACCTTGGCCAGGTCGGCAGGCTGCTCGTAGGCCAGCTTGATCGACGTACCGCCAGTGAAGTCGAGGCCGAAGTTGATGCCCTTGACGAACCAGCTGCCGAGGGCGATCAGGGTCAGGATCAGGGTGCCGGCGAACGCAATATTGCGAACGCCCATGAAGTTGATAGTACCGATCTTGATGTTCATCTCAGGCCCCTTAGATCCACAGCTTCTTGAAGTCGCGGCCGCCGAAGATCAGGTTGACCATCGCACGGGTGACCAGAATGGCCGTGAACATCGAGGTGATAATGCCGAGGGACATGGTCACGGCGAAGCCTTTCACCGGGCCGGTGCCCATGGCGTAGAGGATGCCGCCGACCAGCAGCGAGGTCAGGTTGGCGTCGATGATCGCGGTGAAGGCACGGTTGAAGCCCTCATGGATCGCGCGCTGCGCCGACATGCCCGCCGCCAGCTCCTCGCGTATCCGCGAGAAGATCAGCACGTTGGCGTCCACCGCCATACCCATGGTCAGCACGATACCCGCGATACCCGGCAGGGTCAGGGTCGCACCGAGGATCGACATCAGCGCCACCAGCATGACCATGTTGAAGGCCAGGGCGACGGTGGCGATCACGCCGAAGAAGCGGTAGATGACGATGATGAACAGGGACACGAAGACCATGCCCCACAGGGACGCATCGACACCCTTGGCGATGTTGTCCGCACCCAGGCTCGGACCGATGGTGCGCTCTTCGGCGAAGTACATCGGCGCAGCCAGGCCACCAGCGCGCAGCAGCAGGGCCAGCTCCGAGGACTCGCCCGGAGCGTCCAGGCCAGTGATGCGGAACTGATTACCCAGCGGCGACTGGATGGTCGCCAGGCTGATGATTTTCTTCTCTTCCTTGAACGCCGGAACAGCGACGTCCTGTTCGACGCCGTCGACCACCTGCTTGGTATAGCGAGTGATCGGCTTCTGCTCGATGAACACCACCGCCATGCTGCGGCCGACGTTATTGCGGGTCGCGCGGTTCATCAGCTCGCCGCCATGGCCATCCAGACGGATATTCACCTGCGGACGGCCGTTCTCGTCGAAGCTGGCGCTGGCGTCGGTGACCTGGTCACCGGTGATGATCACGCCACGCTCCAGGGTGGCCGGCGGACGACGCGGCTCACGGAACTCGAAGGTCTCGGTGGCGGACTTGATCGCATCCGGCTCGGCGGCCAGGCGGAACTCGAGGTTGGCGGTCTTGCCGAGGATACGCTTGGCTTCTGCGGTGTCCTGCACGCCCGGCAGCTCGACGACGATACGGTTGGCGCCCTGGCGCTGAACCAGCGGCTCGGAAACGCCCAGCTCGTTCACGCGGTTGCGGACGGTGGTGAGGTTCTGCTTGATCGAGTACTCACGGATTTCCGCCAGCTTCGCCGGGGTCATGCCCAGGCGCAGTACCTGCATGCCGGTGCGCTCGCTCTGGGAAACTGCGAAATCGCGATAATCCTTGGCAATGATGGACTTGGCCTTGTCCAGGTCGGCCTCTTCGGTGAAGCCCAGCTGGATGTCGCCATCCTGCGCCGGCAGGCTGCGGTAGCGCACGCGCTCCTTGCGCAGGGCACTCTTGATTTCGCTTTCGTAGACCTTCATGCGGGCGTCCACGGCCTTGTCCATGTCCACTTCCAGCAGGAAGTGCACACCACCGGACAGGTCGAGACCCAGCTTCATCGGGTGGGCGGCGATGTTGCGCAGCCAGTTCGGCGTGGTCTGCGCCAGGTTCAGGGCGACCACGTAATCGTCACCCAGAGCACGACGGACGATGTCCTTGGCCGGCAGTTGGTCTTCCTGCTTGACCAGGCGGATCAGACCGTTGTTCTTGCCGAGACTGCCCGCCTTGACGGCGATACCCGCATCGGTCAGCGCCTTGCTGGCCTTATCCAGATCGGCCTGCGATATCTGCAGCGCGGTACTCGCACCACTGATCTGCACGGCCGGGTCATCCGGGTAGAGGTTGGGTGCGGAATAGATGAAACCGACGGCCAGGACCGCCAGGATCAGCAGATACTTCCACAGGGGATACTTGTTGAGCATGACACCGCCCGTTATGACGCGGGGCGCATCATGCGCCCCGTCGATTGGGTTTCTGTTGGTTGGCTCAGATGGCCTTCAGCGTGCCTTTCGGCAGGGTCGCGGCGATTGCGCCCTTCTGGAACTTCAGCTCGACGCTGTCGGAGACTTCGACCACGACGAAATCGTCAGCGACCTTGGTCACCTTGCCGGCGATACCCGCGGAAGTGACAACTTCGTCACCCTTCTGCAGGCCGGCGATCAGGTTTTTGTGCTCCTTGGAACGCTTGGCCTGGGGACGCCAGATCATCAGGTAGAAGATGACCAGGAAACCGACCAGGAACACCCACTCGAAGCCGGTGCCAGCCGGGCCGGCAGCGGCGGCGGGAGCTGCAGCGTCAGCGAAGGCCGCGGGAATTAGAAAGCTCATTGGAAACTCCTGTCACAAAGCTTTTTCGATGAAAGGTCAGTCCGCCAGCGGCGGCGTGGGAAGGCCGCGCTTGGCGTAGAAGGCGTCGACAAAGTTCGCCAATGTACCCTGTTGGATTGCCTCGCGCAAACCAGCCATAAGCCGCTGATAATGCCGCAAGTTATGGATTGTATTGAGCATGCTGCCGAGCATTTCGCCGCACTTGTCCAGGTGGTAGAGATAGGCGCGGGAGAAGTGCTTGCAGGTGTAGCAATCGCAGGTCGGGTCCAGCGGCGATTCGTCGTGCTTGTGCACCGCGTTGCGGATCTTGATCACCCCGGTGTCAACGAAAAGGTGGCCATTGCGCGCGTTGCGGGTAGGCATGACGCAGTCGAACATGTCGACGCCCCGGCGCACACCTTCCACGAGGTCCTCGGGTTTGCCCACACCCATCAGGTAACGAGGTTTGTCAGCCGGCATGTGCTGCGGCAGGAAGTCCAGCACGCGGATCATCTCTTCCTTGGGCTCGCCCACCGACAGACCGCCGATGGCCAGGCCGTCGAAGCCGATTTCCTGCAGGCCTTCCAGCGAGCGCATGCGCAGCTCTTCATGCATACCACCCTGGACGATACCGAACAGCGCCGAGGGGCTGTCTCCGTGAGCGATCTTCGAGCGCTTGGCCCAACGCAGCGACAGTTCCATGGAGCGCTTGGCCACATCGAACTCGGCCGGATACGGGGTGCACTCGTCGAAGATCATCACGATGTCCGAGCCCAGCGCGCGCTGCACGGCCATGGACTCTTCCGGCCCCATGAAGACCTTGGCGCCGTCGACTGGCGAGGCGAAGTACACGCCCTCTTCCTTGATCTTGCGCAGCGCACCCAGGCTGAACACCTGGAAGCCGCCCGAGTCGGTGAGGATCGGACCTTTCCACTGCATGAAATCATGCAGGTCGCCGTGCTTCTGGATTACTTCGGTGCCCGGGCGCAGCCACAGGTGGAAGGTGTTGCCGAGGATAATCTGCGCGCCGATGCTCTCGATGTCGTGCGGGAGCATGCCCTTCACGGTGCCGTAGGTGCCCACCGGCATGAACGCCGGGGTTTCCACCACGCCACGGGGGAAGGTCAGGCGGCCGCGACGGGCCTTGCCTTCAGTGGCCAGCAGTTCGAATTTCATGAAACTCATGGATCAGTCCTCGGGGCCGCGCGGTGCCGGATTGCGGGTGATGAACATCGCATCGCCGTAGCTGAAGAAGCGATAGCCCTGCTCCACCGCGGCCGCATAGGCGGCCATGGTCTCCGGGTAGCCGGCGAAGGCCGAAACCAGCATCAGCAGCGTGGATTCGGGCAGATGGAAATTGGTGACCAGGGCATCGACCACATGAAAGGGCCGGCCCGGGAAGATGAAGATGTCGGTGTCACCGCTGAAGGGCTTGAGCACGCCATCGCGGGCGGCGCTCTCCAGCGAACGCACGCTGGTGGTGCCAACAGCGACGACCCGACCGCCGCGCGCCTTGCAGGCGGCCACGGCGTCGACCACGTCCTGGCTCACTTCCAGCCATTCGTGGTGCATATGGTGGTCTTCGATGCGCTCCACGCGCACCGGCTGGAAAGTACCCGCGCCGACATGCAGGGTGACGAAAGCGGTATCCACACCCTTGGCGCGAATCGACTCCAGCAGCGCCTCGTCGAAGTGCAGACCGGCAGTGGGCGCCGCCACGGCACCTGCACGCTCGGCGTAGACGGTCTGGTAGCGCTCGCGATCCGAATCCTCGTCCGGGCGATCGATATAGGGCGGCAGCGGCATATGGCCGACGCGCTCCAGCAGCGGCAGCACGTCCTCGGTGAAGCCCAGCTCGAACAGCGCGTCATGGCGCTGCAGCATCACGGCCTCGCCACCGCCGTCGATGAGTATCTTCGATCCCGGCTTGGGCGATTTGCTGGAACGCACATGGGCCAGCACACGGTGACTGTCCAGCACGCGCTCGACGAGGATTTCCAGCTTGCCGCCGGAGGCCTTCTGGCCGAACAGGCGAGCAGGAATCACCCGGGTGTTGTTGAACACCATCAGGTCACCTGGCTGGAGGAAGCCGAGAACATCGGCGAATTGCCGATGGCTGAGCTCGCCGCTCGGACCATGCAGCACCAGCAAGCGGCTGGCGCGGCGTTCGGCGAGCGGATGGCGGGCGATCAACGCCTCGGGCAGATCGAAATGAAAGTCAGCGACACGCATGGAGGGGGCTATCTCGAAGGGCCGGCTATCTTACTGGAAATGCCAAATTCTGACCAATCGAGCGGATTGACCGATGCAGAGCGCCTCCCTATACTTCGCCGCCATTGCCTCGGTGGCGGAATCGGTAGACGCGGCGGATTCAAAATCCGTTTCTGGCGACAGAGTGAGAGTTCGAGTCTCTCCCGGGGCACCACCTGACACGTTGAACAACATGCCAGGACACCACTAAAAGCCGGCCTTAGAGCCGGTTTTTTGTTGCCTGCGATTTATAGGGATTCAAGCCTGCAGATATTGCGGGCGCCCCTGCCCTTTCGCGCAGGGAAGCGCACCTCGATCATGCGGAATGGGGAAGACACTGACTCTGACCGCGTTGGCCACGGACGCGCCGAGAGTCGCCTCCGCGATTAGCCTGCGGTATATCGCACTCGCCCCGGCGCGCGTTACGAGCAACTGCCATTGGTGGTCTTGCTGACGTAAGCGCGTCCCGTGGCATCGACTTGCACTACCCGTTCCTGCGAACCCACGGTGGGCGTAGCCCGGCAGACAGTGATAGTCGCCTGGGTATTACCGACACCGGACGGCTGGAAGTCTATCTTCGCGGCGGTGGAGGTGACCTTGAAGCCACCCGGCGCCGCGGCATGTTTCTGGATCACCGAGCCACCACTGAGAATGATCCAACCCTGCTCCCAACCGCCACTGGCGAGACAGGTGCTGCCATTACTGGACACGCACATCGACGTCACCGCATTGCGCTTGATTGCCTCGCTGCGCCCCAGCGCCACGCCAGCAACCAAGTCATTGGCGCTGGCGGTGAGCTTGCCGGACAGCGTCGCGTCGGTGAACGACGGTACGGCGAGGGAAAGCAGAACCGCCGCCACCGCAATGGTGACCATCAGCTCGAGCAGAGTGAAGCCCTTGGAGGCTCGGCGAAAGACCATTGCCATCCCCACTCCTTATTGCTCGATGTTCCAGAACACCCAGGACTTCGGCCGGATGCTGGCTGCCGGCGGCTTGGCTTCACAGCCCTGCAGCGAAGAATCGGTCGCGCAGTCGCCACCACCGATGATGAACGGCTTCTGCGTGCCATCATCCAGTATCACGATGCCTGCCACCGGCGACGGCGCAAGCCCCCCGCCGGAAATCACCGAGAAACGGTCTCCGGTGGAGCCAGCGGCATTCTTGTAGTTGATATCGTAGTTGCGCGCCGTCCCGAGGCTGACGCAACTGGTCGCGCTCGCCACCGCAGGCTGGTGGGTACTGAAAATAATGGTATCGAACAACACCAGCGCCGAGGTCACGACCTGTTCTGTTGGCTGTAGCGCCAGGTACCAGCCCTTCGGCTTGGTCGCCAGATCGGCGGCCGACGGCGTTGCGCTGGTGGTGATGGCCAGCAACGATGCGTTACAGATCACATTGGCGCCGCAGGTGGCATTCTCGGAAGTCAGCCAGGTCGAGTCGGCGGGATTGTCACGCAGGCTGTAGAACCGGTTGGACACTGCGGCGGCAGAGGTATAGCTGAGGAGCGGTTTCTCCCGATCCCCCGAACCGAGCGCGATCACATACTGGCCATTGGAGACCGCCACTTCAGGGCCATACATGAACTTGCGATTCGCCGTGCAGCTGGACGCAGTGTCGCATCCCAGCGAGGCAATCTTGGTCATGGTCCAGTTGGCCGGCGCAGTGTTACCGAAGGCGCTGGCGGCATTGACGCCGGAAAGACGATAGACATTGCCTCCCAGATCCGCGGCATAGCCATACATCGCTTGACCATTGTTATCGGTCACCATGGTCACGTCACCAACAACTCCACGGTCAGTGGTGAAGGTATTGAGCAGCGCGCCGGTATCGGCGTCCATCAGATAGATCTTGTTGCCCTTGTTACTGGAGATGCAGGTATTGGGATCATTGTCCTCACAGGCATCGTAGCCCCCGCCCATCGCCAGTATCGTGCTCGTGCCACTGTTGTAGCCGGCCGCCGTGAAGGCTTTTGGCGTGGCCCAGGTCTGTCCGATACCACTGAAACCGGAGCTGCAGCCCGTGTCGTTGGTCATATTGGGGCAGCCGAGCTTCCACTTCAAAGTCGGGCTGGCTGTGGAGGACGAAACGTCAAATGCATAGATCGACCGCCCACCACGGCGCATGGCGGCGTATATCCAGGTACTGCCGTTCTGCTGCACCGTGCTGACCGAACCATCCATACCGTAGGACTTGGGCTGGGGCGTGGGCGTACCGGTGGTATGGCCGGGGAAGCTGATGGTCACAGCGTTATCGCGCAGCCGCTTGATGCTTGGGTAGAACTCAGGCGGCATGAACGACCAGAGTTCGCTACCGGGAGTCACCGAGCCGATGTTGCCAGTACGGTTGCCGTTGATGGCGTGGAGCAGGCCATCGTTCCCACCGTAGTAGACCACCACCTTGGGATTCGTCTGGTTTCCATAGTTGATGGCTGCCGGACGCGAATGCACGATATCACCGTGCACCGAGGGACGCATTTCGGTGAGGTTGCCGTTGGTATTTTCGTCCTGATTGTCAGCACCCAATGCCCAGCTGATGATATTGCTGCGCTCAGTGGCATCCGCCGCCCCCAGCAATGCCTGAGTTATGGCTGCGTTGCTGGTATTGAAATCGGTGAGCGTGGTGCACCCAGTCAGCGGGCAGGTCTTCATCGTGCGGGTAGAGGCCTGACGCAGCATGTAGGCCTGCGCCCCTTTTTCCACGATATTGCCATCCGGATAGTTGGAAACGTCCGAGTTCAGTACCGTCAGGCAATTGCCTTGCGGCTTGAAGGTCCAGTAACTGTCCGTGGTGGTAGGCGTCCAGAAGCTCCTGGCGCACTCGGTAATGAAACCGGTAGCACTGTTGATCGCACTGTTGCCATCGGCATCCACCGTTTGCAATTTGCCGTTGACCATCCCCAGTTTGTACTGCTTGAGGTTACCTGCCCAGCGCGGGAAGGAGTCAGCATCAGGGCGGAACATGCCGACGAATACCTGGTTCAGGTAGGTGCTCTGGGTATTAACGCTGACCGGCAATGTGACGGACGCGAATACACTGTTGGTTGCCTGAATCTCGGAGAAGATGGCATTCAATGCGTCGGAGATCTGGGTACCGGAAGCCGTCACGTCAAAATATTTGCCACCGCTGACGTTGGCCATGCTCTTGAGCAACGCCGTCCAGCCCGGCCCCTGGCCCGTGGTGACCTTGTCGATATCCACCGTATAGGTGGTGATCCCCAGGGTGCTCTTCTTCATGAAGCGCGCCCATTCGTCGGCCATGTTGTCCTGGGAGCCACTGGGGGAAATCGGGATAGCAGTGGTATTGCCGCCCGCCGCGCTCAGCGCACTGGTGGCCTGCTTGAGGTCGTTGGTGTTGTCCTGCGCTGCGCCGTTGCTGATGTAGATGATGAAGTTGTTGGCGCAACCGGTAACGATGGGATTGTTGTAGGGGCTGCCGTTCACTGACGACAGTGCGTTGCCGCTGAGGGCGTAGATGGCATTGGAAGATGCAGTGCCCGAGTTGTTCCCGGTGTAGTCAGTCTTGACCTTCTGGTTACCGGAGTTGGGCACGCCCGCCGAGTAGTAAAGCCAGGCCTCCTCCATGGTCTTGCTGATCTTGCCACCGTTGGACTTGTCCGCGCCCACGTCCAGGCTGTTCACCAGGGCCTGGTACTTGGTCTTGTTGGGAGCATCGAACAGACGAATAGCGGCGCGGACATAGCCACCGTCATCGCCCTTGTTGCCGCCTCCGGACTCGGTGAACATCATCAGACCGACCCGGAACTTGTTCGCCTGCAGCCCGTTGATCACCGATACCAGTGCAGCCTTCTCGTTAGTGAACGGCGTATTCCAGTTAGCCGTGTTGTCGAGGACGATCAATACGTTGGGGGCATCCGCGGCGTTGGGCGGCGTGCCAACGAACAAATCGATATCGTCGGCGCGAGCCATCGCACCGGCGAGGAGCAGCATGCACAATGCGGATACTCGCCCGAGTGCCGAGACATTGTCCTGAGTCTTCATATTCATGCTCCGCACGCTGCGAGTTTCTGCGAATCGGTGAGTTGCACACGCACCCCCGAACGCACCTTGACTGCCGCACCGCTCACGTTGTCCGTCACCGAGGCATTCAGGGTCCAGGTGGTATTCCAGCTCTGAGTGCACATGTTCTTGGTCCCCATGCCACAGAGCGATGAATTGCCAGTCTGCCGCGCACCGCTGCACACCGGTGGCGCCACGATGACCGTATAGTCCGTGACACCGTCGTTGTTGATGTCGACATTGATCGGCTGCGTCCCTGTCGGAGTGGTGGCGAAGGACGAACCGATCACTTGCTGGATGCCGACGTTTGCAGCGGCAATGGCCTCATTGCGGAACTGCATGTTGCCCACCGCTTTCAGGTTGGTTCCGCTCAAGGTGTAGGCACTCCCCACCATCAGCATCAGCATCAACAGCATCACCAGGGTGACCACCAGGGTCGCCCCCCGCTGCTCCCCCGCCTTACCGTTTGTGCTCATGGCGTCTGCCTCCTGCGGGACACGTTCACCAACGCTGCGCTGGAAGTGAACAGGTGCCGCTTGTAGCTATCGGTGAACGGCCCGAGGGTGGCGCCCCCAAGGGCATACGTCTTGTCCGAGGTGTAGCCCGGCGCCACCGAACGGCTGCGCACCAGGACATAGAGCTTGGCTTCCACGACATTCATGAGGTCCGCCAGCGCACAGGAGCCTGCACCGCAATGGATGAAGCTGCCGTCCGCCGTCCCATCACCACGATTGGTCGGTGAAGTCTGGTTGGTGGGGTCGGTCCAGATAATCGCCTGGTCGTATCGCACGGCGCCGCCGGTCTTACTGATGTTGTCGATCCCCAGCTCGACGCGGAACGCCTCGATGCCCTCGATGAGTGGCACCGCCGCCTGCTGGCCGGTGACGGGCGTAGCGCCGCCAGAAGAGTCGAACTGCGAGCGCATCAGTGTGGGAATGCCATCTCCCGGCGTTACCGCATAAGTGCGCACGTAATAGATGTCGGTAACGTACTTTCGACTCTCAGCCAGGGCGAGGCAGTCGCGCTGATGCAGGACGAATCCGCCCGTGCCGAACACATAGGAGGAGGCCGGCTCGGTGCTGCAGGATGAAACCTGGAAATACACCTTACCCGCCGTAGAAGCCTCGCAGTTACCAACACCCGGAGAACAGGTAGCGACATGCCGGACCACCAGCACATCGGAATTGGTGGCCAGGTTGGTCACTATCCCGGAGCATCCCGCAGGAACCGCCGAAAAGGCCTGTACGGCGACGCCAAGCACGGCCGTCTTGTCCGCTGCCGTCCAGGTCGAGAAGTCTCCACATACCGGCGGCAGCGCCGCAGGAACGTCAGTCGGAACGTCGGACCAGGTCAGATCGTCGAACTGTGGGATATAGCCATTCCAGAATCCGGCATGGGACAGGTCTTCCTGCATCAGCTGCACCGCGAACCGACCATTTTCGATCAGCGCGTTGGTGTTGGCCATGTCGTCATTGGTTCGACGCAAATTCAGGTAGAGCGACAGGACGCCAACCATGATCAGCAGACCGATGGTCACGGCGACCATCATCTCTACCAGGGTGAACCCTCGCTGCTGGACAAGGCGCCTCATAGCGTGGCTACCCGCACGATGGTGGTCACCACACGGCGACAGAGATCATCTTTGCAGTCCGATGTACCACCACCATTGTACTGGCCGCTGCCGCAGGCCACGCTGGTGGGTGGCGCCGAAATCGGGCTCATGCCCTGCCAGGCCACGGTGATCAGGTACTGCCCGCTCCCCAGGGACTCGACGCAACCGCGCCCTCCCAGCATGGCGCCCGCCTTGACGTTTCCACCGCCGACTTCGGCGGCACCCTGCAGATTGTTGCACCAGTCGGCCAGGTCAGCCTGTTGGCGCGTGGCGGTACTGGTCGAACAGGTCATTCCAGCACCCACGGGGCTGGCGCTACCGGTGACGTAGTTGGCGGAGTTGTTCGGATTGGCAGTCATCCGACTGGACATATCGTTGAGCAGCAACAGCGCCTGGGCACGCTGATAGGACTCCATGTCCGATAACTGCATGCGCGTCTGCAGCTTGGCCAACCCGAGCAGGCCCAGAGAGATGATCAGGATGCTGACCAGCAACTCGATAAGGGTCAAACCACGCTGTCGAGAGAGAACCATAGCGCTCACCACTTTGCCGTCGGAGTCTTGTTGCCGATGCTGTCGAGGGTCAAGGCACCGTCACTGGCTTGCCTGCCGCTAGGGGTAAACGTGATGGTGTAGGTCGGCGGCGTTGCTGCGTTATTGACGGTGATGCTGTAGCTGTAGTTGCTCGACACATCACTGGTCAGTGTGTAGCCGCTGCTCGCCATCGCCGCCGAATCCGCATAGATGCGATTGGCCAACAGGTATTGCTGCTCGCGATTGGCGATGTCCATCATCTGCGCCTGCGCGGCCGAGCGCTTGCCACGGATGATGTACTGCTGATAGCTGGGATAGGCGATAGCCGCCAGAATGGCGACGATCGCGACAACAACCATCAATTCGATCAGGGTGAATCCACGGGAACGAATAGGCATTATTCGGACTCTTGTTCTTTAGCCTTCCAAGACAACTCTATTCGCGAAATGGCGAACTGCCATTCCATTGACCGGCAATTTGAGACCAGTCGTCGCTCAGCGTTGTATAGGAAATCAATCAACGAATAATTCACGGGACCAAATCCCTCGAAAGACCGACCCAAAACGGCTCAAAGCCAGCAAGGACGCGTCATTAGAGCGAACCCCTCCGATTGCGACAAGTGCTATAGCGAGCGCTCATAGCCATCGTTTTTTTAATCTTTTCCCTGAAATACGCGATCTATGGCAGCCAGGGGCTGAAACTCTCCCTTAAAACCAAATAACGGATGTCAAAAAAAAGTTAAGGAATTGCCAGCATCAATTCAAAAGTGTGAACCACTTATCAGTATCCCTTCTCCATCGCACCGGGTTTGGAAGCAGGACGCAGACGGGCCATTTGACCGAAACATTCCTCCAACGACCACGGCGGACAACAGCCCAAGCCATGGGTTGGACATGCTCTGAAAGCCCCTCCCGACAGGAAATCAGCCGGCGCTTTCGCGTCCTTCACGCAAAGCCTGCGCGAAAGCATCCAGCGGCATCGGCCTGCCAAACAAGTACCCCTGCAGCACATCCACCTTTCGCTCGTTCAGGTAGCGCCACTGCTCCTCGGTTTCCACACCTTCGGCGATGATCATCAGGTCCAGCTTGCCGCACAGCTCGACGATGCTGTCGAGGATACGCACTGAAAGCGCATCGACACCGATCATCGCAACGAAGCTCTTGTCGATCTTCAGTGCATCCACCTTGAAACGATGCAGATAGGCCAAGCTCGAGTTGCCGGTACCGAAATCATCGAGAGCGAGCCGGATTCCCTGGGCATCCAGGCGCTCGAACAACTGGTCAGTCAATTCGCTGGCGGCGATCAGCTCCCGCTCGGTCAGCTCCAGCACCAGGTTCAGCTGGTGCGGCAGGAACTTCGCCTGCAGCTTCAGGCAATCATCGAACAAGCCCGCTTCGCTGCAGTGCACGGCACTGATGTTGATGCCCAGATGAAAATCCGCCCCCAACAACTCGGCATAGGGAGCCAGTCCATCCCCCACCTGACGCATCAGGTCGCGCGTCATCGGCACGATCAGGCCCGAACGCTCGGCCATTGGGATGAACAGGTCCGGCCCGACCATACCCTCTCGCGGGTGCTGCCAACGCATCAACACCTCCGCGCCGACCCAGCGCCCATCACGCGCATCCACCAATGGCTGCAAGTAGGGGATGAACTCTCCGGCCATCAGTGCCCGCTCCAACTCCAGGCTCGGCGTCGCGGAACGCCCCCATAGCCAGTAGCAGGCCAATCCCGAGATGGCCCCCAGCATCAGCAGCAAGATGGCGAGCGGCAGTGCCTCCTGACGAATGTGACGCCACTGCGAACCCTCGGGATAGCCTCCTATCACCGCATACGGGAAGCGTTCGGAGACCAGGCGAATATGGCCGATCGGCAAAGGGGCGGGCTCCCCTTCATGCACATTCCCCTCTTCATCCATCCACGTCGCGCCGACCTGCAACTGCAGGTCACTGCGTTGATTGACCAGTTGCAGAGTGGTGCTCAGATAGCGCCCATCGACAGTGGCCAGTGCGCCGTACTCCCCTTTGACTTCGCGCAGGATCAGCACGGCAACCTTGGGCGTCACCGGATTGCCCGCCATCAGGCGCAAGCGTCCTTCCACGTAGGAAGCGCCCTCCAACGGCTCCTTGAAATCACCAAATAACGAGGTGCAGTAGATATCGTCACCCCGCGTGAGATTGACCGAGCGCACGAACGGAACCACAGCGACCTGTTCCCTCAGCACCAAGGTCGAGTCATTGCAGGGCTTACCCGCCTGCGAAAGCGCCACCCGGGCCGCCCCCTCGGCATTGCCCAGCATGAGATCGAACAGGCGCAGCGCCTCGCTGGAGGCCGTATGCGCCTCGACGGACATGCTTCGCAAGGCCTGCCAATAGATGATGATGCCGCCCAGCGTCAGGGGGAGCACCGCCATCGACAGGGCAAACACCAAGCGTGGCACCCGCCGGCGTCGGGCATAGTTGCGTAACGGCATCCTCGTTCCTTGCTGTGCGACCTTTCGCCTCGCTTCCTGGGAAGCGTCATGGGTGCAGCTTAGAACAGAGGTCGCTCGATAAAGGCCGAATCTGGCCGGAAAACGTATAATCCCGCCCGACTCATCCAGGGCACCGCCCTGCCGACCCACGATTCGCTCCAGAAGGCGCCATGTCCAGACCGCAGCTCCAGCCCGCGGGAAACTTCCCGCCCGCCACGCTCATCCGCCGCTTTGCCGCCATGTTCTATGACTTCCTGCTCTGTGTGGCACTGATGATGGTCGTGACCCTGATCTATCAGCAGGGCTTCCTGCGGCTCATCTATGGCAGCGAGAAGCTCAAGCAACTGGCCGACCAGGGCGGCTTGATCGGCGACCCGCTGCTGTCCAGCCTGTTGTTCATCAGCCTGTTCGCCTTCTTCGCCAAGTTCTGGACTCATAACGGCCAAACCCTCGGCATGCAGGTCTGGGGCATCCGCGTACAGAACGCCAACGGCTCGCGGATCAGCCTGCTACAGGCGTTGCTGCGCTTCGTGATTTCCATTGGTTCCTGGGCCTGCCTGGGCCTGGGCTTCCTGTGGATGCTCTGGGACAAGGACAAGCGAACCTGGCAGGACCGTTACTCGGAGAGCGTGGTGATCCAGATTCCCAAGGAAGTACGCAAGACGACCCAAGGACGGAGCTGAGCCCTTACCTGAGCCCGAACAAAAAAAAGCCCGCCAATTGGCGGGCTTTTCGTTGCTTCGAGCAGGGGCGCGGTCACCCCGCCCGTCGAAGCAGCAACGCTCCCAGGAAGGCGCAGATTGCCGCCGGCACCAGCACCGCCAGCAACGGCGGGAAGTTGAAGACCTGGCTGGAAGGGCCGAGCAGATCCTGGGCAATGCGGAAGGAGAAGCCCACGAGCACGCCGGTGAACACGCGCTGCCCCAGCGTCACGCTGCGCAGCGGGCCGAAGATGAAGGAAATCGCCATCAGCACCAGCGCAGCCGTGACCGCCGGCTGCAGGATCTTGGTCCAGAACGCCAGCCAATAGCGATTGGCGCTCAACCCCTGGTCCTCCAGGTAATGGATGTAGCTCCACAACCCGCTGATGGACAGGGCTTCAGGCTCCATCACAACCGTATTCAGCAGTTGCGGAGTGAGCTGGATATTCCATGGTTCGTACTGCGCCTCACGCACTTCGCTGCGCTTCTCATCCATATGCAGCACCGTGGTGGTGACGTTCTCCAGCACCCACTGGTTGTCACGGAAGCGCGCACGCTTGGCGAAGCTGGAAGTCTGCAGACGACGTGCTTCGTCGAAGTCGTAGCGGGTCACGCCCAGCAGGACCCCATCCGAACGCACCACGTTGATCTGGATGAACTCGCGTCCCTGGCGGTGCCACAGGCCGGACGTCGAGTTCGTCACCCCGCCACCGCTCTGCGCCAGGGCACGGTCGTTCTGGGCCATGGTCTCGGTGTAAGGCACCACGTATTCGCCCAGCAGGATGCCGGCGCACATCAGCACCAGCATCGGTTTCATGACTGCCCAGACGATGCGCTGCAGCGATACGCCAGCGGCGCGCATGATGGTCAGCTCGCTGTTGCTGGCCAGGGTGCCGAGACCCACAAGGCAGCCGATCAGCGCAGCCATCGGCAGCATGTCGTAGGCGCGGCTGGGCGCGGTGAGAAGCACGAACTTGAGGGCATCAACGAGCGTGTAGGTGTCGTTGATCTGGCCCAGTTGATCGACGAACGCGAACAGTTCGGCCAGGCCGAGGATCACCCCGAGCACGGCGAGGATGGAGATGAAAACGGTGATGCCGATGTAACGATCCAGCTTACGCATGGTTCAGCCCCCGCGCAGATTTCGCCTGTGCGGCGGCGAGCTTGAGCCGCAGCGGCTCCCAATACAGCAACAGCAATCCGATGCTCAGGAACAGGGCATGGATCCACCACAGTCCCAACGCCAGGGGGATCTTGCCCTTGTCGAGCATGCCGCGGCCGGCGATCAGCAGCGCAAGGTACGCCATATAAAGCAGAACCGCCGGCAGCAGCTTGAGGAAACGCCCCTGACGCGGATTGACCCTCGAGAGCGGAACCGCCAGCACGGTGACCACGAAGACCAGCAGCGGAATCGAGAGGCGCCATTGCAGCTCGGACTTCATCCGCACGTCAGTACTGCTGATCAGCTCGGAGGTGGGAATGGCGTCACGGTCATCGATCTCGCTGCTGACTTCCGGCTTGGGCAGCAGCACGCCGTAGGTGTCGTACTTGATCACCCGGTAGTCGGCCTGTCCCGGCGTGCCGTCGTAGCGATAGCCGTCCTTGAGGATCAGGTAGCGACTGCCATCGGCATGGATCTGCTGTTCGCCAGTGTTCGCCACCAGCACCGAAGCCCCGCCGTCCTTACCATTACGCGGCGGATTCTTGTCGGCAATGAATACGCCGCCCAGTTGCGTACGCTCATTGGCCAGGGTCTCGGTGTAGGTCACGCGCGAGCCTTCGCGCATCGACTGGAACCGCCCCGGCGCCAGGGTATCGAACTCGGTCATCGCATCCTGCTTGTTCAGCAGCAATTGCATCTGAGTAATACCCTGCGGCGCCGCCCACAGGCTCAGCCAGGCAACGACCAGCGACACCAGCAGCGCAGGGGCCAGGCTATAGACCGTCAGGCGCTGCTGGCTCATGCCGGTAGCGGTCAGCACCGTCAT